>JBIQMO010000118.1:0-11158 GCA_044463245.1 Gemmatimonas aurantiaca
CGCAGATGAAGATGTTCCTCACCCGCCTCGGCGTTAATTCCAAGGCGGTCATCACGGGCGACAAGACTCAGATCGATCTCCCCACGCGCGAGCAGTCGGGTCTCATCGAGATCGAGCGCATCCTGCGCGGCATAGACGGTATCGGCTTCCAGTATCTCACCGAGTCGGACGTGATCCGCCACCGCCTGGTGCGCGAGATCATCAAGGCGTACGCGCGCGACGCGGGCGCTGGAGCCGAGTAGCTGATGGCGAACACGGTACGCGGCCAGTTGGAGCTGGCTCCCATGGAAGAGGAGCCGCCTGCGCGCCCACTCGATGGCGTGATCTATCACGCATCACGGGTGGCGCTTCTGGTCGCGCTCGCCGTCGTCACCTACCTGCTCTTCCCGAACGCGCCCGCGGTGGACTCGCCCATCTTCGAGGTGGGCTCGGTAGCCACCAAGAACGTGATCGCTCCCTTCGCCTTCACCGTTCGCAAGACGGACGAAGAGCTCGCGAAGGAGCGAGACGAGCTGGCGCGCTCGGCCAAGCCGATCTTCGATTACTCGCAGGCCGCTCTCGACTCGGCGCAGGGCCAGCTCCGCACCTTCATGGACTCGCTGGCGAGCGTGGCCGAGCGTCAGGAGCGCACGCAGACGGGAAAGCAGACGACCGCCACTGTGAGCGTGGCCCTCCAGCAGGCGGCCGCCAAGCTCGGCGTGAGTCTCACGTCCGACGAGGCAGACTACCTGGTGGTAGCGGCACGCCGGCGAGCACTCGAGGACGCGGCACGACGCGTCTTCGCTCGCTGGCTCTCGAGCGGGATCGTGGCCGGGAGCGCCATCGAACAACTGCGCGGCGACGTGATAGTACGACGCGGGAGCGAGGAGCGCAGCGTGATGGTGGACAGCCTTCTCACCTTCGGCTCGCTCCTCAACCGCGCGCGCTCGCTGCAACCCGATCGCAACTCGTCAGTGGCGGAGGGACTCTACCTCAAGCTGCTGAGCAGCTTCTTCCATCCCACCATCGTGCCCGACCGGGTCGCCACCGAGATGCGCCGTCAGGAGCTTCGCGCCTCGGTGGACACCAGCCGCTACCGTGTGCGAACGGGCGAGAAGATCGTGGGCGAGCACGAGGTGGTCGGCCGCCCGGAGTTCGACAAGATGCGCGCCCTGCACGATGCGATGCAGGGGCGCGAGCGCGGCCAGCGCGCGGTCGGTCGAATAGTGGGGAGCATCGCCTACAACGCCATCCTCCTCGCGATCTTCGGGATCGCGATGGTGCTCTTCAGGCCGCAGCTCTACAAATCGTTCCGGTCGCTCTCGCTCTTCGCGGCGGTCTATCTCCTGGTGCTCGTGGCGGCGGCGGTGGCCTCGCACTGGCGACCGGTGCATCCTGAGCTGGTACCGGTGGCGCTGGCCGCCATCATGTTCAGCGTTCTCTTCGACCCGCGCATAAGCATGATCGCCGCGATGATCCTCGCGGTGCTCGTGGGTGGCCAGAGCGTGTACCGGGGGACGAACGCACTCTTCATCAATCTGGTGGGCGGCGCGGCCGCCGCGCTGAGTGTGCGCATCATCCTCAAGCGCGACCAGTCGTACCAGTACGTCATCACCATCGGGATCGCCTACATCTGCGCGGCGCTCGCGCTGGGCCTCACGCTGGGGTGGACCCCCACCGCGATCGTGTCCAGCGCGGGGCTCGGCATCGGCAACGCGATCGTCTCCGTGGTGTTCGCCATGTTCCTGATACCGCTCGCCGAGCGGTTCACCGGGATCACGACGCATCTCACCCTCATCGAGTACTCGGACCTCAACCGGCCGCTCCTCAGGCGGCTCAGTCTCGAGGCGCCGGGTACCTACGCGCACACGATCGCGATGGCGAATCTGGTGGAGGGCGCCTGCAACGCCATAGGCGCGAACGGCCTCCTCGGGCGGGTGGGGACGTACTACCACGACATCGGGAAGCTCAAGAAGCCGCAGTACTTCGTGGAGAATCAGGCGGGCGGACGGAACCCTCACGACAAGCTCAAACCGGGTACGAGCGCATCCATCATCCGCAACCACGTGCGCGAGGGGATGGAGCTGGCGGCGGAGTATCACATCCCACCGGCGATCGCGTCGTTCATCCCCGAGCACCACGGCACCTCGCCGATCGCGTACTTCCTGGAGAAGGCGAAGGAGCGCGATGGCGGCCCTCCGTCGAATACCAGCGACTACGCCTATCCGGGACCGATTCCGCAGACTGCGGAGACGGCGGTATGCATGCTCGCCGACGGCGTGGAGGCGGCGGTGCGAGTGCTGACGGATCCCACGCCCGCTCGCATCCGCGAGGTGATCGACCACATCGTGCGTCAGAAGATGGAGCAGGGACAGCTGCGCGACGCACCCCTCACCCTCCGCCAGCTCGACATCGTGAAGGCTCAGTTCGAGCGTATGCTCGTCGGCATGTATCACAGCCGCATCGACTACCCTTCCACGAGCGGAGGCGTGACATCGGAGTTCGCTCAGGTATGAGCATCTCCGTCGACGTTGCGATACGAAGCGGACGCATCCCGCTCTCGCGCGAACGGGTCGCATGGATCGCAACGCGCGTGCTCCGTGCCGAGCGCGTGCGCCATGCCGATATCTCGATCACCTTCGTATCGAATCGGGCGATCGCCGCGCTCAACCGGCGGCACCTCGGTCGTTCGGGCCCTACGGACGTGATCTCCTTCGAGCTCGGTGGAAGCGCGCCGGGGACGCCGCTGGTGGGTGACGTGTACATCGCGCCCGACGTGGCGCGCGCCAACGCGCGCAGCGAGGGAATCCCGGTCACCGAGGAACTGGCTCGGCTCGTGGTGCACGGGACGCTGCACGCCCTCGGCTACTCGCACCCCGAAGGGTCGCGCGAGGAGCGCGCAGGCTCGGCGATGTGGAAGCGTCAGGAGCGCCTCCTCCGCAGCGCGCTCGCCGCCGGGAACGGAAGGGGTTCACGCACATGAGCATCGTGTACGCGGCGGTTTCCATCATCGCGATCGTCTGCGGCGCCCTGGCCGCGGCCGCGGATGGAGCGCTCCTCGCCGCGGCGTCGCAGGGCAATGGGACCGAGGCGCCCACGGGCGGAGTGCGCAACATCACGCACCGCTCTCTCTCGATCGCGCGGCTCTTCACGCACCTCATCGCCGGGGCCGCGGGAGCCGCCGCACTCGGGTTCGCGGCGCTGGAGCTGGGCGAGGCGGTACCGGCCGGGATCATCCTGGCGCTGGTCATCGTGGCGCTCGGCGAGGTTCTCCCGCGCGCGGCAGGCGATGCGCTCGGCCCCCACTGTCCGGACGAGCTGCATGCCGTGGCCCGCGCTGCCGATCGAATCATGCGCCCCATCGTCGCGTCGGGAATGCGCATGGAGCGCATGCTCCGCCGGATCCTCCCACCCATGCGTCCGAGCGACGCCGATCGGGAAGCCACCAACGAGCAATTCAGGCAGGTGGTACGCACCGATAGCAGCGCGGCCGTGGACCAGCGCGCGATCCTCCACCGCATCTTCTCGCTCGGCGACACCGAGGTGCACGAGATCATGATGCCGCGAGTGGATATCCTGGGGATCGAGCGATCGACTCCATGGTCCGAGGTAGTGGACCGGGTGCGCAGCTCGCAGCACGCGCGCCTGCCGGTCTACGACAGGACTCTCGACCGCATCATCGGGCTCCTCTTCGCCAAGGATCTCCTCGGAGCGGTCATCGCCGACAGCGAGCCGGCCGGCGGCTGGCAGACGCTCGTGCGGCCGGCGCTCTTCATCCCGGAGAGCAAGACCATCGACAGCCAGCTCCGCGACTTCAAGAGCTCTGGAAGTCACCTCGCGATCGTGGTGGACGAGTACGGCGGCACCGCCGGCCTCATCACGATCGAAGACATCCTCGAGGAGATCGTCGGCGACATCCGCGACGAGTACGACACCGAGGAGCCGGAGATCGAGTCGGAGGAAGGGAAGCGCTTCTGGGTATCGGGGCGTGTGCAGCTCGACGAGCTCTCCGAGCTGCTCGGCTCTCCCATGGAGCACGATGGCGTGAGCACCGTGGGCGGGCTCATCTTCGAGCTGGTGGGCCACGTCCCGCGCGCCGGCCTGGAGCTGCAGCTCGACGGCTACCGTGTGGTTGTGGAGCGCGTGGTACGGCGGCGCATCGAGCGCGTGTACTTCGAGCGGCTCGAGGTCGCCGCGGGTAGCGAACAATGAGCGCGCTGATCGCACCGCTGCTGATCGCTCTGCTCCTCGTGGCGTGGCTCACTGCCGCGGCCACCGCGGTGCGCTCGGTGAGTCGCATCTGGCTGCGGCACTGGGCGGAGCGGCAGCTCGGCGGGTCGGTTACCGAAGCGTACCTCGCGCAGCCGCAGCGCCTCCTCCTCGCATCGGCCACGATGACCGCGCTCGCGGTAGCGCTGGTGGGCACCGTGCTGGGAACGCGACTCGGCGCCGAGCCGGGCGAGCTGGCGGCGGGGGTGGTCATCACCGCGCTCGTCTTCCTCCTCCTTGGCCAGCTCGTGCCGCGCGCGGTGGGAAGACACTGGGCATCGCGACTCATCCCCGTTCTCCTTCCGCCGCTTCACGGATCCGAGTTCGTTCTCGGGCCGTTCATCCGCGCGTCGGAGCGGCTCGCGAGCGCTGTCTTCGAGCGCAGGCCGGAAGCGGAGAGCTCCGCGCGCGACGGGCTGCAGACGCTCCTCCGCGAAGGTGAGATGGAGGGGATCGGCGAGCCGGAAGAGATCGAGATCATCACCGGCGTAGTGGAGTTCGGTGAGAAGACGCTCCGCGATGTGATGACGCCCAGGACCGACGTATTCGCGCTGGACATCTCGACGCCGCCCGAGGAGATGGCGCGGGCGATCGCGAAGTCGGGTTACAGCCGCGTCCCACTCTATCGCGGTTCGCTGGATGAGGTGGTGGGGATGGTTCACGTCTTCGACGTCCTGAAGGTGGGCGCCTGGGAGAAGCCGTTCGTGCACGAGGTGGCGCACGCGCCCGCTTCGAAGCACTGCAGCGAGATGCTCTTCGAGATGCTGCGCGGGCAGCGTCATCTGGCCGTGGTACTCGACGAGTTCGGTGGAACCGCCGGAATCGTGACCCTCGAGGACGTTCTCGAGGAGCTGGTGGGCGACATCCGCGACGAGCACGATGAGCCGATTCCCGAGGACGAGGAGGGGAGTGGGATCGGCGGCGCCACGATCATCGAAGCGTCCGCGCCACTCGATGAGGTCCTCAGGCGCTTCGGCGTGGAACAGGGAACCGGGAACGGCGCCCGCGTGCAATCGCTGGGCGGGGTGGTGGTTCGCGCGCTCGGACGCATTCCCACGCTCGGCGAGCGCTTCCGTCTTGGCGATCTCGAGCTCACCGTGGTGGAGGCCGAGCCGTCGCGCGTGCTCCGCCTCATGGTGCAGCGCGCAGGCACCGCGCGCTCCATCGCGATAGAGCAGGTTCGCTGACGTGCGGGCATTCTACGTCTTCTGGCGCCTCTTTCCCTTCGTCGTACTCTTCTTTCGCGACAGGCGCCGCTGGATCGTCGTGGGCGGCCGCCGCAGCGTGAGTGAGGAGGAGCACCGGCGGCGCGCGGAGCGTCTCACCGCCACTGTGGCCGCGCTGGGCCCCACTTTCATAAAGCTCGCGCAGGTGTTCGCTTCGCGCGCGGACATCCTCCCGGAACCGTACCTGAGCGAGGTGGGACGGCTCACGGATCGCGTCCCGCCGCTCCCGTCGAGCGCTATCGAGGAAGTGATAGTTCGCGAGCTGGGGCGCCCGGTGCGCGAGATTTTCGATCGCTTCGACCCCGAGCCGCTCGCCGCGGCGTCGCTCGGACAGGTGCACCGCGCCTCCCTCGGCGAGCGCGAAGTGGTGGTGAAGGTACTTCGACCCGGAGTCGAGGAGCTGGTGGCGGTGGACCTCGACGCCGCCTTCCGGATCCTCTCCTTCGTGAACGTCCTCTTTCCCAACCACCACACGCGCGCGATCACGACCATCGTGCGCGAGTTCGCGCGGCGGATAGACGAGGAGATGGACTTCCGCGCCGAAGCGCGTAACGCCGAGCAGATCCGGGCCAACTTCGCGAACGACTCGCGCGTGGCCGTGCCCGAGGTGGTGAGCGGTCTCACCTCGCAGCGGGTGCTCGTGCTGGAGTACATGACGGGCACCAAGATCGACAGTCTGCAGGAGCGCATAGCTTCCGGCGACGTCTCGCTCTCGAACCTTCTGGAGACGATCGTCGAGGTGTACGCGCAGATGATGCTGGTGGACGGCCTGTTTCACGCCGACCCGCACCCCGGCAATCTTCTCGTCGCGGCCGACGGGACGCTCGTGCTCCTCGATTTCGGGATGGTGGTGCGTGTGGAGCGCGACACGCGAGTCGCGCTCATCCAGACGATCCTCGCGGCCGTCCGCCAGGACGTGGACGCGGTGGTGGCCGGCTTCTACGACCTGGGTCTCCTCGATCCCGAGGTGGACCGCGGCACGGTGCGCGATGCGGCGCGAGCGCTGATGTCCATCGCCTTCACTCCGGACGCCAAGCCACGCCAGATCCAGCGGATCGTGAACGAGGTACTCTCTACGTTCTACCGCTGGCCGATCGTGCTCCCCAGCGAGCTGGTTTACCTCGGCCGTGCTGCTGCGCTCGCGGAGGGGATCGGAATGCGCTACGACCCGGACTTCAATTCGGTGCACTTCGCGTCGCCCATCCTCAAGTCGATGGGGAGCCGGCTCATGGCTTCGGCAGTGGGTGCCGACCCGCGCGACCGGATGCAGGATGCGCTCGCGCAGCTCGGCGGGATAGCGCGCGAGCTGCGCGACATCCTTCGCCGCGCGGGGCGCGACGAGCTGCGCGTACGCGCTCACCCGCGTGACGTGCTCGAGATGCAGCGCTTTCTCGCCGGCCAGACGCGGCGCATCGCGCTCTGTCTCATGACCGGTGTGCTCGCCATCGTGGGAGCGCTGGTATACCTGGCAGACCGCAACATCTACGTGCTGATCGTGACGCTCGGTGCCGCGCTGCTGACCTTCGCCGTGCTCCTCCTCCTCCCCTGGCACCTGCTCTCCAACCCACTCCGCGGCTATCGCCGCTGGCGCTGATGACTGATAGCTCCATCTCTGCCACCCGGCACGACAAGCTGTTCGCGGATTTCGACGCTGGCTCCCCCGCCGCGCTGGCGCGCGCGGTGAGCGTAGTGGAGAATCACCGCTCCGGCTTCGAGGAGGTGCTCGGACGCCTGCACCCGAGACTCGGACGCGCGCGCCGCGTCGGGCTCACCGGCCCGCCGGGAGCGGGAAAGAGCACGCTCGGGATGCAGCTCGCCCGCGCCTGGCGCGCGTCGGGGCTCACCGTCGGAATCGTCGCGATCGATCCCACCTCGCCGTTCACCGGCGGAGCGCTCCTCGGCGACAGGATACGCATGGAGGAGATCGCGCTCGATCCCGGAATCTTCATACGCTCAATGGGCACGCGCGGCTCACTTGGCGGCCTCGCGGCGGCGACGCGCGAGGTGGCCGACGTGCTCGATGCGTTCGGCTTCGACCGGGTGCTCATCGAGACCGTGGGCGTCGGGCAGAGCGAGCTGGACATCGCGCGCATCGCGGACAGCACGGCGGTGGTGCTGGTGCCTGAGTCGGGCGACGCGATCCAGACGATGAAGGCGGGGCTCATGGAGATCGCCGACGTCTTCGTGGTCAACAAGTCGGACCGGCCCGGTGCCGAGCGGCTGCGGCACGAGATCGAGATAACCATCGGTCTGCGAATGGGCCAGACGTATCGCGATGTGCCGGGGCACCACGGGGTGCAGCACCGCGTGCGCACGAGCGGGGAGGAGCGGCCGATCCGGAACCCCGCCTACGCGGCGCGCAGCGCGGCCGCCGCCGAGGATTCCGATCGCTGGACGCCGCCCGTCATCGCCACGACGGCCGATCGTGGGGAGGGGATCGAGGAGCTCGTGAAGGCCTTCGACAGGCACTTCGATTATCTTGAGAGGAGCGGTATGCTGCGTTCCAGACGGCGCCAGCGACTGCGCGAGCGCGTCGTCGAAGTCGTGGAGCGCAGAGTGCGAGAGCGTCTCTGGCGCGACCAGGAGACCAACACCTGGCTCGATGATGTGCTTCCCGCGCTCGACGAGGGCTCTCTTACCCCGTTCGCGGCCGCGGAGGCGTTGCTGGAGCGGAGCGTGGAGTTGATCGCGCGCGGCCGGCGCCAGTGAGCGGCGGCAGAGACTCGACGGAGGAGAGGATGACTTCAACTGGGAAGGTCGAGCGGCTGGAGGGTCAGGAAAGCGAAGAGCTCGAGCGTCTGCGCGCCGAAGTCGCCGCGTGGCGCGCGCTCTACGAGTCGGGGCGAAAGCGCGACATCGCCTTCACAAACTCCACTCGAACGGTCGAGCCGCTCTACACCGCGCTCGATACCGCCGGTCGCGACCCGTCGGCGGATGGCACTCCGGGGAGCTACCCCTTCGCGCGCGGGATTCACGCCACCGGCTATCGCGGGCGCCTCTGGACCATGCGCCAGTTCGCCGGCTTCGGGAGCGCACGCGACACCAACCAGCGCTACAAGTACCTGCTCGAGCAAGGGCAGACCGGCCTCTCCGTCGCCTTCGACTTTCCCACGCTGATGGGATACGACTCCGACCACCCGCGCTCCGAGGGGGAAGTGGGGAAGTGCGGTGTCGCCATCTCGAGCACGGCCGACATGGAGGCACTGTTCGAGGGGATCCCGCTCGATGAAGTGTCGGTCTCGATGACCATCAACGGCCCCGCGCTGATCCTCTACTGCTTCTTCATAGCCGCCGCCGAGCGGCAGGGCGTTCCCTCCGAGAAGCTGCGCGGGACGATCCAGAACGACATCCTGAAGGAGTACATGGCGCAGCATGCGTGGATCTATCCCATAGAACCGGCGCTGCGCCTCATCATCGATGGCTTCGAGTGGTCGGCGAAGCACGCTCCGCAGTGGAACACCATCTCGATCTCCGGCTACCACATCCGCGAGGCGGGAGCCACTGCGGTGCAGGAGCTGGCCTTCACGCTCGCCGACGGCTTCACGTACGTGGAGAAGGGGATCGAGCGAGGGCTCGCGGTAGACGATTTCGCGCCGCGGCTTTCGTTCTTCTGGGACATCCACAACGACTTCTTCGAGGAGATCGCCAAGCTCCGCGCCGCTCGCCGCATCTGGGCGAAGCGGATGCGCGAGAAGTACGGCGCGCGCGATCCGCGCTCCTGGATGATGCGCTTCCACTCGCAGACCGCCGGCGTGACGCTCACCGCGCAGCAGCCGATGAACAACATCGTGCGCGTAGCCTACCAGGCGATGGCCGCGGTACTCGGCGGAACGCAGTCGCTGCACACCAACTCGATGGATGAGACGCTCGCGCTTCCCACCGAGCAGGCGGTGCAGGTGGCGCTCCGCACGCAGCAGATCCTCGCCTACGAGACCGGCGTGCCCAACGTGATCGACCCTCTGGGCGGTTCGTATTACATCGAGTCGCTCACCGACGAGATGGAGCGCGGCGCCGAGGAGCTCTTCGAGGAGATCGATCGCGTCGGTGGCGTTCCCAAGGCACTCGAGTCGGGATGGCTGCAGCGGCGCATAGCGGAATCGGCGATGCGTCAGCAGTGGGAGGTGGAGCAGCACCGGAAGGTGGTGGTGGGCGTCAACGAGCTGGTGACCGAGGAGCCGGAGCTCACGATCCCCATCCTCCGGATCGGCGAGGACACCGAGCGCGAGCAGCGCGAGCGGATGGCGAAGCTGCGCGCCACTCGCGATGCGGAGCGCCACGGGAAGGCGATAGCCGCGCTGCGCGAAGCAGCGCGTACCGACGTGAACCTCATCCCCTTCATCCTCGACGCGGCTCGCGCCGACGCCACGCTGTACGAGATCCGTGCCGCGATGGAAGAGGTGTTCGGCGCCTACCGCGAACCGGTGTTCTTCTGAGCGCGCGACCGCGAGTGAAGCCGCGCAGCGAGTGGTGGGAATCGTACTTCGACGAGCGCTATCTCTCGGAATACTCCCCGCTCTTCTCGCTGGAGAGCGATCGCCGCGAGGTGGCGCGGTTGGTGGAGCTGCTTGCGCTCCCGCTGGGCGCGAAGGTGCTCGACATACCCTGCGGGCAGGGACGCCATTCGCACCTCCTCGCCGAGGCTGGCTTCGACGTCACCGGGCTCGACTACTCCGACTACCTCCTGAAGCGTGCACGCGAGCGGGGCACGGGCCCGCGGCTGCACTATGCGAAGGGGGACATGCGCCGGCTACCCGCTCGGTGGAGCGGCCGCTTCGACGCCGTCGTGAACCTCTTCACCTCCTTCGGCTTCTTCCAGGATCCGGCGGACGACATCCGCACGATCTCCGAATTCGCGCGCGTGCTGCGCCCGGGCGGGATTCTCATCTGGCACGGTGCCAGCCGCGACGGGGTCATGAGCGGCTTCCTCGACCGTGACTGGTGGCGGGCGAGCGACGGGACCATGGTCGCGCACGAGCGCTCCTTCGATCCACTCTCGGGCGTGCTCACGATCCGCGTCGACTGGAGCGACCAGACCAGCTCCGGGGAGCGCGACCATCGCATCCGGCTCTACACGGCCTCGTACCTCGCGGAGCTCATGGCGGACGCGGGACTCGTCACCACCGAGGCGTACGACTCGTGGAGCGAGGAGCCGCTCACACGCGCATCGTCGGAGATGCTCCTCGTGGCGCACAAGGAGGAATTGTCGAGACGGCGCCGCAGAAGATAGACTTCCACCTATCACTCAATAACCCAGACCAAGGTTCGCAAATGCAGCGACCCATTCGCGTGCTGATTGCCAAGCCCGGACTCGATGGCCACGACCGCGGTGCGAAGGTCGTCGCATCCGCGCTCCGCGACGCGGGGATGGAAGTGATATACACGGGCCTCCACCAGACGCCCGAGATGATCGCGAGCGCCGCGGTGCAGGAAGATGTCGACGTAGTCGGACTCTCCATTCTCAGCGGCGCGCACATGACTCTCTTCCCGCGCGTGCAGCAGCTCCTGAAGGAGGCGGGCCGCGACGACATCCTGATCACCGGGGGCGGCATCATCCCCAAGGAGGACATAGAGGCCCTGCGCGCCCAGGGGATCGGCGAGCTGTTCGGACCCGGCACCTCCACCTCCGAGCTGGCGGACTACATCAAGGCGTGGTTCGCCGAGCGCGAGAAGCAGGAAGCATGAGC
>JBIQMO010000119.1:0-11060 GCA_044463245.1 Gemmatimonas aurantiaca
CTCAGCCTGCTCGAAATTAAAGACCTGACCCCGCCTCTTATACTAGAGCTCGCTCGAAATTAAAGACCTGACCCCGCCGTTCTGACCCCGTGGTTCACCTGGTCGAGCAGGGTGTAGGAGTGCAGTCGCGCGGCGTGGTCGAAGATAGGGGATGAGATTATCAGCTCGTCCGCGCCGGTGCGCTCCACGAACCGCGCCAGCCCATCGCGCACCTCGCTCGGGCTTCCCACGATGGACGCGGCCAGATTCTCCTCGATCTGCACGCGCTCCCACGGTGGAATGCGCGACTCGAAGTCGGCCACGGGCGCCGGCATCGGGCCGGGTTGGCCGCGGCGGATGTTGACGAACATCTGCTGCAGCGATGTGAAGAGGTAGCGCGCCTCCTCGGAGCTCTCGGCCGCCACCACGTTGACGCCGAGCATCAGGTACGGCTTCTCGAGCGCCCCTGGCTCCCCGGACGGCGTGAAGCGCTCGCGGTACAGAGCGATCGCCTCGAACAGCATGCGCGGCGCGAAGTGCGATGCGAATGCGTATGGAAGACCGAGTGCCGCGGCGAGCTGCGCGCCGAAGGTGCTCGAGCCGAGGATCCAGATCGGCACGCGCGATCCCGCACCGGGTATCGCACGCACCGCCTGGCCTTCCTCCGCTGGCTCGAGGTAGTGCATCAGCTCCACCACGTCCTGCGGAAAGGTGTCTGCAGCTCGCGGGTCGCGCCGCAACGCGCGCGCCGTGGCGAGATCGGAGCCGGGCGCGCGACCGAGGCCGAGGTCGATACGGCCGGGATACAGTGCCTCGAGCGTCCCGAACTGTTCGGCGATGAGGAGCGGGGCGTGATTCGGGAGCATCACTCCGCCCGCTCCCACGCGGATGGTGGAGGTGCCGGACGCCACGTGCCCGATCACCACGGAGGTCGCGGCGCTGGCGATACCGGTCATGTTGTGGTGCTCCGCCAGCCAAAAGCGGCGGTAGCCGAGTCGTTCGGCGTGGCGCGCCAGGTCGAGCGAGTTGGCGAGTGCGCGGGAGGCATCGCTCCCCTGCACGATGGGCGCGAGGTCGAGTATCGAAAGCGGTATCATCGTCTGATCATCGGGTACTCCCTCGAACGATCGACCGGCGCACAGCCTCTCGTGCGCCGGTCGATCTGAATGGGCTGTAACAGCATAACGCGTGTAGCGCGCGCGGTGTGCCCGGCCCGCGCCCGGGCGTTGCCATTCGCGCAGCCGCCGGCTTTCTTGCACCCGATATGAAAACTACCCAAGAATCGCAGGGAACCCGGCGCCCCGTCGCCTCGCTGGATACCCCCTTCCTGGCGCTCGATCCCGAGCGCATGGAGCGCAACCTGGCGCGGCTCGAGAAGCGGATGTACGAGCTGGGCGTGGCACTCCGTCCGCACATGAAGACGCACAAGTCGATCGAGGTGGGGAAGCGGATGAGTCGTGGGATCTCACCGATCACGGTCTCTACCCTGCGCGAAGCCGAGGAGTTCGCGCGCGCGGGCTTCCGCGACATCACCTACGCGGTCGGGATAGCGCCATCCAAGCTCGATCGCGTGGAAGCACTGCGCCGGAGTGGCGTGGATCTCTCCGTGATCCTCGACAGCACCGCTCAGGTGCGAGCGGTGGCCGAGGCCTCGCGCCGGAGCGGCGACCGCATCCCGGCGCTGATCGAGATCGATGCGGATGGCCACCGCGCCGGCCTCTCACCGGATGACCCGGAGATACTCGAGGTGGCGCGCGAGCTCGTCGACGGCGGCGCTGAGTTGCGCGGAGTGCTAGTGCATGCGGGCGAGTCGTACGGCTGCTTCACGCCCGACGCGCTCGCGGCGGCCGCGGAGAACGAGCGGGTAGCGGTGGTGGGAGCGGCCGAGCGTTTGAGGGCGGCGGGCTACCCATCCCCCGTTGTGAGCGTGGGCTCGACTCCAACTTCGCACTTCGCCCGTCGGCTCGATGGCGTCACCGAGGTTCGCGCGGGCGTGTACGTCTTCCAGGATCTCGTGATGGCTGGTATCGGCGTGTGCACGCTGGACGACATCGCGATATCGGTGGTGGCGACCGTGACAGGCCATCGCCCCGAGAAGGGTTGGATCATCACGGATGCAGGGTGGATGGCGATGTCGCGCGACCGTGGAACGTCCTCGCAGCCGGTGGATCAGGGGTACGGCATCGTCACGGCGATGGACGGCACTCCGTACGAGGATCTGATAGTGGCGCGCACCAGCCAGGAGCACGGGACGATGGCCATACGTCCCGGAAGCAGCGCATCGCTTCCGGATCTTCCCGTGGGTACTCGGGTGCGGGTCTATCCGAACCATGCGTGCGCGACGGCAGCACAGTACGAGCGGTACGCGGTATTCCCCACGGGGAGCGACGAAGTGACCGCCGAGTGGGAGATCTTCCGCGGCTGGTGATCGAGCGCGCGTCAGCGATGCTGCCTTAACTCGGCCATACGCGCATCCCAACGCTCCACGGTTTCAGGCCGCACGAAGATCGCCACTACTTCGGGGTGCTCCTCCCGAACGTCGCGCTCGATGCTGTCGACGCTCGCCTCCACATCCGGGGTGGAGAGCGAGTCATCGAACTCGGCGCTCACGTTGGCCACCACCTGCCTGGGACCCAGCTGCGAGGTGAATAACGCGTTCACGTGCTGCACGCCGGGGGCGGCGCTCGCTATCGCGAGGATCGACCGGTGAAGCCGCGGGTCCGCCGGCTCGCCGATGAGCAGCCCCTTGGTCTCGCGCGCCAGTAGTAGCGATGCCGTAGCGAGCACGAGCGCGATCCCGATCGATGCGAGGCCATCGAGCCGCGGCTCGTTCAGCAGATCGGCGCTCAGGATGCCGAGCGCGGCGATGAGCAGACCGAGGAGTGCGGCGCTGTCCTCGAAGAGCACGGTGAACACGCTCGGATCCTTGCTCCTGCGAAACGCTTCGAGGTACCCCAGGTCGCCCTTGGTCGCGCGCACCTTCCTCAGCGAGATGAGCCAGGTGCTTCCCTCGAGCACGAAGGCGACGGCGAGCACGATGTAGCTCAGCTTGGGATGCGCCATCGGCTCGGGATCCCGGATGTGCGACACTCCCTGATAGAACGAGACTCCGGCGCCGAGCGCGAACACGAGCAGCGCGACGATGAAGTTCCAGAAGTAGAGCTCGCGTCCATGGCCGAAGGGGTGCGTTCGATCAGGCGGCTTGCCGGCGCGGTGCAGACCGTAGAGGAGAAGCAACTCGTTGGTGGTATCCACGAGCGAGTGTACGCCCTCGCTCAGCATCGCCGAGCTGCGACCGAGAATCGCCGCCACGAACTTGCTGGTCGCTATCAGCAGGTTGCCGACCAGCGCGGCATACACGACGAGGCGTGAGCCGGATTCGGGGGGCGAGGATCGCACGTGCCCGGCTCGCTATGGAACGAATCGCGCAGTCGAGCGCGGAGACTGTTCACCCCGTCCCCGCTCCGGCCGGAAGATCGTGGCGACAGACGAACACACTACATGATCCAGTCCAGCGCCTCGCGTCACCGGCGTACGCTCCTCGTCGCTCCGCTCCTCATGGCGGCGGCGTGTCACGGTCCGCAGTCCGCGCTCGACCCCGCCGGCCCGGCCGCTAGGTCGCTCGCGCGGCTCGGGGACGTCATGTACGCGATCGCTGTGCTCGTAGTGGCGCTGGTCATCGTACTGATGCTCACGCCATTTCTGCGCCGAGGCGAGCGGCGCGTGCGAAGGAAGCTCTTCCTCTGGGGAGGAGGAGTGGCGCTCCCGCTCGTCACCCTCACGGCGCTCGTCCCCTACATATTCGTGGTTGGCCGTGGCGCGCGCACCTACCGGGAGGCCGGGAGCATCACGATCGACATCACCGGGCATCGTTACTGGTGGGAGATATCGTACCATCGCCCGGGCGCCGCTTCCGCGACTCCGACTGCCAACGAGCTTCGCCTCCCTCTGGGTGAGCCAGCAACTCTCAACCTCCGCTCGGCGGATGTGATTCACAGCTTCTGGGCGCCCAACCTCGCCGGCAAAACCGATCTGATTCCGGGACGAATCAACCGGATGGTCATCCAGGCGGATCGGCCTGGTCGGTTCCGTGGCCAGTGCGCGGAGTACTGCGGGCTGCAGCACGCTCACATGGCCTTCGACGTCGTGGTAATGCCGCCGGCCGAGTTCGACGCTTGGCTGGATGGATTGGCGAAGCCGATCAAAGAGCCGACGTCGCCGCCGTTGCTGGCGGGAGAGCGGCTTTTTCAGAGCCTCGGCTGCGGCGGGTGTCACACGGTGCGTGGGGTGAGCCAGGGCCGCCTCGCACCGGATCTCACGCAGGTGGGGGCGCGTCTCAGCATCGGTGCCGGGATGCTGCCCGGTGGCGAGGGCAGCATAGCAGGCTGGATAGTGAGTGCGCAGAAGATCAAGCCAGGCATCATCATGCCATCGTACGACAAGCTCGACGGCCCGCAGTTGCGCTCCCTTGCCGCCTGGCTGGGGTCGCTGAAATGAGTGACGCCATGGACCGGGACGCAGGCGGGTCGGTACTCGAGCGGCCAGTGACGCAAGAGGAGCTGCTCTACCCGCAGTCCACCGGCGATGACGCTCTCGAACGGTTGAAGACCGCCTGGGCGATGCCGCGGCGCTTCGGCTTCTTCACCGAAGTGAACAACACCCACATCGGCATTCTCTACGTAGCGACTGGCTTTCTCTTCTTTCTCGGCGCCGGCGTGCTCGCGCTCCTGATGCGCGTTCAGCTTTCCCGTCCCGACAACACCTTCCTCGGCGCCGAGAGCTACAACCAGATCTTCACCATGCACGGCACCGTGATGATGTTCCTCTTCGCGGTCCCGATCGTGGAGGCGGTTGCCGTTCTGCTTCTGCCGAGCATGCTCGGCACGCGCGACATGCCCTTCCCCCGGCTCTCGGCGCTGGGCTACTGGGCGTACGCCATCGGCGGCGTGCTCGTGTTCTGCAGTCTCTTCTTCGGAGTGGCGCCCGACGGCGGCTGGTTCATGTACCCGCCGCTCACCGGACCGCTCTACTCGCCCGGCATCAACACCGACGTGTGGATCCTCGGCCTCGGTTTCGTGGAGATCTCGGCGGTCGCTGCCGCGGTCGAGCTGATAGTGGGGATCCTCAGGACACGCGCGCCGGGGATGACGCTCGGCAAGATGCCGATCTTCGCCTGGTACATGCTGGTGACGGCCGGGATGATAATGATCGGGATGCCGGCGGTAATCGCGGCAGATATCCTCCTCGAGCTGGAGCGAGCGTTCGGGATGCCGTTCTACGATGCGCTGCGGGGTGGCGACCCGATTCTCTGGCAGCATCTCTTCTGGATATTCGGCCACCCCGAGGTCTACATCATCTTCCTCCCCGCGGCGGGGGTGGTATCGATGATGTTGCCCAGTTTCGCGCGCGTGCCGCTGGTGGGGTACGCGTGGGTCGCACTCGCGGCGATCGCGATAGCGTTCCTAAGCTTCGGGCTCTGGGTCCATCACATGTTCACCACCGGACTCCCGCTCCTCTCGCTCTCCTTCTTCGCGGCGGCGAGCTCCGTCATCGCCATCCCGATGGGTATCCAGATCTTTGCGTGGATTGCGACGATCTGGGAAGGGAAGCCCGTGCTGCGCGTGCCCATGCTCTTCATCCTCGGCTTCCTCGTGACTTTCACGATCGGCGGAATGACGGGAGTCATGGTCGCCGCCGCACCGTACGACTGGCAGGTCCACGATACGCACTTCGTGGTGGCGCACCTGCACTATGTGCTCATAGGTGGGATGGTCTTCCCGCTCTTCGCGGCGCTGTACTACTGGATGCCGATCGTCAGTGGGAAGATGCTCTCCGAGCGAATGGGGAAGTGGGCATTCTGGTTGATGTTCATCGGCTTCAACGCCGCCTTTCTCCCGATGCACCTCACCGGTCTGCGCGGGATGCCGCGGCGAGTCTTCACCTACTCGCCCGATCTGGGAGTGAGCACGTTGAACCTGATCACGTCGGTGTTCGCTTTCGTGCTCGCGGCCGGAGTGCTCGTAGCGCTGGTGGATGTCGTGCTGCATTTGAGGTCCGGACGACCAGCGGGCGGCAATCCCTGGGGCGCACCATCGCTCGAGTGGATGTCCGGCATCAAGGAGCACGGCTTCCGCAGCATCGTTCCGATCACGTCGCGCTATCCGGTATGGGAACAGAAGAACCTCGCCGAAGACGAGTCTTCCGGGCGCGGCTACCTGCCGGATACGCCGACTGGTGCACGCGAGGCGCTGCTCACATCGCCGGTAGCGAGCATGCCGGATCAGATACTGCGACTGCCGGGACCGGGTTGGGTCGCGTTCGTCGCCGCGTTGGCGAGCGCCATAGGCATGGCCGCGATCACTCTCAAACTTTCGACCGTAGCGCTGGCGGCGGGAGTGGTAGCCGCCGGTGCGTTCGTCTACTGGCTCTGGTCGATGGACGCCGCGCTCCCGCGCGGGTTGGCCGACGCCGGACGGGGGCTGGCGCTTCCGCTCTATACCAACGGGAGCGGGAGCGTCGGCTGGTGGGCCACTATCGTCGCTCTCATCGCCGACTCGGCAGTCTTCGCGTCGTTCATCTTCGCCTACTTCTTCCTCTGGACGGCACGCCCAGCGACCTGGCTCCCCCCTGGCTCGCGGCTCCCCAGCTTCCTCGAGCCCGCGCTCGCGGCTGCAGCCATCATCGCGGCGTGGCTGCTGTTCGAAGCCGCCGACCGGGTCAATCAGCGCGATCATCGCACCGCCAGCATGGTTGCGTTGATCGCCGCGGCGGTCCTCGCGGCGGTCGCACTGGTGATCGGTTGGAGATGGCTCGACGGGCTGGGCATCGATCCGACGGCGCACAGCTACGGCGCGGCCGTGTGGACGCTGCTCGGTTACGCCGCGCTGCACGTCGTTCTGGGCGGCGCGATGGCGCTCTGGTGCGTGGCGCGCATTGCGCTCCGGATGCTCGATTCGTGGCGCTCTGTCACGCTGCGCGTCTGCCTGCTATTCTGGCGATTCACCGCCCCGGCCGTGGTCGTCGCCCTCGCTCTGGTAGCCGGGTGGCCCCATGTCGCGCGCTGAGCGCTCCGTCGGAGTGGGGGCGAGCGGGAGAGGCGGCAACGTGTCGCCCGTCCTGGACACCGTCTTCGGATTTTTCGTCTGGGCAGTGCACCTGGTGGTCATCTACGTGGCGACCGCGGTAGCGTGCCAGCTCGGACTCGGCGCATCGGCGGCGAGCGGCCTGGTAACCTTCCAGCTGGTGCTCGTTGGCGTCACGCTCTTCGCCATGGCGATAGTGGCGGTGCACGCGCTCCGGCGCTATCGCCAGGCGCGTGATGATCGGGACGCGCGCTTCCGGCTCGAGATCACGGCGGGCGGCGACGCCATCGCGTTCGCCGCGATCGCGTGGCAGCTCTTCGCGATATCGCTCGTACCGTTGTGCAGGTAGCCGCGGCCGGATCGACGCGCGCTACTCGTAGCGCGCGTCTCCTTCCGTCGCGCCATCGTCGCCGGAGAGGCGCGCGGCCCGCGCGGGTACGATCCGTATCCCGCGGCCGAGCGTCTGCCCGACCGGGCAGCGATCGGCGATCTGGAGCAGCCCCTCCTGCTGCTCCTCGCTGAGTGGACCGGCGAGATCGATCTCACGCTCGACCTGGTCGATCCCGACCGCCGCGACCGCACAATCCTCGCAATCCTTCTCGTATACGCGACTCTGCCAGAGGCGTATGGTCACGCCCTCGAGCGGCCAGCCGCGCCGATCGGCGAAGATGCGCAGGGTCATCGCCGTGCAAGCGCCGAGTGACGCGAGGAGGTAGTCGTACGGCGTGGGCCCCGCGTCCGTTCCACCTGCCGACACCGGTTCATCGGCGACCAGAAGGTGGCCGCGGGCCATTATCTCCGTCACGTAGCCGCGCCCTCCGGTCCGGACTATCACTTCGTTCGGCTTCGCCATGCTCGCTCTCGCTGTCGTTGAAGGTTGGCACGCAGCCCCGAGGCGTGCCGCGCGTCGTACGGGCCAGTCGCGTGGCCGCCATTGCCAGGACTCGTTCCGAATGGTAGCTCGCGGGCCAGCGAATGCGGAATCGCACCGGGCAGGCGTCCGGCGGTCCGGCACGGCTTCGCGATCGGCAGGAGGGGACCTGAACCAGCTAGATTTGGGGTGGCAGCCGTCAACAGGACTCCGAGGTTCATGACACACGTGATGGATAATCGTTATACACGCCCCTGGCCGTCGCGCAGCACGATGGTGTTGCGCGCTTTCACACTGCGCTGTCCGCGTTGCGGCGGGCGCGGGATCTGGCGCTCGTGGTTCAAGATGAAGCACGCCTGTCCCACCTGCGGACTGGTTCTGGAGCGTGGCGAGTCGGAGGACTACTGGCTCGGCGCGTACATGTTCAATCTGGTAGCCGCCGAGCTGATCTCCGTGGCCATCGCCGTCCTGCTGATCATCGTGAGCTGGCCGGATGTGTCGTGGAACGTGGTGTGGGCGATCTCCATCATTCTGGCGGTGATCATGCCCTTTCTCTTCTTCCCCTTCGCACGTGCTTTCTGGCTCGCCTTCGACCTCATGTTCCGGCGGCACGAGGAGGGCGACGTCCAGGGATCGAGGAGACAGGGCTAGCGAGTGAGTGAAAACGGGGCAGCGCCGGCCAGGTCGGCGCCCGGTACATCGAGGATCTGTCT
The DNA here is from genome assembly GCA_044463245.1 of Gemmatimonas aurantiaca. Classification (GTDB taxonomy): domain Bacteria; phylum Gemmatimonadota; class Gemmatimonadetes; order Gemmatimonadales; family Gemmatimonadaceae; genus JADGGM01. The sequence continues at coordinate 8,646 of JBIQMO010000119.1, forward strand.
CGTCTGTATCGATGTCGACGGCACGCTCATCGGCGCTGCCGGCGTGGTGGAGCCCGATGTCTGGGATGCGGTGGAGCGCGCTCGCGACGCCGGGATACACCTCGCCCTCTCCTCCGGGCGTCCGTGTTTCGGGATCACGCGCGAGCTGGCTCTACGCATCGATCCGTATGGGTGGCACAGCTTTCAGAACGGCGCCAGCGTAGTGAACATCGCCGCGGGACGCTCGCTCTCCACGCCGCTCGGTGAACGAACGGTCGACATGCTGGTGAGGCGCGCGCGAGAGACGGGGCGCCTTCTGGAGCTCTATTCCGATGAGAGCTACGCCTTCGTCGGCGAGTCGGAACGCTCGCGCGAGCATGCGGCGTTGCTCGGCGTACCGTTCGAGCCGAGGACCATCGACTCGCTCCGCGGGCCGATCGTACGAGCGCTCTGGCTACTTCCACACGATGATCTGCCCGAGGTGCTCGCCGAGCCCCATCCCGATCTCGAGATCTCGCGCTCCACCTCGCCTATGATGCCGGATACCTGCTTCGTCAATCTCACACGTGAAGGCGTGGACAAGGGAACGGCGCTGCGGGCGATGGTCTCGGAGTACGGGATCGCTCTGGACGAAGTGATGTACGTGGGCGATGGTCACAACGACGTCGTCGCGATGCGGCTGGTCGGCTGTCCCGTGGCCATGGGAAATGCGGACCAGGACGCGAAGGAGGTGGCGGTGCGAACCGTGGCACACGTGGATGATGGTGGATTGGTCGAGGCGCTCGATCTGGCCGTCGAGCGGGGCGTCCATACGCCATGAAGGCGCCCTACACCCTCCGTCCTCCGCGCGCGGGCGACCTCGGTTGGGTGGTGGCGCGCCACGGCGCGATCTACGCCGCCGAGTACGACTGGGATGTACGCTTCGAGGGGCTCGTCGCGCGCGTGGTCGCCGACTTCGTCGAGCACTTCGATCCGGAGCGCGAGCGCTGCTGGATAGCCGAGCGCGACGGAGAGAACGCGGGGTCGGTCTTCCTGGTGAAGCACCCCGAGCGCCCCGGCGTGGCGAAGTTGCGTCTCCTGCTCGTGGAACCGTCCGCGCGAGGACTCGGCATCGGCCACAGGCTGGTGGACGAATGCACCTGCTTCGCGCGCGATGCGGGCTATCACACGGTCACGCTCTGGACCAACAGCGTGCTCACCGCGGCGCGGCGCATCTACGGTGCCGCTGGGTACCGCCTGGTGAACGAGGAGTTGCACAACAGCTTCGGCCACGAGCTCGTGTCGGAGACGTGGGAGCTCGAGCTGTAGCGGCGGCGGGGCTCACACCCTGACGTTCGGCGCCTCCGCCGAAGGCGCGGGTGAAAGCCCCGTCACCTCCAGAATTGCGCCCTCGTCCAGCGTTTCACGCTCGAGGAGCGCCGCGGCGAGGGCGTCGAGCTCCTTGCGGTGGACCATGAGCAGTCGCTTCGCCTCTTCGTGGCTCTCCGATATGATCCGCTGCACCTCGAGATCTATGGTGCGAGCGGTCTCGTCGCTGAAGGGCTTCGAGGCACCGTACCCATCCATGCCGCCCAGGTAGGGATTCTGCTTCGGTGCGAGCTGCACCATCCCCAGCTCGTCGCTCATTCCCCAGCGCGTGACCATCCCGCGCGCGATACTGGTGGCCTGCTCTATGTCGTTCTCCGCGCCGGTGGTCCTGGTCCCGTACACCACCTCTTCGGCCGCGCGCCCTCCGAGGATCCCGATGATCTTCGCGCGCAGGTACGACTCGGGATAGTTGTAGCGATCGGCATCGGGACGCTGGTAGGTGACGCCGAGCGCCTGGCCACGCGGCACGATACTCACGCGATGCACCGTGTCGGCATCGGGGAGCACGAGGCCGAGGATAGCGTGACCGCCCTCGTGATAGGCGATCCGCTCGCGATCCGCGGCGCTGAGGATGAGCGGGCGCTCCGGGCCGAGCACGATTTTTTCGAGCGCATCCAGGAAGTCGACCTGGCGAACGCTGTTCCGGTCGCGTCTCGCCGCGAGGAGCGCCGCTTCGTTCACGAGGTTCCTGAGGTCTGCCCCCGACAGCCCGGGCGTCGCCTGCGCCAGCTCGCCGAGGATCACGTCCGCCGCGAGTGGAACATTGCGCGTGTGCACCTCGAGTATCGCTTCGCGACCGTTGCGGTCGGGGAGGTTCACGACCACACGCCGGTCGAAGCGTCCGGGTCGGAGCAGCGCCTTGTCGAGCACGTCGGGCTGGTTCGTGGCCGCGAGCACGATGATCCCCTCGCGGCTGGAGAAACCGTCCATCTCGGTGAGGATCTGGTTGAGCGTCTGCTCCTGCTCGCTGGAGCCGCCGATCGCCACCTGTCCGCGTGCGCGGCCTATGGAGTCCAGCTCGTCGATGAAGATGATCGCCGGCGCGTGCTCGCGTGCCTGCTTGAAGAG
>JBIQMO010000120.1:0-10805 GCA_044463245.1 Gemmatimonas aurantiaca
GACATGCTGGTAACCCCGGCTGGCGGCTTGCAGTACATTGGGGCAACCACCGAGCCAGGGTGAGTCCAGGATGGCGGTACGGCCGCTCGATTCGGCCAGCGAGCTCTCCAACAGCGTAACCTGGAGGTACTCCGAATGAATGGACATAGCGTTGCCCGAGACGGGATCTCTGCCGGAGTGATAGGCGCGACGGCCGTAGCGGTGTGGTTCCTCATCGTCGACACCATCGCGGGCCATCCCCTGCACACGCCGCTCGTACTCGGCACGGCACTCTTCAGTGTTCTCGGACCTCTGGGGAGCGAGGGATCGACCGTCCATATCCTGGCTTACACGGTGTTCCACTACGCGGCGTTCATAGTGGTCGGCATCATCGCCGCGGCCATCATTCACTGGGCCGACCGCGAACCGACGGTGCTCGCTGGGCTCCTCATTCTCTTCGTGGCGTTCGAGCTCGGCTTCTACGGCCTCACCGCTCTCCTCGCCGAGTTTCTCCCGATCGGAGAGCTGGCCTGGTACCAGGTAGCCGCCGGCAACCTGATCGCCGCCGTATTGATGGGCACCTACCTCTGGCGCACCAACCCCGCCCTGCGCCAGCACTTCGTGGAGGCGCTGGACGGGCGGGAGAGGGCCTGAACTGCAGGGTTCAGGAAGCAGGGTTCAGGGTTCAGGTACTACCTCGGAGTCGAGATCCATTACCCGAGGTAGTACCTGAACCCTGAACCCTGCCGCCTGAACCCTGTCGTTAGATTCCCCACGTGCACAAAGGCCTCTCCTCGCGGTACGAGTCTTTTCGATCTGGGGATCCGGGAAAGCTCGGCGTACTGATGGCCACCGCCTTCATCGACATGGTGGGGGCGCTCATCATCATCCCGCTTCTCCCCTTCTACGCTGAGCGGTTCGGGGCCAACGACTTCCTCGTCATGGTGCTCGTGTCGTCGTTCTCGGCGATGCAGCTCCTGAGCGCGCCGTTATGGGGACGCGTGTCCGACCGCTACGGGCGAAAGCCGGCGCTGCTGATCGGACTCAGCGGCTCCATGGTCGCATACGTCGTCTTTGCGTTCGCCGACTCGTACGGGCTGCTCCTGCTCTCACGCATAGTGCAGGGTGCCGGTGGGGGTACCACGGGAGTCATCCAGGCGTACGTCGCCGACAGCGTCGAGCCACGCAACCGCGCCAAGGGACTCGGCTGGCTCTCCGCGGCGACCAACGCGGGCGTCGTGCTGGGGCCGCTCCTCGGATCGGCCACCACCCGCTTCGGCGCGCACACGCCCGGCCTGCTGGCAGCGACGCTCTGCTTCCTCAACATCCTCTTCGCCTGGCGCTTCCTGAGCGAGTCGCACCACGTGAGCGCTGCCACACGCGCGACGAAAGCCCGCCGCCCCATCCAGGCCGTGGCGCAGGTGGCGCGGCATCCCAGCGAAGCGCCGTCGCGGATCATCTGGATGTACTCCGTGGGGATAGGCGCATTCTACGGAGTGAACGCGCTGCTCATCCTGTTCATGGCCCGGCATTTCGGCGTGACCGCCGAGAAGATCGGGCCTTTCTATGCGTACATGGGTGGGTTGAGCATCTTCTTCCGGCTCGTCGTGCTCGGAAGGGCGGTGGACAGGCTCGGCGAGGCGCGGACGACGCGGCTCGGTGCCGGATTCCTCGCGCTGGGCCTCGCACTAGTGCCGTTCATGCGGCCGTTCCCCGTGCACTCGCTCGTTTACCTGCCGCTGGCCGTGGTGCTCGCGATGATCCCGCTGGGAACCGCGCTGCTCTTCCCGTGTGTGACGGCGCTTCTATCACGAGTAGTGAGCGAGCAGGAGCGGGGGATGTACCTCGGCGTGCAGCAGACGTACGGGGGATTGGCGCGTGTGTCGTACCCGCTGGTGGCGGGTCTGCTCTCCGATCAATTCGGGGAGGGTGCTCCATTCTGGCTCTCGGCCGTGATGGTGGCGAGTACGATCGGGATGGGGCTCGGCCTGGAGAGGTACAGCCGGAATGACGCGGAGGAGGAGGCGAGGGTGGTGACCGAGGCGGTGAAGACGCAGGAGACGGCGGTGGTGGAGTGAGTCTCCCCACGAACTGACCTGCGCCCGCCAACGAGCGTCGCACCTCCACTACCCACCTGATGAGTTGCCGCGCATCGCGGCACTCGTCTTTCCTGCGTAACTGCAAATCACTGGTAGACGGCAGCGAGTCGAAGATCGTTCCACGAGCTGCGGGCCCAGTGAACACTTCCCCTCCCCCCATCACCCGGAATTGCCGTAGCGATGGATTCGATCGATCGCGCCGACCCCGTCGCGGACACCGACGTGGAGTATCCGACGGCGGCCGTTGAAACTGGCCCTTCCGGTACCTTCTGGCATTGTGGCGTCGCACACGCCTTGGTGTGGGCTCTGTTCTTCGCGACCTCGGCGTTCCTGGGATATCTCCTACCCGACACTGTCTGGAACTACCGTCTCATCCCTCCGCCCCTACGAGCCGGGCTCGTTTCCTTCGGTGGTCTCGCCCTTCTGCCACTCACTTTGATAGTGAGCGGATTGCTGGCAGCTACGTTCGTGATGCGCCGCCGAGAGCGCTCGGAGATCGCCGGGGGCTGGTGGATCATGGCACTCCGCCTCGCGTGCGTCATGATCTTGCTGCTGGTGGTGTTCCTCTACGGTGCGAGCTGGGCAAGCTTCTTCAGCACGGGACAATTCCTTGGTATGGCTGCTATCGGGCTGTGGCTGACCAACCCGGTGCAGTTGCTGCAACACGTTGCGGACATCGAGCCAAGACTTCTGCTGCTGGTTCCGCTGGGCGCTTCCATTGCTCTGGCGTTGCTTCTCCTCGTAGGGAAATTGGCATTCGCACTACCATGGCGGCTGAGTCGTGCCGTCACGCTTCTGTCGATCGTGCCCCTCCTTCTCTGCTTCCGCTCGTCTTCGAACACTGCTTCGGCAGTGGCTGCACTCGACGTAGAAGTGTGGGACCCGGAGTCGGGGGCACAACGACAGTTCAGCGACTTCTACTCCATGGCACGCGCCGACCGCACCGGGCCGATGGCCAGCGTATTCGCATCACTCGGAGCCCGCAGAGAACGCGAGACTCAGATCCCGAAGGTTCCGATTACCGTACCAGTCGACAGCGCCGCGATAGTCCCCATCGGCAAGTACGATGATGATGTGGACCTCACTCGCGTGCACAGATGGAATGTCATCGTACTGGTCGTCGAATCGCTGCGCTCCGACGAGCTGCTCGCATACGGTGGACACCGCCTCGTCATGCCCAACGTCGAGCGCATTGCGAAGGAATCGCGGGTATACACGAACAACCTGACCACCGCGACGCACTCGAATTACGCGTCTGTGGTCCCCCTATCCGGGCAATACCCACTACGATCGCCCTTTCAGGTTGCCTACCCCAAGAAGCCCGCTTATCCGCGAGTTCTCATCTACGACATACTCAAGGCACAGAGCTACCATACTGCCGTGTTCTCGTCGCAGAACGAGTACTGGGGAGGGATGTACTACTATCTGAATACGGGGAGTATAGATCGCTTTTTCCACTCCGAGAGCTACGACGGTCCAACCTACGCACCGGAGACCGATATCGGTTTCGCACGCTGGTCCGATGGGGGCAAACGCGCCGGTAAGATCGACGACCGGATCACCGTGAAAGCCGCTGTGCAGTGGCTCGACAGTCTCTATGCAGGGCAGGGGGAGACCCGGCCGTTCTTCATGTACGTGAACCTGCAGAGCAGTCACGTTCCCTACCAGAGACCGTCCGATTTTCCTGCGCGCTTCGGAACGGGGAAGACTTCGTTCACCATAGGATTCAATCGCTTCCCGCCGGACTCCGCCTCCGCGGTGCACGACATCTACGACAACAGCCTTGCCTACCTCGATGCTCAGGTCGGGCGGCTGGTGGACCACCTGAAAGCTACGGGAATGTGGGACAGCACTGTATTCGTTCTCACCGGTGACCACGGCCAGGCCTTTCTCGAGCACGGGTTCGCGGCGCATGGCAACGCGCCGTTCGCCGAGCTCTCGCGTGCGCCGCTGCTGATTCACGCCCCTGGGCTGGCACCGGGCGCGGACGACCGCCCTTCGCAGCACGTGGATGTACCGCCCACGATCGTCTCCATCCTCGGCCTTCCGCCGCACCCCGGTTTCCAGGGAATAGATCTCACTGGGCCGCGTCCGCCCCGCGATAGACCGCGCTTCGTGGTCGCGCAAACCGCTCTCGCGAATGCGTACAGCATCGTGAGCGGGAAATACACGCTGATCGCCGATGTCCGGAACGGCTTCGTCATGCTCTACGACGACTCGCTGGACAGAGCGCAGAAGCACGACCTCTCTTCCGCCCTTCCCGCCCTTCGCGACTCGCTCCTGCACGAGCTCGACATGTGGCGACGAGTGCAGCTCGAGTACTACGGGAGTGCACGCGACATGTTCCACTGGTATCCGTTCAACGTCGAGTTCGATCGCGACGCGCCGGCATTCGTGCTATTGCCCGAGGAGACGCACCCTTCGAGCGTGAACTGATCTACCGCTCGCATACGGGACGGCCACGGCATCCCAGCCGCGAAGCGCTGCTGCGAAGTCCGGTACCTCTATCAGCCGTTCTTCACGACATTCTCACGTCCCATCCGTGACCGTTTCCCTGGAATCCGACCCGCCGGTGCTCCGCACGACGCCGCTGGAACGCCGCACCGCACGTTCTCCGTTCTCGATAGCCGCTTCGGTCACGGGGCTCATTGTAGCGATTCTGGCATTTCTTCCAATCGCGAACTGGATCCCGGGTGGCCACGAGATCGACCTCCTCTCCAATGTTTTCCAAGAGTGGCTGAATGGCAGCGTGATCGTGGTCGGCGTCGCGATCGTCATGGCGATCCTCTCGCGCAAGATCGGACTGTTCTGGCATCACGATCTGCTCGCTCGCCCGGTCGCCGGCATCTCGCGCAACCCGCTGATGGTGTCCATTGTCGTTGCGCTTCTCGGCATGGCGCTCTACGTCGTGGTCGCCCTGCACATCCTCGGCGGGCGTCCCCTCAACATCGATGAGATGGTGCAGCTGCTGCAGGCCCAGATCTTCACGCAGGGCCGGCTCTTCCTCCCACTTTCCGATCATCCAGCGTTCTTCAGCAGCCTGAACGTCGTGGAGACGCACGGCAGGTATTTCGCTCAGTTTCCGGCTGGCGGACCCGCCATGCTCGCACTTGGAACGCTGGTTGGCGCGCCCTGGATCGTGGGGCCGGCCTGCGGAGCGATCACGATCCTGGCGTTCGGGGCCTACCTCAGAGTAGCGGAGCCTCGTCCTGGAGTCGCGTTCGGTGCGCTGCTGCTCTTCACCTTCGCGCCATTCGTGCTCTTCGTTTCGGGCTCTCACATGAACGATGCGACATCGCTCATGTGGACTACCGTCGGCATGGCTGCCATGGCCTCGGTCGTGAGCAGCGAGTCGCGACGCCCGTGGCTCTCCATGCTCAGTGGGATCGGTTTCGGGATGGCCGCCACGATACGGCCGGTGGATGCCGTCGCGTTCGCGCTTCCGGCGGGTCTCTGGTTTCTGCTGCGCGCTCTGCGCGACCGCTCGTGCTGGCGCGACGCGATACCTGCCGCTATCGGCGTGAGCATTCCCATGGCGGCTCTGCTCTGGTTCAACGCTCGCACGACCGGCGCGCCACTGCTATTCGGCTACGAAGCGCTGTGGGGCGAGGCGCACAACCTCGGCTTCCACGCGGCCCCGTATGGCGCCGTACATACGCCCGCACGCGGCCTGGAGCTGATCAATATCTACTTCATCCGGCTGCAGACGTACGCCTTCGAGACTCCGCTTCCTTCGCTCGTACCACTCATCGGAGCACTTCTGCTCGTGAGGCGTTTGACACCGTACGATCGCTACCTGCTCGCATCGTCGGCGTTGCTGGTGGGACTGTACTTCTGCTACTGGTTCGAAGGCTTTTATCACGGACCGCGATACGTCTACTTCCTCATGCTGCCGATTGCCATGTGGACGGCGCGCTTCCTCCCGCTGGTGGTCGAGCGCTTCGGGCGAGCGAGCGCCGTGCACCGCGGCGCAGTCTACGGGTGCATCTGTGCCGGCCTCATTGCCATTGGCGTGTCCATACCGCTGCGCGCCAGCCAGTATTCCGGCAGCTTCGTGACGGCACGGTTCGACGCCGACAGCGCCGCCGCGGCCGCCGGTGTCGAGAACGCGCTCGTCTTCGTCCGCGAGAGCTGGGGAGCACAGATGGTAGCGCGAATGTGGGCGCTCGGCATCTCGCGCAGCGACGTCGAGCATCTCTACCGACAGTCGGATGCCTGCGCGCTGGAAGAGGGGATCCACTCGGCGGAGCGCTCCGGCATCCATGGGGAGGCCGCGCTGAACGCCCTCACTCCGCTCATGCAACCGGCAGGCACGGTGCGGCCGAGCCCCTTCTCCCCTGACTCCAGCGAGCGCTACCTCCCTGGCGCCACCTATACCTCGCGCTGCATGGAGCGCATCGCCGAGGACCGCGACGGCTTCACCCCATTCGTGCCCTTCCTCCTCGCGCACGGCGGCGGCAACATCTATGCGCGCGACCTCGGCGAGCAGAATCCCCTGCTCATCGCGCAATACCCCGATCGGCCAGTCTACCTGCTCAAGCCCGTGTCGTCCGAGATCGGAGCGCCATTCCGCTTCTATCCGCTGCGCTAGGAGAGCCGACGGGGTCAGGTCTTTAATTTCGAGCCGTATGGGCTGCAGCCCATACGGCTCGAAATTAAAGACCTGACCCCGTCGGCGATCGCCTCTAATCGCACTCCTTCTGCGTTATCAGCCGCGAGCCCCGCTGATAGGTGAAGTACGAGTACCCCCACTCGAGCAGCACGCTCGCCCTGTTCCGGAAGCCGGCCAGATACAGGATGTGAACGAAGAGCCAGAGCCACCACGCCACCCATCCGGCTACCCGCAACCGTCCGAAATCGGCCACGGCCTTGTTTCGCCCGATGGTCGCAAGGTTTCCCTTGTCGAAGTAGTGGAACGGCTCGCGGTCCTTTCCGCGTAGCGAGCGGATCACGTTCTTCGCCGCCCAGCGACCTTCCTGCATCGCCGCCGGTGCTACACCAGGCACCAGTGCTCCATTCGGTTGTCTGAACGCCGCCTGGTCCCCTACGACGAAGACTTCCGGACGACCGGGGATGGAGAGGTCGGGCTCTACGAGCACGCGTCCCTGCTTGTCGGTGGGAGCGCCCAGCGCTTCGCCGGTGTAGCTCGCCTCGTTCCCCGCAGCCCAGAACACCGTACGCGCGGGGATGAACTCCTCGCCCACGTACACGCCGAGCGGCGTGATGCGCGTGACCAGCGCACCGGTGCGCACGTCCACGCCGAGCGCGCGCAGGTCGTGCGCTGCGCGATCCGACAGCTCTTCGGGGAATGAAGGCAGCAGCCTCGGCCCGCCCTCCAGGAGTAGCACGCGAGTCTTCTTCGTGTTGATACGGCGGAAGTCACCGTGCATCCCGTAATGAGCCACCTCGGGGATCATTCCCGCAAGCTCGACTCCGGTCGGCCCTCCACCCACTATCACGAATGTGAGCCACTCGACGACTTTCTCCGGATCGTCGCTCTTCTCCGCGTTCTCGAACGCCATGAGAAAGCGTCGCCGGATCTCGCGCGCGTCCTCTATACTCTTCAGCCCGGGCGCGAGCCGCTCCCACTCGGGATGGCCGAAGTACGAGTGCGATGCACCGGCCGCCACTATGAGGTAATCGTACGGCACCTCGCGCACACCGGTCCCGCCGTCCGCCTCGACCACCTTCCGCTCCACGTCGACGCTGTGCACGTCGGCCAGCAGCACGGTGGTGTTCTTCTGCTTCCTCAATAGCGACCGTATCGGAGACGTGATGTCGCTGGGCGCCAGCACGGCCGTCGCCACCTGATAGAGCAGCGGCTGGAAGAGATGATGATTGGTGCGATCGAGGACGAGGACGTCCGCCTCATCCGCCTTCCGCAGCTCGCGCGCCGCGTACAGCCCCGCGAACCCGGCCCCGATCACCACCACTCTCGGTCGTGTGGGATCGGGCTCCGCCCAGTCGCGTATCGTCGTGCGCAGTGCCGGTCCGGCCGCAGTCGTCGGTGATGCCATGGTGCTCCGTGGTTCCGACGGGGTCAGGTCTTTAATTTCGAGCCGTATGGCCGCTGGCCATACGGCTCGAAATTAAAGACCTGACCCCGTCGCTCTCTGCTCGCTTCTTCTCATTCTCACTTCCATCACCCCATGGGTACCGCCTCTCCCCGCACCAGTCTTCCCTCGGCGTAACGCGCGCCCACGGTGATCGCCAGTACCAGTGCGATGAGCAGGACGCTGTACGCCGCGGCGGTTCCAAAGGCGAAGTTCCTCAACTGCCCCAGGATCTCCATGGAGATCGGCCGGTTGGCGTGCGTGAAGAGCACGACGCTTGCCACGAACTCGCCGACGGCGGTGATCGCCGCGAGCATGGCGCCCGCTACCAGACCGGGCCGCGCCGCGGGGAGGATCACCCGTCGCATGGTCAGCCACCAGCTACCGCCCAGACCGCGCGCCGCATCCTCGAGCGAGGGATCCATCTGCTTGAGCGAGCCCTCGGTGGCGCTCGCCACCAGCGGGATCCCGCGGATGAAGTACGCCAGCGGGAGGATCCAGAAGGTGCCCACCAGTAGAACGCGTCCGAGCGCCGGCGCGTTCCTGTCGAAGGTCGAGGCGAGCCCGATCGCGATGGCCGTGGCGGGGAGCGCCCAGGGAAGCGCCACGAGGACCTCCAGCAGTCGCCGCCCGGGGAAGCGACGCAGCACGATCAGGTACGCCGCCAGGAAGCACACGACCACGTTCGCCGCCGTTGACATCGCCGCCATCGCCACGCTGTTCCGGATCGGCACCCAGAGCTGGCTGTCGGTCGCCAGCCGGCGGAAGTTGTCGAGCGTGTACTCGGGAGGGAGCACCTGCGTAGTCCACGTACCGTCGCGCGCGAAGGAGACGAGCACCACCATAGCGTGCGGGAGGATCAGCACCACCACGAGGAGCGCGCCGAGGAGTGGCGCCAGTACGCGGCTCAGGGGAGACCGGAGCGGCGACCGCCGCGTGACACCTTTCCCCGAAAGTACGTAGCTCCTCCTCCGCTCGAACCAGCGCAGACCGAGAAGCGCCAGCACCGCGCTCACCGCGAGAACGGTGGTCTCCACGTACACCATCCCCATCGCCCCGTTGAGCTTCGATGCGACTATCTGCGTCGAGAGCACGCGCACGCCGCCGCCGAAGATGTACGGCGCGGAGAAGCTACCCAGTGCGCTCATGAAGACGAGGAGCATCGACCCCGCGATGGCGGGCGTCAGCAGCGGGAGCGTCACGCGGCGCAGACGCCCGAAGCGCGAGGCACCGAGTCCGGCCGCCGCTTCGTCGAGCGAGTCGTCCATCCGCTCCAGCCCCGCGGACACGAAGAGAAAGACGTACACGTACATCGTGTACGCGTGCACGAAGATGATCGCCCCCACGCCGTTGAGCGTCCACGGCGGCTCCTTCAGCCGAAAGAGCTCCTGAACCGCGCGCGTTATCACTCCGCTCTCGCCGTACAGAAAGAGGAACGCCACGACGCCCACGAGCGGCGGGAGCGCAGCCGGCAGTGTCGCGGCCGCGCTGAGCAGCCGGCGCCCACGGAACTCGTAGCGCGTGAGCAGGAACGCGAGCGGTATCCCGATTATAAGCGCCGCGATCACCGAGCCCACCGCGATCACCAGCGTGGTGCGCAGCGCTTCCATGTCGCTCGGGCTGGCGACGAACTCCCGCCAATAGCCCACGCCGTGCTCGAAGCTCGATGCGACTATCGAGACGTTGGGAAAGACGACGGTCCAGAGCAGCAGGAGAAGCACCGCCGCCGGAAGGAGGTAGCGCCGGAGCGCGGCGCCCCGAGATGCCTGTGCCGCCCCCGCCATCACACCACCGCCAGCGGCTCGCGCGCGATCGCGACGGCCACCTTATCGCCTTCCTTCACGGAGCGCTCGGTGCCGTATACCTCGAGCTCCACGCCGCTCTCCACCTTCACCCTGAACGCGAGCGATGCGCCGGCAAAGCGGCGGCTCGTGACCACTCCCGGCCAGCTCCCCGGCGTGCCGGGCGGGACGAGAGCCATCCCATCGGGGCGCAGCACGGCCATGACTTCCCTGCTCCCCTCCACCGCCGGCGACGCCGTGGCGGACACGCGTCGAGCCACGTCGCCGAGTGTTATGGTGACGGCGCTCCCGTCGAATGCCGCGGGGACGAGCACCGAGCGTCCGATGAACTCCGCCACCTCGCGTGACGCGGGCCGGTCGTAGAGTTCCTCTGGCCGCCCCACCTGAAGGAGCCGTCCGTGCCGCAGCAGCGCCACGCGATCGGCGACGGCGAACGCATCCTCCTGATCGTGCGTCACGAAGAGTACGGTGACGCCGCGGCCCCGCAGCGTATGACGCAGCTCCTCGCGCATTGCCGTGCGCAGCGTGGGATCGAGATTCGACAATGGCTCGTCGAGCAGAAGCACCGGCGGCTCGATGATCAGCGCCCTCGCCACCGCCACCCGCTGCTGCTCACCGCCCGAGAGCGACTGAACCTGCCGATCCGCAGCGCCCCCCAATCCCACGTTCTCGAGAGCTCGCTCGGTGCGCCCGCGGCGTTCGCGCCGATTCACCCCGCGCGCCTCGAGTCCGAACGCGACGTTGTCACCCACGGAGAGATGCGGAAAGAGCGCGTAGTGCTGGAAAACCATCCCGAAGCCGCGACGCTCGGGCGGAAGCGCGGTGATGTCGCGCCCCTCGAGGAGGATGCGCCCCGCATCGGGGCGCTCGTA
>JBIQMO010000121.1:0-10798 GCA_044463245.1 Gemmatimonas aurantiaca
GTCCCCACGTTCACGTGCGGCTTCGTACGCTCGAATTTCGCCTTCGCCATAAGACAAGCTTCCCAGGTTAGGAGTTACGCCTTGACCTTGTTGATGATCTCTTCAGCCTTGCTCTTCGGAACTTCCTCGTAGTGGCTGAACTCCATGGAGTACACCGCGCGTCCCTGCGACGCCGAGCGCAGCGTGGTGGAGTAGCCGAACATCTCGGCGAGCGGCACGCTCGCTCCGATCACCTGCGCCTCGCCGCGCTGCGTCATCCCGCCGATCTTGCCGCGGCGCGAGGACAGGTCACCGAGGATGTCGCCCATGTAGTCGGCCGGGCAGACCACCTCGACGTTCATGATGGGCTCGAGGAGCACCGGCTTCGCTCTCTTGGCCGCCTCCTTGAACGCCATCGAGCCGGCGATCTTGAACGCCATCTCGCTCGAGTCGACCTCGTGGTACGAACCGTAGATCAGCTGCACCTTGACGTCGACCACGGGGTAACCCGCGAGCACGCCGTTCTCCATCGCCTCCTTGATCCCCTGCTCCACCGGTCCGATGTACTCGCGGGGGATCACGCCGCCCACGATCTTGTCCTCGAACACGAAGCCATTGCCGGGGCCCGAGGGCTCCATGTTGATGACCACGTGTCCGTACTGACCCTTACCACCGGACTGGCGGACGAACTTCCCTTCCACCTTCTCGACGCGGTCGCGGATGGTCTCGCGATAGGCCACCTGCGGGCGGCCGATGTTCGCGTCCACCTTGAACTCGCGCTGCATGCGGTCGACGATGATCTCGAGGTGCAGCTCGCCCATGCCGGAGATGATCGTCTGACCGGTTTCCGCATCGGAGTGCACGCGGAAGGTCGGATCTTCTTCGGCGAGCTTCGCGAGCGCGATCGAGAGCTTGTCCTGGTCGGCCTTGGTCTTCGGCTCGATGGCCACGTCGATCACGGGTGCCGGGAACTTCATCGCCTCGAGGATGATGGGCTTGTCCTCGTCGGCGAGCGTGTCGCCGGTACGAGTATCCTTGAGCCCGATCGCCGCGGCGATGTCGCCGGCGTGAACCTCATCGATCTCCTCGCGCTTGTTCGAGTGCATCTGCAGCAGACGGCCGACGCGCTCGCGCTTGTCCTTGGTCGCGTTGTACACGTACGACCCGGCCTGGAGAACGCCCGAGTAGACGCGGAAGAAGGTGAGCTTACCCACGTAGGGGTCGCTGGCGATCTTGAACGCCAGAGCCGCGAAGGGCGCGTCGTCCGACACCACGCGCTCCTCGAACGTCTCGTCGTTGAGCGGGAGGTGGCCCTTTATGGCCGGCACCTCGGTGGGCGACGGGAGATAGTCGATCACCGCATCGAGGAGCGCCTGCACACCCTTGTTCTTGAAGGACGCACCGCAGAGCACCGGAACGAACTGGTTCGCGACGGTAGCCTTGCGGATTGCACGCTGGATCTCCTCTACAGTCAGCTCCTCGCCGTTGAGGTAGCGCTCGAGCAGCTCCTCGTCGTACTCCACCGCCGCCTCGATGGCTGCATGGCGGGCATCTTCCACTGCCTGGGTATACGACTCCGGGACCGGCTCCTCGGTGAAGGTCTTGCCGAGCGTGCTCTCGTCGAACACCACGGCCACGCGACGCAGCACGTCGATGTGCCCCACGAAGAGCTCGCCCGATCCGATGGGGAGCTGGATCGGGTACGCCTTACTCGAGAGCCGGTCGCGGATCATCCGCACGCAGCGATCGAAGTCCGCGCCGACGCGGTCCATCTTGTTGGCGAAGATGATGCGCGGCACATGATAGCGATCCGCCTGGCGCCAGACGGTCTCCGTCTGCGGCTCCACGCCCGCTACAGAGTCGAGCAGCGTCACCGCACCGTCGAGCACGCGCAGCGAGCGCTCCACCTCGACCGTGAAGTCCACGTGGCCCGGGGTATCGATGATGTTGATGCGATACTCCGTCCCCTTCCGTGGCCAGAAGCAGGTGGTGGCGGCAGACGTGATCGTGATGCCGCGCTCCTGCTCCTGCTCCATCCAGTCCATGGTAGCGGCGCCGTCGTGCACCTCACCGATCTTGTAGCTCTTCCCCGTATAGTAGAGGATGCGCTCGGTGGTGGTGGTCTTACCGGCATCGATGTGAGCCATGATGCCGATGTTACGGTAGTGCGCTAGCGGTGTTTTGCGTGCCATATGAGTTCAGCTGTCGCAGCGAGGATCGATCGTGTAAATGCCAGCAAAAATGCGGATGGACCGGTCGCTCCCGATGGAGCCGGTATCCATCCGCTGCCGCCGGGTGCGATCGCCACTGCCGCGCGAACGGGGACCCAAGGGCGCGCCGGGATCACTGACCTCTCCCAGCAGTTACGTTGTTCGCCGCACCACAAACTACACAGCTGGCGCGGTTTAGCCTGTTAAATGTAAGTGTTCGAAGGATCGTGTCAATGGGAGGGGTACAGCCCCACCGCGCGCACCCAGACCACCGGACCCCCCCCGACGCGGTGACCCGCGCGGACATCCGAAGGTATAATCATGGCCCCACGCCGTGGGGGCGCCATACCGGGAGAGAAGCCAGCCATGAGAGGTGGAAGGCCGCTAGGCTCTCTCCTGACTCCCGGTCATGAGCACCGACCTCACGTAACGCGACCAACCCCTCACGTTGCGCAGCTGGTTCAGAGCGCGGCGGCCGAGCGAATCCGGGTGAATCCCGCCCACCAGCAAGTCCTCGTTGCGGTCCCACGGCCGTACCGACCCATGCCCACTCCAGCGCGGCCGCACTCCCAGCCTCCACATCGTGCGCGCCACGAACACCGACGGACAGAGCACCTCGGAGGGGAGAAGGCTGTACACGAAGTGCCGCTCCACTCGGTCGAGCATCGACTCCGACATCGGCGGCCGGAGCGCTGCGACCACCGCTTCCGGGACCCGTACCCCCACGAGGTTGTGCGCCAGCCGGAGTGTCCAGTAGCAGCAGCTCGCCCCCCTGCTCTTCCGCGCCAGCGCCACGAACCCGTCCCAGTCGATGTCGCCCGCGTCCATGAGGGCGCGCAGATCCCTGAACGTGCGCCACGCCCCGCTGCTCAGCATGTGCGACCAGGCGAAATGCAGACAGAGATGGAGCAGCTGGTCCTGTCGACTCGGAACGAACACGCGGCGTCCGCGCACCGTCACCGGCACGGCCCTTTGCCAGAGATCCGACATCGGAAAATCGAAGGGATTCCCCTCGAAGAAGAGCCCGGTATGCAGCTCGAGCTGCATGTCCAGGCCGCGTCCGTCGACGAGCGTGGGGAGGTGATGGTGGCGCCGGTAGAAGCTCTCGAACTCCTCCATCTCCGTGGACACCCACCCCTCGCCGACCAGCACGTCGCGCGCGCGCAGAGCCTCGTCCTCGTGTACGAGAACGTCCACATCTATCATGGGCCGGCGCACGAAGGAGCCGTACACGGTGATGGCGAGCGCCGCTCCCTTGAGGAGCATCACATCGATCCCCGCATCGGCGAGCGCCTCCAGCGAGTCGGCGAGACGCTGCTCGAGGTGCATCATCCGGAACTCGGACACCATCGCGAGCCGCTGCAGGTGGGCCGCCTGCGGCGGCAGCTTGGCCGGCGCGCTCTCGATCCCCTGCAGCAGTCCCCAGAGCACCGGCGCCGCGCGCTCGCGCTCCGCCAGCCAGCCGAGCTTCTCCCAATCGAGCTCGCCGCGCAGGAGCTCGCGGATGCGCCGGGCGCCCGGCGCGCTACGCACGGCCGCGTCGGTGGACGGCCCCACGCTGGCGCTGCCTGCGGTGAGCAGCAGGAGCTCGGCTTCGGGAGAGAGCGTCGAGAGATTCGTATTCATCGCGCGTCAGTACTGCGCCAGCGTACCAGCACGCCGCGCGTAGTGCAACGCCTCGGCGAGCGCCAGAAGTCCCACGGATGTGAGAAGTACCACGAAGCCCACCAGCGTGATCACGTCCGGTGCCACCGCCGAAAATGGCATCCCCTCGAGGAGCGTGCGACGCAGCGCGCGCAGCCCGTAGGTGAGCGGTACCACGGCCGAGAGCTCCTGGATCCCCTTCGGAATCACACTCGTCGGATAGTACACCCCGCCGAGCAATCCCGAGAGGATGAGGACGACCGACGAGAGCGGACCCGCGGTCCGGAAGGCCAGCATGAGCGCCGCTCCGATGAGACCGAAGGGAAGATACGAGAGGATGATGAGGACGAGGATGAGGAGCGAACCCCCGATCTGCCCCCACGCCAGATGCACGCCGAAGAGCAGCCCGGCGGCGAGGAGAACCAGGGCACGCACGGTCGTCCAGAGGAAATTGTAACCAATCAACCCCAGAAGAAGCGAGGGGAGCGGCGCGCGCGTGGCGAGCAGCGCCTCGAGCGTCCCCGTGGATACGCCCGACGATACCACGGCAGGTATCGCGTTCACCGCGCTCGACATGTACGTGTACACGATCCACCCCACCAGAAGAAAGGCGAAGTAGACGCCGCCCTCGGTGGTGATGTGCTTCGCCATCGTGGACTGGAGCGCGCGGGCCACGAAGAAGATCGGGACGACGCTGAAGAGGAGCGACCCGATCGAGAGCACCATCGAGAGCCTGTAGCTCAGCGCCGTGTGGAAGCTCGCCTTCACCAGCGAGGTGATCTCACGCATCTCCAACACTCATCGTTTCGGGATCTCCGCCGTCGGTTCCCCCTCCCCGCTGCTCCACCACTCTCTCGATCAGATCTGCCAGCGACAACTCGACGTACTCGAAGCGCGCGATCTGCACGCCCTGCTCGGTGAGGAACGCCACCACCTGCGCGGCGCGCTCGAGGCCACCTGGTACATCCATCTCGACCACGGCCCAGGCCGCATCGTCGCTCGCGCGCACCGTGACGCCCTCCACGACTCCGCGCTCGGCGAGAGCTGCGATGCCAGGGTGGCCTGGCTCGCTCGTCCAGAGGCGATAGCGGTCGTTCCCCATCTCGCTCGCGATGCTCTGCGCGGTGCCTGCCGCAAGCAGCTCGCCACGGTTGAGGATCGCCACGCGATCACACAGCTCCAGTGCCTCCTCGGCGTTGTGCGTGGCGAGAAGCACGGTGCACTTCTGCCGCCCTACGATCTCCTCGTGCAGAAAGGTGCGGAAGCGCCGAGCGGAGACGGGGTCGAGACTACGCGTGGGCTCGTCCAGGAGGAGGACGCGCGGCGAGGCGATCAGCGCCCGAGCTATGAGAAGCCGCTGCTTCATCCCCGATGAGAAGGAGCCGACCATCTTCTCGCCGGTGTCGTCGAGCCCCACTACCTCGAGCAGATCGCCGGCCCGCCTGCGCGCAGCGCTCCGATCCAGCCCCTGCAACACGCCGTAGAGCTCGAGGTTCTCGCGCGAGGAGAGCCGCCAATAGAGACTGCGCTCGTCGGCGATCACCGGCGAGAGAACTCGCCGAACCGAGCGCGCATCCTGCACCACGTCGAAGCCCGCGACCGTAGCGGTGCCGGAGTCCGGGAGGACGAGCGTAGCCAGGATCTTGAAGAGGGTCGTCTTCCCCGCGCCGTTCGGTCCGAGGAGACCGAAGAACTCCCCCTCGCGCACCGTGCAGCTCACGCCGCGCAGCACCTTCTGGTACTGCGTGCTGCGAGGGTGGCGAATGGTCTCCAGCCAGCCGCGTCGGGTCGGAAAGCTCTTGGTGAGGCCATCGAGCACGACGGCCGGCGCTGGCTCCGAGAGGCGACCGCGCTCCACACCTGGTGCCGGGCTGAGACTCTCCTTCACATCCCCTCGCCCGCCGCTACTGGCGGGACGCTTGCCGCTCCGTGCCATTCCCGTAACTGAGCCACCACGTCGTTGAGCCGTTCGAGGCCGGCCACCGTCTCCAGACGGTAAACCGGAACCGTGGAGGCCAATGTAGCAGCACGCTCGAAAATGCGCGCGGCCTGCGCGCCCCCCAGCATCGAGCCCATCGCCGTGTGCCGCACCAGCGCGAGCGCCGCGGTCACGTCCGGAAGCAGGATGCGCCGCGCCGGCTCTTCCATCGACTGCTCGCCGGTGAGGGGGCTTAGAAGGTACACGACCGTGAGCGGGGCCGGCTCGAACATCAGCGACTCCTCGGGAATCTCGTACACGAGATGCTTGTCGCCCGGCGATGCCTCGCCGCGCCGCACATCGAAGAGTTGGGCCGTATCGTCCCAGAGCTTCACCTGATGGACACCCGGGATCGCGCGCGCCGGCGGACCGGGGTCCACGGGGAGCACATCGTCCGTCATCAAACGATACCCCGCGCGGGTGAGCGCGAGCGCCAGCGTCGACTTCCCGTGGAACTTGGGAGCTACGAAGGCGATCGAGCCGTTCTCGGTTGCTACCGCGCTCCCGTGCAGGCAGAGGCGCCCGCTGGCGTGCAGCGCGGTGGCGAGCACTCGTCCGGTGATGTCGGCGCGGATGGAGTTGGGGCCGGGACGCGGTCCGGCGCGCCAGCGGATGGTCGAGCCGTCGGCGGAGATATCGTAGATGCCCGTGTCATCGAAGTCGAACCTGAAACCGGCGGCGTGCTCGTAGAGACGCATGCTCAACTCCGGGTTCAGCTCGAACTCCCCGAGAAGCTCGGCACGCTCCATCTCCTCGATGGTGTCCACCGAGCGCAACGTCCAGCTGGCTGGTTTTTGGGACACTTCCCGGAGCTCTGGGAAGCTTATGTCCGACCTGAGACATCCACCGAATATCGAGTAGTCGGGCATTCAGAGGCGGGTAAAAGTGAAAGGAGGCCACCGGCGGAGCCGGTGGCCTCCTTCCAGTGGAGCGTCAGACTGAGGGCCGAGGGCACTCAGGTGCGCCCGGCAGACCGCAGGCATTGTTGCCAGTGCCCGGGGTAACTCCGCAAATGGTGTAACCGTCGGAGCTGCCCTCGAATCCGATCTGCGTCAACTCGCGGAACGTACCAAACCGCTCCACTTTTGGCTTCTGATACACGCGACGCCTCCCGTGTCGTGTGTCACCGGACCACTCGCCCGGCAGAACCACGGCCCCCATGGCCGTGAAAAGTACAACTGCTTCGGCCTGCGTCACCACTACCCAACCACCGTAGCCAAGGGCTCCCCAGGAACCCCGCCATCGGGGAAATCGGTTGGACGCTTGTGCGCCCTCAACCACAATTCCGCCTGCAAACTCAGGAACAGGTTGACACCGATCTGCCCGCTGGCCGCCCCACGGATGTACGCCGTAGCCGACCGTCGGAGCTCTTCTGCATCGATCATTCCAGCGGACTCCAGCTCCGAACACCGTAAAAATTCTTCACATAGAGAGGGGAAACCCTCCCGCATGGATCGTTCAAAATACGCGCCCGTGGTACCAGTTTTCGACGGCCTAGGGGCCAGGACTCGCTCGGGCAACAGCCCTTCCACGGCCTTGCGAAGGAGGAGCTTGGTCTCCGCACCGGAAGAACGCTCGCGGCGAGGCCTGGCAAGCGCCAGCTCGATGATCCGTGCGTCATACAGTGGCGACCGTAGCTCGACCCCCTCCTCCAACGCCATGGCCGAAGCCAGACCGAAGACGCGAGGGAAATACGGATACGTCAGGTACCAATATGTTTCATGGCGAACACAACTGATGCGGAAATGCGGCAACGCCGCGTGCCGCTCCCGGGAATCCAGACCGAATCGAGTGACCAGCTCCGGTCGGAGCCAGCTCGGCGCACGGCGCTCGAGATACCCCCTGAGTGCGCGCCCGTTGCGCACCGTGGCAGCCAGGTCGTGAGCCCGCTCGGTCATGAGCGGCTGAATCGCCTGGCGGAAAAAGCCGCGGAACCCGCTTCCGCTCATGCGCTTCGCCTTCCACTCGCGGCGCAACTCGAGCAGACGACCGCTCCGCAACAGGTCCGCAAGGTACACCTCGGATACCTGGAAGAGCTGATCTCCTCCCACCCCGTCGAATGCTACTCGCGCACCCACGGCTCTACTGCCGCGCGCGAGCGAACGGTGCCACATCTCGAAGGCATGGCCGAACGGCTCATCGCGCTCCGCGGCGCGTTCCGCCGGTCTGTCGAAGAAGGGAATGTCACGAATGTCCACCCAATGGATCGGGACATCCCACCGCGCGGCGATGGCCTCGATCAGCTCATCTTCCCTGCCGGGGTCCCCGGGCGGGTAGCTGATCGATACCGCCAGTAGGGAGCGGGAGTCGCCCGCCGAACGGAGCGCGGCCTGGCCCGCCGCGAAAACCGCGGGAGAATCCCAGCCGCCGCTCAGCCAGATGCTCATCTCGCCGCGTGACGGGGCGCGCTCGATCACCGCGCGCTCCAGGCGCGCGCGCAGCTCGGCGGCCGCCTCGTCGAAAGATGGGATCGCCGATCCCCTCACCTCCTCGGGCGGGCTCCAGTGCTTCGCGAGCGCCGGCTCCGCAGATGGTACGGCGGTCAGCGTCCACCCCGCCGGGAGATTCGAGATCGCGCTGTACGCCGTCTCGACGTACCCGCCGAAAAGACCGCCGGCGGCCGCCAGAACCTCCGCGAGATTGATCTCCCGCGAACACCCCGGGTACGCCAGCACGCCGCCGATGGCGGATGCGATCACGAGCGTCCCGTCCACCCTCGTGTAGAAGAGCGTTCGCTTGCCACCGAAGTCGCGCGCGGCGCAGATCCGGCGAGTTCTTCTATCCCACACGATGAAGGCGAAGTCGCCCTCGAGGCGCTCCGCGCAGTCGTCACCCCATGCGCGATACGCGGCGAGTACCATGTGGCTCGCGCCGTCGCCCGTGGGAACCACGCCCTCGCGCTCCAGCGAGCGGCGCAGATCAACGCGGTAATAGATCGCTGCGTCGGCAGCGACCACGAGGTCGTCCTCGGCCAGGACGAGAGTGTCATCGGGCCAGGAGGCCTCCAGCTCCCACTCGTAGCGCGAGACGGCTAGCAGCGCGCCACCCTCCTCGTCACGCCACACATCAGCGTGATCGGCGCCGCGCTTCTTCATCGCGCGCAGCACGCGCTCTCCCACCGAACGTGCAGGCGCTCCACCGGAGCGTGCCGGTGCGAAGATGCCTACTATAGCGCTCATCGAGCGTCTACCAGATGTACCTCGGAGAGCTCCACGAACGAGCCCACATGCGCCTCGCTGTCGCCGAGCACGCGATCGCCGTACTCGACCCACGCATGCGCGGCGAAGCGGCCGTTGCGCATCCGTACTCCCACGCGCACCCGGCTGCCCTTTATGCCGTGCCGCTCGAGCACCCTGTTGAGCGCGACCGCGCGCACCAGACAGAGCGGACGGAAGACCCCGAATTCGGCGGCGCGGCCCACCGCCAGCGCGAGTGCCTCGGCGCGCGAGAGGGTTGCAGAGTCGGGATGAGCCTCCGTCGCGGCGGAGCTGGGAGGAGAGCCGGCAGCCAATATCGTGGCTGTCTCGGTGGGGCCGGCAGCGACCGGGTCGACCGATGCGAGCATCGCGGTAGCCGCCGCCGCTGCGTCTCCGCCAGCGAGCGAAACCGATTCAGCGGCTGCCGATGCCGTAGCAGCCGGGCCGGCGGCGGAGCCGGTCGAGTGAGACACGAGTCGGCCTGTCGGCCGAGTCCAGACCCGAAACTGTGCAACCAGGAGAGCCAGCTGCGCCTCGAGCAGGTCAGCCCACTCGCGCGGACTCAGCCTGGTCAGTTTCCTGAGATGGGTTCTCGAGACTGCTGTCATCTGCCTGCTCCGCATTGCGCGGGAAGACTAGGCGGTGGGAGGCAAGCTCTGATATGAGCTCGGTCACATCCTGGCGGATCACGTTCGGCTCCACCTCCGGATAGCGCTCCGCTACCGCCGTACAAAGCTCGTCCAGCTTGGAGAGCTTTGGAGGGAGGAGCTGCCATACGAGTGCGCCGACCTCATTGAGCCCGAAATACACCTCGTCTTCGGTGGAGAAGAGCACGGCTCCGTCGGAGAGCGCCTTGAAGATCACCTTGGGATTCACAACCGGTAGCATTCGATCCCCATCGAGTGAAAACGATGGTACGGACTGGGCTGCCCTAGCCACCAATACGCCTCCTTCAGCGGTGTGTGACTGGACGTGACTCCCGCTCCGAAACGAGGGTTCGGCACGGTTCACCGAGCGAGCATCGTCCATGCCATATCTCCACTCCGCCACATTGGCGGGACGACGACATGAACACAGCCCAGCGCGGCGTCCGAACCGCTTCGAGAACAGTCAACTGAATCATACATCGGCATCGGCGCGTGGCACTCCCGCAACAAGGCGAGCGCTACCGCAACACGGTTTCGCACCAGTCGTGGCGCACGCCCTCTAGAGGCGCGCGGTGTGGCTGGCACCATTGGCTCGTCAAAGTAGAGAAGCAAGTAACGTGCGTGGGGAACTCGACCATGGCACGAGCCTCTACATCATGAGTCCGACCGACGACCGACGCAACCCGCCGGAACCCCGATTGAAGAAATCCCCGCCGAGCGCTACTGCGCTCGGCGGGGAGATGGCGCGCGATCTACTTCTGCTACCAGCGATAGTGCGCGAAGGCCTTGTTGGCCTCGGCCATACGATGCGTATCGTCCTTCTTCTTGATGGCGTTCCCCTCGCCCTTGGATGCCGCGATGATCTCGGCGGCGAGCTTTTCCGCCATCGACTTCTCGCTGCGCTGACGCGAGTAGGACATCAGCCAGCGCATCGCCAGCGCCGTGCGGCGCTCGGGACGCACCTCGACGGGCACCTGGTAGGTGGCACCGCCGACGCGACGGCTCTTGACCTCGACCACCGGCTTGATGTTCTGGAGCGCCTGCTTGAAGATGTTGACGCCAGGCTGCCCGGTGCGCGACTCGACGAGGTCCATCGCGCCGTAGAAGATCCGCTCGGCGATGGACTTCTTCCCCTGAATCATC
>JBIQMO010000122.1:0-10526 GCA_044463245.1 Gemmatimonas aurantiaca
GTTCTCTCGTTCTTCTCTGCGTTCTCTGCGCTCCTCTTTTAGAGGAGCCCCGACCCCGCGATGCGGCTCGGGTCGGGATCGCGATCCCAGCCCGCAACGGTTTTCTCCGCGTCCTCTCGCCGTTCCCTCCGCGCCCTCCGCGTGCGCAGTTATGTGCTGGTGCGATGCCCTCCGCGTGCGCAGTTACGGCCCGGCGCGATGAGCTGCCCCCGCGATGCAGCCAGTCGCGCCATCCCGACATTAGAATGCGCGGTATCCACGGATGCGCCTGAACCCTACGATTCACGACGAGGAGCTTCGGAAGTGACCAGGAAGAATTCTCTCATGCGCGCGCTGCTGGTGTGCGCGGTCGCGCTTCCGGCCGCCACTCTGGGCGCCCAGCAGTACGATTCAACGCTCTTCGCCGAGATGCGCTGGCGGATGATCGGGCCGCACCGGGGTGGGCGCACGGTGGCGGCTGTGGGAATCGCGGAGCAGCCGAACGTCTTTTACATCGGCGTGAACAACGGTGGTGTGTGGAAGACTACCGATTATGGGCGCGTGTGGACGCCGATCTTCGATGAGCAGCCCACGGGTTCGATCGGGGCGATCGCGGTTGCGCCCTCGAACCCGAAAGTCATCTACGTGGGGAGCGGTGAAGGGCTGCAGCGTCCCGACCTGTCCACGGGCGATGGGATGTACAGGTCGAGCGATGGCGGCGAGACGTGGACGCACCTCGGTCTGCGCGAGGGCCAGCAGATCCCCGCCATTGATGTGGACCCGCGCAATCCCGATCGGCTATTCGTCGCGGTGCTCGGCCACCCGTATGGCCCCAACGAGGAGCGCGGCATCTATCGCTCCAACGACGGCGGCCGGAGCTTCCAGCGGGTGCTCTATACCGACGAGAACACCGGCGCAATCGACGTCGCGATCGATCCGTCGGACCCGCAGACCGTGTATGCCGTGTTGTGGGCCGCTCGTCAGGCGCCGTGGGAGGTGGGCAGCTCGTGGACGCTCTCCGGCCGGAATGGCCTGTACAAGTCCACCGACGGCGGCACCACCTGGAAGAAGATCACGAAGGGGCTTCCGGGAGCGGAAGATGAGCTGGGCCGCATCGGGATCACCATTGCGGCGAGCAGCCCCGACATCCTCTACGCGGTGGTGGGAGCGCGTAAGGGTGCCGGCGTGTATCGCTCCACCGATCGTGGAGAGAGCTGGACGCTGGTCAACGACGACGCCCGGCTCTGGGGGCGCGACGGCGACTTCAACGAGGTGCGTGTGGATCCCACCGAACCGAACGTCATCTACGTGGCCAACGTCGTCACCTGGAAGTCCACCGATGGCGGGAGGAGCTTCACCGCGTTCCGCGGCGCACCGGGCGGCGACGACTACCACCGCGTCTGGATCAATCCGCGCGACCCGAAAATCATCATCCTCGCCGCGGATCAGGGCGCCATCATCACGGTGAACGGCGGGGAGACGTGGAGCTCGTGGTACAATCAGCCCACCGCACAGCTCTACCACGTGTCCACGGACAAGAGCTTCCCCTACTGGGTCTGCGGCGGGCAGCAGGAGAGCGGCTCCGTTTGCATCAAGAGCCGCGGGCCGTACGGCCAGATCACCTACCGGCAGTGGTACCCAGTGGGCGTGGAGGAGTACGGCTACGTCGCCCCCGATCCGCTCGATCCGAACATAGTGTACGGCGGGAAGGTGACGCGCTTCGACCGCCGCACGCGGCAGACGCAGAACGTCTCACCATCGCCCACACGTGGCGATGACGACTTCCGCGTGGTGCGCACGCAGCCGGTAATCTTCTCGCCGGTGGACGGGCGCACGCTGTACTTCGCCTCGAACGTCCTCTGGAAGACCACGAACGGCGGCACGAGCTGGACGAAGATCAGCCCCGACCTCACGCGCAAGTCGTCCAAGATTCCCGACAACCTCGGCGCCTTCACCGAGCTCGATCCGGAGAAGGGGAAGCACCGGGGCGTGATCTACACCATCGCGCCATCGTACATCGACGCCAACGTGATCTGGGTGGGAAGCGATGATGGTCTCATCCACCTGACGCGCGATGGCGGGAAGTCGTGGAGCGACGTCACTCCGCCCGCTCTCGCCAGCCGGCCGTGGAGCAAGGTGTCCATCATGGACGCGTCGCACTTCGATACGCGCACCGCCTACGCGGCGATCAACACCTTCCGGCTCGACGACCTGAAGCCATACATCTACCGCACGCACGACGGCGGGAAGACGTGGAAGCTCATCACCAGGGGCCTCCCCGATGGCGCCATCATCAACGTCGTCCGCGAGGACCCGAAGAAGAGGGGCGTGCTCTACGCGGGCTCGGAGACGCAGGTATGGGTCTCCTTCGACGACGGTGAGAGCTGGCAGTCGCTCCGCCTCAACATGCCCGCCACGTCGATCCGCGACCTCGTGGTGCACGAGAACGACCTCGTCGTCGGCACGCACGGCCGCTCCTTCTGGATCCTCGACGACGTCTCGCCGCTCAGGCAGTTGAGCTCTCAGGTGGCATCGGCGGACGCCTACCTCTACCAACCGGCCACCGCGTACCGCGTCCGCTGGAACAACTACACGGACACGCCCGTGCCGCAGGAAGAGCCCGCGGGGCAGAATCCGCCCGATGGCGCGATCATCGACTACTACCTCGGCTCCGATGCCGCCGGCCCCGTGAGGCTCGAGATCCTGGACAGCGAGGGGAAACTCGTACGCCGCTACTCGAGCGACGACGAGCCGCTACCGCCGCTCGAGGACAACGTCCCCGACTACTGGATCCGTCCGCCGGCGACGCTCTCCACTTCCGCCGGGATGCACCGCTTCGTTTGGGACGTGCACTATCCTCCGCCCGCAGCGCTCTCGTTCTCGTATCCCATCTCGGCGATCTACAAGAACACTCCGCGCATCCCCGTGGGCCCCTGGGCGCTCCCGGGAAACTACACCGTGAAGCTCACCGTGAACGGCAGGAGCTACACGCGTCCTCTCACGCTCGAGATGGACCCCAACGTGAAGACGCCGCCTGCCGCGCTCGCCCAGCAGTTCGCCATCGCCACGCGAATCACGAACGCGATGCGCAAGGACTTCGATGCTCTCCGGGAAGTGCGCGCCTTCCGTGCCCGCCTCGACTCGTCGAAGGCTGACGGCGGCGCTTCGCTCACTCTCGACTCTCTCGACCGCGTCGTCGCTTCCCTCGAGGGCCGCGCCGGCCGCGGCGGCGGTTCGGGAACTTCGCTCGCGAGCCTCAACGGCGAGCTGGCCTCCCTGCTTCGCACCGTAGACGGCGCCGATGGAATGCCCACGCGTCCCACGGTCGCCGCAGTCAGCGCCGCCGAGGGGAAACTCGGAGAGCTGTTGCAGAAGTGGATGGAGGTGAAGAAGCAGTGACGGCGGGGTCAGGTCTTGAATTTCGAGGGGGCTGAGCAGTCGCTCAGCCCCCTCGAAATTCAAGACCTGACCCCGTTCTTGTACATCTCCCCACTCATCCCGTGCCTCGCGAGCATGCGCTGGAAGACCTGGCGGAGCATCCCGGCTTCCTCGGCGGCCTGGGTGATGTTGCCGCCGGCACGCGCGAGGGCGGATTCCAGATAAGAGCGCTCGAAGTCGTCGAGCACCTCGCGCTTGAGCTCCTGGAAGGGGCGGGAGATGTCGGCGACGACGTGTGAGGTGGAGTGGCGGGGAGTCGAATGCAGCTCGTCGGTCAGCGAATCGGGGGTGATGTCGGGGCCGCTTTCCACTATGTATGCGCGCTCGATTGCGTTGCGCAGCTCACGAACGTTGCCGGGCCAGTCGTGAGCGGTAAGAATCGCCATCGCCCCGGGCGTGATCGAGCGCGGCGACTCGTTGTAGCGTGCCGCGAGCACGCGTGAGAAGTGGTCCGCGAGGATCGGGATGTCGCTGCGGCGCGCGCGCAGTGGCGGGAGCTCCACCTGCACCACGTTCAGGCGGTAGTAGAGGTCGCCGCGGAACTGTCCGCTCTCGACCGCCCGCTCGAGCTCAGTGTTGGTGGCGGCGAGGACGCGCACGTCGACGGGTATCTCCGTCGTTCCGCCGATCCGCCGCACGCAGCGCTGCTCCAGAACCCGGAGAAGCGCCGCCTGCGCCCGCGCGCCCATCTCACTGATCTCGTCCAGGAAGAGCGTGCCGCCGTGGGCGTGCTCGAAGACGCCTTCACGCGAGCTCCGTGCATCTGTGAAGGCACCTTTCTCGTGGCCGAACAGCTCATCCATGAGGAGCGACTCGGTGAGCGCGGCGCAGTTCACGCAAACCATCCGCTTCGACGCGCGATTGCTCGCGCGGTGCATCGCCTGAGCGGTCACCTCCTTGCCGGTCCCCGATTCGCCGCGAATGAGCACCGTGGACACGGGCGCGCGGGCGATACGCGCAATGCGTCGCTTGACCCGCTCCATCGAAGGGTGTGCACCCACTAGCGCGCCGAGCATCTCGAGCTCGGTCGGTTCGCCCAGCGAGGGGAATGCGACGCACGCCTCGGCGACCACGTCGAGAAGGTCGGGGAAGCCGAAGGGCTTGTTGAGGTAGTGGAACGCGCCCGCCTTGACCGCGCGCACCGCGTTGTCGTAGCCCGCGTACGCGGTGATCATGATGATCACCGGGTTGCTCGGCAGTGCGCGCAGGTCGTGGATGAGGTCGAGCCCCGACCCATCGGGAAGGTTCTGATCGAGAAGAACGATCTGCGGCAGGTCCTGTCGCGCCCGGACCAGTCCCGCTCGGGCCGTGGCGGCCTGCGTGACGGCGTACCCCTCGACCTCGAGCGCCTCGGCCAGGAACTCTCTGAAGTTGCGCTCGTCGTCGATAATCAGGAAGCGTGGTTGTCGCATCACTCTGGCCTCTCGTGGGAAGCGTCGCATGTCGGAGCCGGGGATGACCGCCGTGCAGACGATGTCGTCTCAGGCAACCGTCTTGCTCGTTTCGATGTAAGCACGGGGGAGCACGATGCGCAGCGAAGTTCCGGTGCCGGCACCGCTCTCGACGTCGATATGTCCGCCCAGCCGCTCCGTCTCTCGCCTCGCGAGCGCGAGGCCGATCCCCGTGCCCCCGGGTTTGGTGGAGAAGTTCAACTCGAAGATCCGGTCGCGCAGCTCGGGAGGGATCCCCGGTCCCGTGTCGGACACGCCGATCTCCACGTGCGAAGGGGAGAGCTCCATGTCGACGTGAATCGTGCCGCCCTCGGGTATGCTGTCGATGGCGTTGGTCAGGATGTTCGAGACTGCGAGACGGATCTGACCGGGGCGTCCGAGCACCGACGCCTGACCGGACGTATAGCGCTCGGTGAGTCTGGCACCGCGATCCTCCGCGAGCGGGCGCAGCTCCACGACGCAGTTGCTGATGATCGGGCGAACGTCCACCAGCTCCGGCCGCTCTATCGGCTCGTGATCGGTGAAGCGCAGCAGCCCGCAGACGATGTCGTCTATCCGGCGCACATCACGGCGGATGCGTGCGAGCTTGCCCCCATCGGCGCCCTGGCGCTCGAGGAGGTAGAGCCCCATCTGCAGACTGGCGAGCGGGTTCTTGATCTCGTGGGCGAGGCCTCCAGCCAGGACGCCCAACGATGCGATTCGCTCCGACTCGGCCAGCTCCTCGCGTGCCCGCTGGAGCACGAGATACGACCGCGCACTCGCAAGGGCGCTCGCCACTCCCTGACTCACGAGGCGATGCAGGCCATCCGCCGTGGTATCGAAGTCGCGGCCGTCGAGTCGCCGTCCCACGCGCAGCGCACCGACGATGGTGCCTTCGGCATCGCGCACGGGGATGAGGACCTCGTCGGCGTCGGGTCGTGGATCTTCCTCCAGCGTTGCGGCAGCTATCTCGGCGCGCGATGCCGTAGCGACGCCGAGTAGCGGGATGTCGTCGTCACGCCCCAACCATTCTTCCATCGCTTCGTGCGCGAGCAGCAGCTCGGCGGATGCTACGGAGAGCGCGGCCGGGAGCTCGCGCTTCACGCTCGCTGCTATCCTCTCGAGCTCGAGCTGGCGTCCGATCCGCTCGACGAAGGCGTTCGCGATCCGTTCCCGTTCGATCCAGTCGGCAAGTAGTCGGCGATCCACCAGTTCGCGTACGCGCTGCAGTACCGGAGAGAGCGCGAGCGTCGTCATGATGATCGCTACGAACAGGAGCCACTCCACACCGCCGAGCCGCTGGTTGGTCACGTGCAGCACCGCGCCGGTGACGCCGATGAGTGCGAGCCCGTAGACCCACGTCACCACCATCCAGCTCGCACTGTTCACCCAGCGCTGCGAGTCCCAAACGCCGTCGGTGGAACGGGGGAGGAAGTAGTGGAAAGCGGTGAGCGTGGGGAGGAGGAGCAGGGTGAGCGAGTCGATCTCCGACATTGCCTCCGTCCCGATCCAGGACGGGGCATACGTGCCGAGGAGGATCTGCCCGCTGGTGGTGGCCGCGACGAGCATGATCGCGCCGGCCAGCCAGCGAACGGAGAACGAGAAGGCCTCGCTCCTGTGGTATATCCGTCCCGCCACTACCGCGAGCGTGAGACTCACCGCCACGGATGCTGCCGCGCGCACGTGGTGGCCCGCTCCCGTATGTGACCAGCGGAGCAGCTCGTGCGGCGATCCGCTGGAAGCGACGATCACCACCAGCAGGGCCACGTAGAAGAAGACCCAGGCGAGTGGGGAGCGGAGTGCGGCCGGCCATCGCCCCTTGGTTGCGGCGAAGTGCAGCAGCACCGTGGGGAAGAAGATCGGGTAACTGGCGCTGGCGAACTGCCAGGGGACGCGCAGGATCGTCGCGAGAGTATTGTCGCCCGCAATCCCGCTCGGGAAGAAGCTGGGTGGAAGAAGGAGCAGGGCGGCGGCGAGGAGAAGCGCATCCTTCCGCTGGCCGCGCCAGACGACGAGCGCCACGCCCACCAGCCAGGCGACGAGCGCGAGCAGCACCACGTAGCCGAGAAATCCCATGTAGCTCGGCGAGCTGTCGCTCACCGGTACTCGTACGAGGCGCTGCTCCGTTCCATGGCGTATCAGGAGGTCCAGCGTATCCCCCGGAGCGGCCTTCCTGCGCGCGACGGCGATCGCCGCCGAGTCGGCGGTGGTGCCATCGATCGCGAGCACCTTGTCGCCGGGGAGAAGGCCCGCGGCGCGCGCACGACGGAGCGTGCGCGTGACGACCTGCTCGTGACTGTCGTTGCCCACTGGCTTCGTGGACCAGCCGAACGACTTGTCGCCTCCGAGCGACGGCACGGAGAAGGGGACATTGAGAAGCGCGAGAAGGCCGAGCAGCAGGAGCGCGGCGCGCGCGATTGGGCGAGAGGAGCGGTGGTCAGGCACGGGCTGGAGCCGAGGCGCTCCGAGTGAGGGGTCCAGGTTGCCAACATAACCAACCTGCTCCGCTTGGCAACACTACGCGCGAACATCAGCAGCCCCGCCGCGGCTCGATACCTTGACATTCGACAACAGGGGTTGCAGTTTGTTGTCGAATGTCGAGGCATAGCGCCTCCCCGGAGATTTTTCACATGGATGAGCGAGCCGATCTCCTCCAGGGTACCCTGGACCTTCTTATCCTCAAGACCCTCCTGCTCGGGCCGCTCCACGGCTGGGGGATATCCAAGCGCCTCCGCGAGCTGTCGAGCGATGTGTTCGACGTGGGGCAGGGGAGTCTGTACCCGGCTCTCTACCGTCTCGAGGACAAGGGGTGGATCCGCTCGGAGTGGGGCGTGAGTCCCGAAGGGCGGCGAGCGAAGTTCTACTCCCTCACTGCGGCCGGGAAAAAGCAGTTCGCGGCGGAGCGCTCGCAGTGGCGGCTCTTCTCCGGAGCGGTAGAGCGCGTGCTCGAGGCGACCTGATACGCCGGAGGAATGTATGAGCCAGTGGATGCAACGCATCGCGCGACGCATTCGCGCGCTCCTGCATGCAAGCGCGATCGATGGGGATGTCGACGCCGAGATGCGTCTGCATCTCCAGCTGGAATCCGAAGAGCTGATGCGCAGCGAAGGGCTATCGGCCGGCGAGGCCCGGCGACGCGCGCTCCTCTCCTTCGGCGGCGTGGAGCGCTACAAGGAAGCGCATCGCGACGCACGCGGAGTCCGCTGGATCGAGGAGCTCACGCAGGACTTCCGCTACGCGATCCGCGGCCTGCTGCGCGCGCCCGTGTTCTCGATCTCCGCGGTGCTCGTCCTGGCACTCGGGATCGGCGCCGGTACGGCAGTGTTCAGTGCGGTGGACGCCGTTCTCCTCTCGCACCTGCCCTACCCGCACGACGAGCAGCTGGTTCGCATCTACAATCAGAGCGGACCCACCAACCGCTGGACTCTTTCCACGGTGGATCTCCGAGCGCTCGAGGAGCAATCGCGCACTCTCTCCGCCGTCGGCGCCCTGCGGGGCCAGCGGGTGGCAGTCTCGTATGGCAGTGCGGCCGAGCGACTGCCGACGGGTTTCGTGACGTCCGGTTTCCTCGCTGCGCTGGGCGTCCGCCCGGTGCGCGGCCGCAGTCTCGAGGCGAGAGATGATGTGGTCGGCGCTCCGCCCGTCGCCGTGGTCAATCATCGCTTCGCGACCGAAGCGCTGGGCGGTGACGCGAGCGCGGTGGGGCGAAGCCTCATGATCGATGGGGTGGCGCACACAGTGGTTGGCGTGCTGCCGGCGGGGGTGAACGATCTGGCCGGGGTACATGCTCAGATCTGGGCGTCGCTGCAGCTCCAGCCACCCACCCGGCGCGGCCCGTTCGGCCTCTACGTGATCGGGCGGCTGGCGGACGGCTCGACGCTCGATGCCGCGCGGCGCGAGCTGGTGGGGATAAGCAGGCGCGTCTTCCCTCTGTGGAGCGCCGGCTTCCAGGACTCCACGGCGCATCTCACGCCCGTCTCGCTCCGAGATGACATTCTCGGCGACGCGGGGCACACGCTCGGGCTGCTCGTGGCGGCGGTGGCGCTCGTGCTGCTGATCGGCGTGGCGAACGTGGCCGGATTGATGCTGGTACGCGCGACGGGCCGATCGAGGGAGATCGTGCTGCGCACCGTGCTCGGTGCGACGCGCGGCAGGCTGGTTCGGCTCCTCGTGACGGACAGTGTAATGCTCGCGGTAGTCGGCGCGATCGCGGGAATCGCGATTGGCGCTGCCGCTCTCGAGCTGTTGAAGGCGATCGGGACGGACGTCCCGCGCCTCGACGAGGCCCGGCTCGACCTGAGAGCCGTCGCGTTCGCCGCGGCCGCGGCGCTCTTCGCAGCGATCAGCATCGGCGCGTATCCCGTGGCGCTTCTCCTGAAGCGGGACGTGGCGCCCGCGCTCCGCGACGGCGATCGCGCCGTCGGCGCGGGGCGACGCTCGCACGCGGTTCGCGGCGCGTTCGTGGTCGCGGAGTTCGCGCTCGCACTCCCCGTGCTGGCCGTCGCCGCGCTCCTCCTCAACAGCTTCGTGCGACTACAGCGAGTGGATCCCGGTTTCGACCCGGAGCGTCTCGTATCCGTCCACGTATCGCTCCCGTCGGGTCTCTATCCGAACGATTCGGGCGACACATCGGTGCGAGACTACTGGGCGCGGTCCCTTCCGCTCGTGCGCGCCGTTCCCGGGGTCGCGAACGTGGGGCTCGGCGCGGCGCTTCCGCCGTACGATTGGGGAGACTTCAACAACTTCGACCTCGTCGACCGGCCCGTTCCGCCTAACACCCCACAGCACGTCTCGCCCTGGGTGGGGATCGGGGACGGATACTTCGCGACGCTCGGTGTCAAGCTTCTGGAAGGGCGTCTCTTCACGCCGGCCGACACGGGCGTCGCGCCCGTAGTGATCGTGAGTCGCTCGTGGGCCGAGCACTACTATCCCGATGGCAGCGCGGTCGGCCGGCAGATGATCTCGGGCGGCTGCACGGAATGTCCGCGGACCACGGTCGTCGGCGTGGTAGGCGACGTGAAGTACGACGGGTTGAACGGCACCGGTGACGCGGTCTATGCGCCCGTCACGGAGGGTTGGCCGCTCGACCTCAATCTCTTCGTCAGGACGTCGGTGCCGCCCGCGCAGGTGGTGAGCCGCGTTCGTGCGGCGCTCGCGTCGGTGGATGCCGGGATCCCGCTCAACGAAGTCGTCACCATGGACGAGAGGGTTTACGAATCGATAGCGCAGCCCCGCCACATGACGGCGCTGCTGGGCGGCTTCGCTGTCGCCGCGGTGGCGCTGGCCGCGGTAGGGATCTTCGGGCTGCTCTCCTACACCGTGAGCTCGCGTCGCCGCGAGATCGGGGTGCGCATGGCGCTGGGTGCGACGCGCCACACGGTGGTCGGGATGATCGTGAGGCGCGGAATGGGTCACGCGGTCGCAGGCGCTCTGCTCGGGCTCGCGGCCGCACTGGTTGGAACGCGATGGCTCGCGAGCGCGCTCTTCGACGTCGGTGCGACCGATCCGCTGACGCTCGGCGCAGTAACACTCCTCCTGCTCGTCGTAGCACTCGTCGCGTGCTGGCTCCCGGCGCGCGGCGCGGCAGCGATCGATCCGGTGGAGGCGATCAGGGCGGAGTAGCGGCGGGGTCAGGTCTTTAATTTCGAGGAGGCTCAGCAGTCGCTGAGCCTCCTCGAA
>JBIQMO010000123.1:0-10473 GCA_044463245.1 Gemmatimonas aurantiaca
AGCGGGTTGCCTCTGGCAACCCGCTGCACGATGCAGTACCTGACCCCGTTGTTCCCTATGCGCAGCGAATCTCAGAGCAGACCCGCCGCGTGCAGGGCGGCCTCCAGCGACTCCACGCTCACGAAGTGGTGCGTTTGCATCCCGAGCGCCGCGGCGGGCTGCAGGTTCTGCGCTCGATCATCCACGAACAGCGTGGACTCGGGACGCGCCTGCACTATTCGCAGCGCGTGCTCGAAGATCGCGCGCGACGGCTTCCGTACGCCGAGCCAGCACGAGGTGAGAAAGCCGAGGAAGATCTGGTCGAGACCGAAGGCGGTTATCCGGTGCTGATTCAGCACCTCGGACTCGTTGTTCAGCGTGAAGAGGCGCGCGTTCCGTCGCTCGGCCAGCCGGCGCACCAGCGCGATGCAAGCGGGATCGGGGACGCTCTGCTCGAACATGTACGCTATGAACTGTTCGCGCGTGAAGTCGCGTCCGGTGTAGAACACGGTGTTGTCGAGATACTCGTCGACCCCGATCCGCCCCACCTCCCACTCCCCCACCACCTCCTCGTGGCGCAGCTCGAACTCCTCGCTCAGACCGAAGTGCTCCATGGCGTGGGCACGCTGGTCGTGATCCCAGGCGTTGGAGAGAAGCACACCGCCGATGTCGAAGAAGCAGTGGGTGATCATGGATGGACCTTAAAACGGAACGGGACGCCTGACCAGAGGCGCCCCGTTCCGTATGACTGTAGTACCCGATCTTGCGAAGTAGCGGGGGCGGGATTTGAACCCGCGACCTTCGGGTTATGAGCCCGACGAGCTACCAGGCTGCTCCACCCCGCGTCGATGTATGCAATATCGCGTCGCCGGGCGTCCCAGTCAAGAGTGAAGCGCCGGTGGAATCGGGGTCATCGGTCGCCGTCGTCGCGCCTCGGCTCCGCGAAACGATAGAGAATCTCCTTGTCGCCGCGTATCAAGCCGAACTCCTCGCGCGCAATCCTCTCCTGAACGACGGGGTCGCTCTCGATGGACTTCTTCACCTTCTCCAGCGAGTCGACCTGCTTCTCGAGCGTGTCTATCTCGGCCAGCAGGTGCGCCTTGCGCGAGCGCTGGCGAAAGAGATCCGTGGTGCCGTACTCGCCGCCCTGAACGGCGAACACCACGGCCGCCACGAGCACGCACAGCCCGACGATCCGCCAGGCGCGTCTGCGCGCCGGCGATGACTTATTCGATTTGCGAGCGGACACCTCTCCCTCAGAGACCGTAGATCGACCCGCCCGGATACTCTGCGGAGTCGCAGAGCAGCTCCTCGATGCGCAGGAGCTGGTTGTACTTCGCCACGCGATCGGTGCGCGACGCCGAACCGGTCTTTATCTGCCCCGCGCCCGTCGCCACCGCCAGGTCGGCGATGAAGGTGTCGGCGGTCTCACCGCTCCGGTGCGAGATGATGGACAGATAGCCCGCCGAGCGCGCCATCTCGATCGCTTCGAGCGTCTCGGTGACGGTACCGATCTGATTCAGCTTGATGAGAATCGCGTTCGCGACGTGCTGTTCGATCCCCTTCGCGAGGAACTCGGTGTTCGTGACGAAGAGATCGTCGCCCACGAGCTGCACGCGCTCGCCCAGCGCGGCGGTGAGCGCGGCCCAGCCATCCCAGTCGTCCTCGGCCAGGCCGTCCTCGATCGATACGATGGGGTATTCGTCGAGCCACCTGGTATACAGCTCGATCATCCCCTGCGCGTCGCGCGTGCCAGCGCCGCTCTTCTTGAAGGTGTAGTTGTCGTCCTTGTCGCGAAGCTCACTCGCCGCGCAGTCGAGTGCCAGCGCAACCTGGATCCCGGGTGCGTACCTCGCCGCCTCGATGGCCTCGAGGATCACCGTGATCGCCTCTTCGTCGCTGGACAGATTGGGCGCGAAGCCGCCCTCGTCGCCCACACCAGTGGAGAGGCCGCGCTTGACGAGCACCTTCTTGAGCGAGTGGAACACCTCGGCGCCCATGCGAAGCGCTTCGGCGAACGAGTCGGCGCCCACGGGAACGATCATGAACTCCTGGAAGTCCACCGTGTTCGTGGCGTGCGCGCCGCCGTTGAGGATGTTCATCATAGGCACCGGAAGCACCCGCGCCATCGGACCGCCCATGTAACGAAAGAGCGGAAGCCCCAGCTCCTCCGCCGCCGCACGAGCGGAGGCCATGGACACGGCAAGGATGGAGTTGGCGCCGAGCCGCTCCTTGTTCGGCGTCCCGTCGAGGTCGAGCATCGCGCGGTCGAGCGCCACCTGATCGAGCACGTCCATCCCGCGCACCGCGGGCGCGATGGTTTCCTCGATGTGCTGCACGGCGCGCAGCACCCCTTTTCCTCCGTAGCGCTTCGGATCGCCGTCGCGGAGTTCGAGCGCTTCGTGCTCGCCGGTGGATGCACCGCTCGGGACCGCGGCGCGCCCCACCGCGCCACTCTGGAGGATGACGTCGGCTTCCACGGTGGGATTGCCGCGGCTGTCGAGGATCTCACGTGCGCGGATGTCTATGATCTCGGACATGTCTTCAGGATTGAGTTGTCATTGATGGCTCCTGCTGCTCGGGGCTGTGCACTCCCCTCCGTTCCAGCTCCGCAGCCATGCGATGCCAGACTGTGCTCATGAGCCGATCGCGGTCGTCGTAGGTCATTCCCGTCGTGGGTATCGGCTCGAGGAAGGTGAGATCGCAGACGCCCGAATGGATCGCGATCTCTCCCTTCCCCTGGATCTCACGCGTTCCCCAGCTCACCACGGGAACCACCGGAACCTGCGCGGCTATGGCGAGCACGAAGGGGCCCTTCTTGAAAGGGCGAAGCTCGTACGATCTGCCACGCGTCCCCTCGGGGAAAACCGCAACGGAGACGCCGGACTTCATCTGCTCGGCAGCCTCTGCATACGACTGAAAGGCAGCCTTTCTGTTTCCGCGATCGATGAAGATTCCGGCGACCTCCTTCACCGCTCTTCCGAACACCGGGATCGCCGCGAGCTCCTTCTTGGCGACGAAACGGTAATGCGGAAGCACCGTGGCGAGCGCGAAGATCTCGAACCAGCTCACGTGGTTTGAGACGTAGACGCGCGGCTCACTCGCGGGGCCTATGAAGCGCTCGCCGTGCGTAACGACGCGTACGCCCGCCGCGCGCAACGCGGCTCTCGCCCAGATGCGCGGCGCGTTGCCGAGCGTACTGTCGGGATCGATCCTCACACCCAACAGGGAGAGCACGACGATCGGCACCCCCAGAACGAGAGTCATGAGAACCATGGTGGGATAGACGATCAGCGCGCGCATCGTCAGGAAAAGTGGTCGAACCCACCGGGGAGCGCAACGCGCTCGCCCGCGAGCCACGCGCGCACGACTGGCTCGCCACTCTCCACCCGGCCCACCGCGGTGAGCGGCACACCCAGCTCGCGCTCGAAGGCAGCGCTATCGAGCTGCGGCGCAGCCACGAGCAGCTCGTACTCCTCGCCGCTGGAGGCGGCCTCCAACGGCGAAACGCCGGGGATCGTGCGAATCGCGTCGAGAGTCAGATCGATCGTCACTCCACTTGCCGCGGCGATGTGCCCCGCGTCGCCGACGAGGCCGTCGGAGACATCTATCAGAGCGTGCGCACCGTGCCCGGCGAGCCAGCGGGCCTCACGGATGCGCGGCACCGGGCGCTCGAAGCGCGCCCGCGCCGACGCGGCGGGCTCCTCTCCATTCAGCAACGCTTCGACCGCGGCGCGTGGCCCACCGAACGCGCCGGTCGCGTAGAGCGTGTCGCCCGTGCGAGCTCCGGCGCGGGTCAGCGGAGATGCGGCGTGCCCGAGTACCGTCACGGCGATCGCGAGCTCGTTAGCGGAGGTGAGGTCGCCCCCCACTATCCTGGTGCCCGCACCCTGCACTGCCTCACCGATGCCGCGCGCGAGCTCGTCGAGATCGGCGCGCCACGACTCCGGGAGGGAGAGCGAGACGAGTACGCCGAGCGGAGTGGCCGCCATCGCCGCGATATCGCTGAGCGCGGACACCGTCGCTCGCCATCCCACCGCGCGCGCCGGGAGCCAGTCGCGCCGGAAGTGGAAGTTCTCCACCGTGCTGTCCGCGCTCACGACCAGTCGATCACCCGGGGGCACGTCGAGCACTGCGGCATCGTCGCCGATTCCGCCGGCCGAGTCGCCCCAGAGAGCCAACAGGCGACGGACAGCGTCGAACTCGCGACCGGGACCGAGCCCCGTGTTCGCCGTCAACGCACGCTCCCATCGCTCGCGCGCCGCAGGCGAACGACGCCCACTGGTGTGGCAATCCACGCGAAGTTCGGGTCGAGCACCACGTCCAGCGCCTCGGCCGGAATCGGCCCCGGGGCCGGGAGGAGCTGCGACGCCGCACTCGCGCGAGCGACGACGAGCACTCCGCCCCGTCCCGCGAGCCAGATGGTGTTGACATCCATCGCCATGGCGGTCACCGGCGAGATCGGCGCGATGTTCACAGCGTCGTAGCGCGAAACGAGCGATGCGATCGCGGGGTGGATCACCAGGAGAGCACGATCGGTGACCGCGGCGACGAGCGAGTCGCTGGCGGCGAGCGCGAGAATCGGCCGCGTCAGACGAGCGTCCTGGATGTTCACGCGTCGCGGCGGTGAATCGGGCGACGCGCCGCGTGCCAGAAGCAGACCGCCGTCACTCCCCACCCAGAGCGTGTCACCGGTGAGCAGGAGCGCACGCACCGCGGTGGAGAAGGCGGGGGTCGCGTGGACATCCGAAGCTCGTGCGGAGCGCGCCGTGGTGGTGCTGGCGATGAAAGCGGGTCCGCGAGCTGTGCCTACCCAGGCGCCGGAATCCATCACCGCGAGCGATGTGGCGCGGTCGTCCGGCAAGCCGTTGGTGGCCGACCAGAGGAGCGCGTGATCGGGATTGCCCGCGTCCAGCGCTATCGCACCATGGTCGGTAGCCAACCAGATCCGCCCGCCGCGAGCGTCCATGCGAATCACTCGCGAGCCGCCCAGCGCGCGAGAGACGGCGGGCGATGCGAGCCAGCGCCATGTCTGCAGATCGCTCGTGGTGTAGCTCACGCCCGAGCGCACCGCACCCGAGGCACCACCAGCGCCGGCCATCCATACTCCGTTCGAGTCACGCGCCAGTGCGCTCGTGGCCGTCTGCAGCGGCCCGAAGGGGAGCTGCTCACCCTTCAGAAAGAGCGGGTCGACACGAAAGAGTCCACCGCCCGCGGTGCCGAGCCACACCTCGCTGCGATCCGGGGAGACAGCACCCGACATCACCGGCCAGCTTCGCAGATCCGCGTCGCGCGTGAGGAGCGGCGCCGAGCCACGCATCGACGGATACTCCGCGTAGACCTCCGCGAGCGACGAAGGTCGCGTGCGCGCCGTGGCCGGCGGCACGCGCGATGGATCGATCTGCGAGACCATCCCGGTGCGCGAAGCAACCATCCATCCGCCCGTGCCGTGCAGGAAGGCTCCCGCACCCGCATCGCGTCGATCGAAGAATATCGCATCCACGATCCCGGGCGCGATGGCGCGTGAGACGTCGCCGGTGGACGGGCGGTAGTATAGTACTGCGCCCGCGGCCGCGAGCCACACGCCCTCCTCCACAGGGTCCGCGGCGATGGCCGTCACGGGCCCCGCCCCGCCACGCGGACCAAAGGCGATGGGTGGCAGCCAGTGATCGAAATCCCGATCGAGCGCGGCGATGCCATCGGTGCTAGCAATGAATACCGTGTGTCGCGATACGGCGACCGCGGGGATGACATCGAACGCCGTCAAAAGGAGATGATCCTCGCGCGGCGAACCGGGCGGCACAGGCGCACCTCCCGCCCCACCAGGTGCCGCGGCGCAGGCGAGGCAGGTCGCGAGAGACGCTACGGCAAGCGCGATTCGTGGATGCATCGACTCTCGATGCATCGAACAGAAACGCATCACTCCTCGCCGACGACTGGGATTTCCGCGAGAACCGGATACGTGAACGGGGGAGCTTCCTCGCGCCACACTCTCGCTATGGAGTCCTCGACGTCGGCAAGGGTGATGCCTCGCGCACCGCCGTTC
Source organism: Gemmatimonas aurantiaca (assembly GCA_044463245.1). GTDB lineage: Bacteria > Gemmatimonadota > Gemmatimonadetes > Gemmatimonadales > Gemmatimonadaceae > JADGGM01. Next base: position 6,026 of record JBIQMO010000123.1, read on the forward strand.
TCGCCGCGCGCGGGGCTCCATCGTCGCTCGCCGCGCCGGCCTCTACCCCACTGCGCGATCTCCGCCGCGCGGCCGTGCACCCACGCCGCCGCGGCGCCGGCAGTGAGCGGATCGCCCAGCTGCGCGAGCAGCGTGGCGGCGATCCCGCCGAGCAGGTCGCCGCTCCCGGCGGCGGCGAGCGCGGGTGTGCCGGCGGCGCTCACGAGTCTCGCGCCGTCGGGCGCGGTGACGACGGTTGGCACGCCCTTGAGGAGCACCGCCGCTCCGGTGGCGCGAGCGAGCGACTCGCCGGCGTCGAAGCGGCGCTCGAGCACCTCGCCCACCTCCAGGCCCGAGAGCCGCGCGAACTCCATCGCGTGGGGCGTGAGCAGCGCCGGCCGTCCGGCGAGAAGCTCGCCGAGTGCGTCGGCTTCGCGTGCGAACACGTTGAGCGCGTCGGCATCCAGGACGACCGGGCCACGCCACGAGCGGAGCAGTCGCCCCACCATCGCGCGCGTCTCGCTCGAAGCACCGAGCCCCGGACCCACGAGCACGACGTCGGCCCAGCCGCCCACCACATCCTCCCACTCCGAGACTCCAGCGCCGGGCCACGCACGAGCCAGCGCGTGCGGCTCGCTCGCCTGCACTACCGGGAGCGACTCAGGCCCGACCACGAGACGCACCATCCCGATCCCGCTCCGCATCGCCGCGCGTGCGGCCAGCACCGGAGCGCCCGCCATGCCGCGCTGGCCGCCTACGATGACGAGCTTCTTCCGCGTTCCCTTGTGCGCATCGGCCGCGAATGGAGGGAGCACGGCGCGAAGCCAGCGGCCATCGACTAGCAGAGGATACGGCGACTCCCGCACCGGCATCACCGAGGCAGCGTCGGGTGCCGCCGCTCGCACGAGACCGATGTCCAGCAGCACGATCCGCCCGGCGACGGCGCGCGCGACGAGCAGCCCGCGCTTCACCGTACCGAAGGTGACCGTGATGTCGGCGCGAACCGCGCCCTCGCTCGAGCCGGTGTCGGCATCCACGCCGCTGGGGATGTCGAGCGAAACGATCGTGGCACCCTGCTCACGGTGCCGCGCGATGCAGCCGATGGCCGTCGCCGCCGGCTCGCGCGGTGCACCCTTCACGCCGGTGCCGAGAAGCGCGTCCACCACGATCTGCGTGGCACCAGCTGGTTCGCTTCGCTCGCCCTCATCCAGCGAAACGACGCTCACCAGCGGATCGACCTCCGCCAGCTCGCGCTCGGCGCGAGCGTCCGCGGTGCGCGTCTCTCCGACCGTCACCACCTGCACTCGCACGCCGGCGGCGGCGAGCGCGCGCGCCACCACCCAGCCATCGCCGCCGTTGTTCCCCGAGCCGGCGTAGATCACGACGGAGTCCGTCCTGGCACCGCGCACGAGCCGTACTATCTCGCCCGCGGCCGCGGCCCCAGCACGCTGCATGAGTGCGCGCGATGGAATCCCGCCCGCTATGCTGCGCTCATCGAGCTCCGCCGATTCCCGAGCCGTGGTCACCCGCGACGCGGGTGCGGCGACGCCGGGGTACCTATGCGAACGGCGGCCCTGGGAGCCGCCGTACCCGCCTGCGCCCGCGCGCGAGGTCATTTGTGTGATTGGCTGAGCGCTCTGCCGAAGCTGATCTCGCCGTTGTCGATGCGGATGTTGAAGCCGCATTCGGGGTTGTTGCAGACCCAGGCCTTGAATGTGATCGGCGCTCCGTCGCGGCCGTAGTCGCTCAAGGGGAGCATGTTGCCCTTCCCGCACTTGCGGCATGCCGGCAGTTCCTGCACGTCCATCAGTCCTCACCTCCTCCCGAACTCCGCTTACCAGCGCGCACGATCCGTACCGGGCGCCGCAGCCCGGTTCACTCTATCCTATCTCGACCACGCTCCAGGGGTACTCCGTCTCGAATGCCTGATCGAAGTGAAAGACATGGGCGAACTCATCGCGCGTATCTGTGGGCTGGCTGATCAGAAGTCCCAGCTCGACGAGCGTGAACACGATGTCGCCAATGTCTTCGGTGGACCGAACGCCCCAGTGCTCGAGCACGAGGCGGGCCATCACGCCGTAGCGCTCCAGCGCCAGATCCCGGCACGCCACTGCCAGCTCGCGGCCGGCGATGTGACGGCGCTCGGGGAGGTTCGCCTGGCAGTACTCGAGTGCGGCGAGCACGAATAGGTAGGCGCCCTCCTCGAAACGCGGGTCATGAGCCCGGATTCGGTCCATTATTCCGTCTCGAAAACACAGCTGCGGCAACGGTCCATCCCCGATACAGAGCCACGATGCAACCAGCCGCCGAAGCGGCTGGTGAACTCCGGGCAAAGATGAAGTCCGGGCAGAAAATTCACAACCGGGCGGCGACCTCGGCGGCAGCTGGATACAGCGGGAAGCCGCCCGCCAGCTGACGCACCTCGGCACCGACCTCGCGCAGAACCGCCTCGTCATCCGGTGCGCGCAGCACGCGGTCGATCATCGCCGCGATGGCGCGCATCTCGCCCTCCCTCATCCCGCGTGTGGTAACGGCCGGGGTACCTATCCGCATCCCGCTGGTCACGAAGGGCGACTGCGTCTCGCCCGGCACCGTGTTCTTGTTCACGGTGATGTGCGCCGCACCCAGCGCTGCCTCCGCCGTCTTTCCCGTGATCCCCTGCGCTCGCAGATCCACGAGCATCAGGTGGTTGTCCGTGCCGCCCGAAACGATCGAGTAGCCGCGCTCGATGAGCGCGCCGGCGAGCGCGCGGGCGTTGGCCACCACCTGCTTCCCGTACTCCGCGAACGATGGCTCCATCGCCTCCTTCAGCGCCACCGCCTTCGCCGCGATCACGTGCATCAGCGGTCCGCCCTGGATACCGGGGAAGACCTGCTTGTCGATTGCTCTCGCGTGCTGGGCCTTGCAGAGTATCAGCCCCCCGCGCGGGCCGCGCAGCGTCTTGTGGGTAGTGGTGGTGACGGCATCGGCGTACGGAACCGGCGTGGGATACAGCCCCGTCGCCACCAGTCCCGCCACGTGCGCCATGTCCACCATGAGTCGCGCGTCCACCTCGCGCGCGATGTCCGCGAAGGCGGCGAAGTCGAGCGCGCGCGAGTAGGCGCTGAAGCCGGCCACGATCATCTTCGGCCTGTGCGCGCGCGCCATGTCGCGGACCTGATCCATGTCCACCAGACCAGTGTCCTCCCGCACGCCGTACGACACAGCCTTGTACAGGACGCCCGAGAAGTTGACCGGCGATCCGTGCGTCAGGTGCCCGCCGTGCGAGAGATTCATCCCCAGCACCGTGTCGCCCGGCTTCAGGAAGGCGAAGTAGACCGCCATGTTCGCCTGCGCACCGGAGTGCGGCTGCACGTTGGCGTGCTCGGCGCCGAAGAGCTGCTTCGCCCTGTCGATCGCGAGCTGCTCGGCCACATCCACGAACTCGCAGCCGCCGTAGTAGCGCTTCCCCGGATATCCCTCGGCGTACTTGTTGGTGAGTGGTGAGCCCATGGCCTCCATCACCGCCGGAGAGACGAAGTTCTCGCTCGCGATGAGCTCGATCCCCTCCTCCTGCCGCCGTACCTCGTCATCTATCACGCGAGCGATGTCGGGATCGGTCTCGCGCAACGCCGCCCCCGGGGGGCGGCAGTCCCATTCGTTCCAGCGCATTGATTCTCCGGTGGGTGCTAAGCCTTGTTCGGGAACTGCGGCCACGTCGTCACCAGCGAAGCCACCGCCCTGAGCCGGCGCTCGGCGAGACGGTCGGCCGCCTCGTACGTCGGGATACCCTCGGCACGCGAGATCTCGAAGACACCGAGCACCGTGTCGTAGATGTCATCGGCCTTGCGCAGGGCGCGCGCCGAGTCCCAGCCGGCCAGCTCGCCGTAGACGTTGATCACGCCGCCGGCGTTGGCAACGTAGTCGGGCGTGTAGAGAATGCCGCGTTCCTCGAGCTCGTCGCCGTGACGCTCCTCGAGGAGCTGGTTGTTAGTGGCTCCGGTCACGATCTCCACCTTCAGCTGCGGAATCGTCTTGTCGTTGATGATCCCGCCGAGCGCGCAGGGAGAGAAGATGTCGGCCTCCACACCGTAGATCTCATCGGGCTTCACCGCGCGCGCGCCGAAGTCGTTCACCACACGCTTCACGCGCTCGGCATCGATGTCGGTCACGATCAGCTTCGCACCGGCCTCGTGCAGCTCCCTGGCGAGATAGTAGCCCACATGTCCCGCGCCCTGAACGGCGACCGTCTTGCCGGCGAGATCGTCCGATCCCCAGTGGAACTTCGCCGCTGCCTGCACCGCTCGGAACACGCCGTGCGCCGTCACCGGCGACGGGTCGCCGGACTTGCCCGCGAGCCCGGTCACGTAGTCGGTCTCCATGTGCACGAACTCCATGTCGCTGGTGCTCGTGCCCACATCCTCGGCGGTGATGTAGCGGCCGCCCAGCCCTTCCACGAAGCGACCGTGCGCGCGGAAGAGCATCTCGCG
>JBIQMO010000124.1:0-10459 GCA_044463245.1 Gemmatimonas aurantiaca
CGCGGCGCTCGCCGCCTGCGGCGGTGTGCAGGACACCGGTGCATCCGCCGCCTCCGCCATCGCTCTGGAAGCCCCCGGCCGGGAGGCATCGCGTGCAACCGTCAGCGCAAAGGAAGGCAGCCGCACCGGAGCGTCAGCGTCTTCGCGCGATACGTCAGCGGCTCTCGCGGCCTCGGCGAACGACTCTGCCAGAGCTTCGGTCGCATCCGCCGCGGCCGCTGCGCCCGCCACGCGCGCCGACAGCGCCCGGCCGCCGGCACCTGGCATCGTGCGCGGGCTCTATGTGAATCGCTGGGCGGCGCAGAGCCCCAGGCGGATGCGCGGGCTCATCGACATAGCGGACAGCACCGAGATCAACGCCTTCGTGATCGATATGAAGGACGAGTTCGGACTCAACTATCAGTCGACCGATTCGATGGTGGCGCGCAACGCGGGTGGTGCGGGGAGCGTCCCACACCTCCGGGCTCTTCTGGACACGCTCGATAAACATGGTATCCTCACAATTGCCCGGATCGTCGTATTCAAGGACTCGGTGGCCGCGCGGCGCAACCCGGATCACGTGATCCGGCAGCCCAACGGCCAGCCGTGGCGCGACAAGCACGGACTCACCTGGGTCGACCCGTATGACAGGACCATCTGGGAGTACAACATTCGCGTGGCGGAGGAGCTGGCCCGACTCGGCTTCGGGGAGATCCAGTTCGATTACATCAGATTTCCCGAGCCGTACAAGAGTCTTCCGCAACAGATCTTCCGCGATGCCGACGGCGTTTCGAAGCCCGAGGCGCTCGCGAGCTTCCTGCGCGAGGCGTGCCCCCGTATCCATCGTGCTGGTGCCCGCTGCACTGCGGACATCTTCGGTCTCGTGACGACGGTGCCCGGAGCGCTGGAGGTGGGGCAGCAGTGGGAGAAGCTCTCGCCGGTGACGGACGTGCTCCTTCCCATGGTGTATCCCTCGCACTATCCGCGCGGATCCTTCGGCGTGGAACGGCCGAACGCCGAGCCGCACGCGATAGTGAAGGCGGCGATCACCCGCGCACACGAGCGCGACCTAGCCCTCGGCCTCACAGGGCCGGAGCGCGTACGTCCCTGGCTGCAGGCCTTCACCCTCGGCAAGCCGGCATACGGGGCGCACGAGATCGCCGAGCAGAAGCGTGCCGTGTACGACTCGGGGTACGATAGCTGGGTGCTCTGGCACCCCGGATCTCTGTACGAGATCTTCGTGCCCGGACTGGAGAAGGACGTGGTGTCGCACAGAAAATCGATCGCCGCAGCTCGATCCTCCCCGCAACCAACCTCCCAATGAGAATGTGTAAGCGGCACGCCGCGATCGCCTCATTCGCGATCGCGGCGTTCGTCGCGAACGCTCCCGCGCTGCGAGCGCAGCGCGCCACACTCGAGGCGCTGATCCATCGTCAGACGCTGGAAAATGGAATGGACGTGGTGGTGGTGGAGAACCACGCGGTTCCCCTGGCGACGATCGAGGTAGTGGTCAAGACCGGCGCCATGTCGCAGTCGCCCGACGACCAGGGCGTGCCCCACCTCTTCGAGCACATGCTGTTCAAGGGGTACGGCGGGGGCGGGGGACGCTTTCGGCAGGAAGCCGCCACCCTGCACGCCGCCTACAACGGCACCACCTCGCAGGAGCAGGTGACCTACTACATGACGCTCCCCTCGTCGCACACGGACGATGCCATACGCGTACTCGCCCGCCTGGTGCGCGATCCTCACTTCGACAAGGACGATCTCAACACCGAGCGCTTCGTCGTTCTCGGCGAGTTCCGGCGCGACGTGTCGGATCCCCGCTTCCACCTGCAGAACGAAGTGTCACAGCTCCTCTGGGGGAGCCAGTGGCCGCGCAAGAACACGCTCGGAGATCAGGTCGCGCTCCTCGCTGTGACGCCCGAGCACCTGAAGACGATCTTCGAGCGCTACTACATCCCGAACAACTCCGCGCTGGTGGTGAGCGGGGACGTGGATCCGCAGAAGGTGTTCGCGGCGGCCGCCGATCGCTTCGGGAGCTGGGAGCGCGCACCCGATCCTTACAAGGCCTTCCCCGTGCCGGCCATGCCGCGGCTCGACAAGAGCAACGCCGTGGTGGTCACCGGCGATGTGAACGAGATCACTGTCGAGATCCAGTGGCAGGGGCCGAGCGTGCGGGCCAACGCCGATGAGACCTACGCGGCCGACGTGTTCGGTGCGTACGTGGACGACGAGCAGTCGCAGCTCCAGAAGAGGCTCGTCGACTCGGGGATCTTCCACACGGCGTCGTTCGGCTACCAGACGCTGGATCATACCGGGCCGATCAGCTTCTACGGTACCACGTCGATGGACAAGCTCGCAGCCGCGCTCACCGTGCTGCAGGCGGAGCTGATGACCATGGGTGCCGAAGACTACTTCGATCCCGAGCTGCTCAGGGTGGTGGAAAAGCGGCGTCGCGTGGCCACGGCTTTCGAGCTCGAAGAGAGCGTGGGACTCGCGCACACGGTCGGTTACTGGTGGTCGATCGCGGGTCTCGATTACTACATGAACTACGCCGACAACCTGTCGAAGCGCACTGCGTCGGATCTCAGCGGGTTCGTGACGCGATACCTCGGTGGCAAGCCGTTCGTGATAGGTGTGCTCGCACCGGAGAAGGAGGCGCCGAAGGTGCGCGCGTTCCTCGCCCAGTACCTCGATATGGTGTCGGCATCGCGATGAGAATACATGGCATGCGCGCCTGGACGCGCCACGCACTCGCGGCCATCGCGGTGGCCGCCTCTTTGACGGTCGCCGGCTGCGCCACGGCGCGGCCGGAGCAGAACCTGACCGCGACCACCGAAGAGGGAAATCTGGTGCCGCTCGACAGCGTCACCTTCTCGTACGACGTGGGCGGCATTCACGTCATCCAGCGCCCGTCGTTCGGGAACGAGGTGGTATCGGCCCACCTCTACCTCCTTGGCGGGACGCGGCAGCTGACTCCCGGGACGCAAGGGATGGAGAAGCTGCTGCTGAAGACGTCGGAGTACGGCACCACGAAATATCCGGGCGACGCCACGCGCGCCGCCTGGGCGCGTACGGGTAGCCAGATGCTCCTCTCCGCGGACGACGACTGGACGCTCTTCGGATTCCGCGGAATAAGGTCCGAGTTCGACTCGTCGTGGAACGTCTTCGCGGAGCGGGTGATGCACCCGACGCTCGCGGCGAAGGATGTGGCGGTGGTGCGCTCGCAGATGGTCGGCGCGCTCCGCCAGCGCATCAACGATCCGGACAGCTACGCGATCATGCTCGCCGACAGCGTGGCGTTCGCCGGACATCCGTACGGGCTGCAGACGAGCGGCACCGAGGCGTCGCTCCAGTCGCTCGACTCCGCTGCGCTCGCTCGCTACCAGGCGACGCAGATGGTCACGTCTCGGATGCTGCTGGTAGTGGTGGGGAACCTCACCCGTCCGCAGCTCGAGGCTGCCGTCGCACGCACGCTCGCGAAGCTCCCGGCCGGGAGCTTCGTGTGGACTCTCCCCGAGCCGCTACCGGAGCGGCCAACGTCGGTGACCATGATCCAGCGCCCGATCGCGACCGATTACATCCTCGGGCTCTTCCAGGGTCCGGCAGCCACGGAGCGCGACTATGCCGCTCTCCGCGTGGCGACCGCGCTGCTCGGCTCGAGAATGCACAACGACATCCGCGAGGAGCACGGGCTCAGCTACGCTGCGAGCGCGCCGTACTTCGAGCGCGGCATCGGAACCGGCGCCGTGTACGTCAGCACCAGTGCACCGGCCACGGTGCTCCCGATGATCCGGAAGGCGATGAAGGAGATCAACGATCTGGACTGGGGAGCCTACAGCATGCGCTACTTCACCGACCAGTTCGTGATGGACTTCCTCGCCAACAACATGACGAGCACCGACCAGGCGGACTTCCTCGCACGGGCGCAGCTCTACCGTGGCGACTACCATCTCGCGGGCAAGTCGATGGAGGAGCTCCGACACCTCTCGACCATGCAGCTCCGCAATGCATCGAGGAAGTACTTCAGAAACATCCACTTCGTGTACCTCGGCGATACCACCCGGGTGCCGCGGTCGGCGTTCGAGAAGTTCTAGCGGGGTCGGGGGCGGCAAACTGGCGTCAGCGCGCTGGGCCGTAACTGCGCACGCGGAGGTCGCGGAGGGATCGCGCTGGGCCGTAACTGCGCACGCGGAGAGCGCGGAGGGAACGGCGAGAGGACGCGGAGAAAACCGTTACGGGCCGGGATCGCGATCCTGATTCGAGCTGCATCGCGGGGTCGGGGCCCCTGTAGGGGAGGAGCGCGGAGAACGCGGAGAAAGACGAGAGAACGCAGAGAAAACCCGTAAGGCGAGATCTCGAACGAGGGGTCTTTGGGGAACTGCTCCCGCGGTTGGAGCTCTGCCCACCTGGGCAGGACTCTGGGCGCGGGAGCGGTTCCCCCTCTTTTCTCCCGGCCGCTTGCGCGTACTAGCTGACCGTGCCGCATCCTCTGCGTTCTCTCTTGCAGTTCTCCGCGTTCTCTGCGCTCCAGCTTTTCAAGGATCTAGGGATCCGAGCCGCAGCCGGTATCAGGATCGCGATGCCTCCACCCACAGGCAGTTCTCCGCGTCCTCTCGCCGTTCCCTCCGCGACCTCCGCGTGCGCAGTTACGGCCCAGCGCGATGAACCAAGAACCCGCGATGGTACCAGAGTGCCAGCTACCTGCTCACCTCGACCGAGATGCTGAGCGTCCTGGGATACCCGGGGTTGAGGAATCGCTCCAGGACTGGCTCGGCGGGGCGGGGGCCGCCGATGGGGCCGGCGGGGTTCTCACCGAAGATGCCGAACGTCTCGTAGTGGCGATCGAAGAGGTTCTGCGCGTGCGCGGTGAGCGCGATGTGGGGGCGCTCGTAGCGCAGCTGAAGGCTCGTCACCGTGTAACCCGGTACGGTCCCGCTCACCAGTCGCCCCTCGTCGCCGGTGGGGGAGAGATCCACCTCATCGAGGTTCCGGTCGTTACCCTGGAGGAACTGGCTCGATACGGAGCGTACGGAGAGCTGCGCGTTCAGCAGCGACGTGCCGAGAACGCTGCTGAACTCGATCCCGACGCTGCCCCTGTGCCTCGGTGAGAGAGGGATGCGATCGCCGGGGCGCGTGGAGTCGGGCTCGGGCAGCTCGGATGCGAGCAGTACCCTGCTCTGGTAAGTGGCATCGATGAGCGCGTAGGAGCCGAAGATGCGGAAGCCGGCGGGGAGCGCGATGGAGCCGCTCGCCTCTATCCCCTGGCGGCGCACGCGGCGGATGTTCTGGAAGAATCCCAGCGTAGTGCTGGATGCGACGAACACGATCTCATCGCGCGCGTCCTCCCTGAAGCCTACGATGTCGAGGTTCGTTCCCTCGCTCGGTTCCCAGTCGATTCCGCTCTCGTAGTTCACCACCGTCGCCGGATCGAGCGGAGGATCGTCGCCGAGCGCGAAGGGGAGGGAGCATGGCGAGCTCTCGGAAGCGCATGCCAGCTCCAAAGGTGCGGGCGCGCGGAAGCCGGTGCTCACCGCCGCGTAGCCGCGCAGCTCGGGACTGACGTAGTAGTTCACCCCGAGTCGGGGCGAGACGCGTCGGTAGGTGTTGGTGCCATTGTTCTCCGGCTCGCGATGGTCGCGGAACGGGATGCGCACGTAGTCGCCGCGCATCGATGCCGTGACCGCGAGCGCGGGAGTGATGCTCAGGACCCCCTGCGCGTACAGCGCCGCGTCGTCTTCGTTCACCCGCGCATCTTCGCAGAGCCCACCGTTCGGATCGCACTCGTCGTCGAACTCGGGCGCGCTGCTAGTGGGAACGCTGAAGATCCGGTAGGTGATGTCGTTGCGGCTGTACTCCGCGCCGACGGTGAGGCCGAGCGGCATCCCGGCGATCGAAGTGGGAAGCGTCCACTCGATCGTGCCGCCCTTCGACGTGTTGTCCACGTGCGCGTCCGTGCTCGGAGCGTCGACGTTCACGTTGAACTGCTGGTAGTCGTTGTCGCGCCTGAAAGCGTTGGCGCGAATCGTTCCGCCCTGGAAGGGGCGCTCGCCGCGCACGGCGATGTGCCAGAGCTCCGGCTCGAAGAAATCGCCGCCAGTGAAGTTCGCTCGGCGGTCTACCCGCAGCCAGCTCTCCGGGAGTGAGCCGGCCTGGAAGATCCTGTCGCGCGCGTACATCACCGTCATCGCGAGGTCGGTGTTGGGACGCTTGCGCCCCACGTTCACGAACACCTGCCGCGTACGCGCCGGCGTCTCGTCGCGGTAGCCGTCCTCCTCGGTGGCGCGTGCCATGACGTAGCCATCCACGTCGTCTATCACGCCACCCGCGCTCACCCGTCCACCGCGGTAGCCGAAGGCGCCCGCCTCGAGGTCCGCACTCAACTCGGGCGTGAAGGTGCCTCGCTTGGTGCTCAGGACGAGCGCGCCCGCGAGGGAGTTCTTCCCGTACAACGTTCCCGGTCCGCGCACCAGCTCGGCCTTGTCTATCGCATCCATCGGAATGAGATCGAAGTTGACCTCCTGGGCATCGGGCTCGTTGATGCGCACGCCGTCGAGGAAGACGCTCACTCCCTGCGATACCCCCACGACCGGTGAGAGTCGGACGCCGCGGATCTCCAGCGTGGGCTGCGCGCGCGTGCCCTGGTCGTCGAAGACGCTCACACCGGGGAGTCGCGCCAGCGCGTCGGCCATCCCGACGGGGCCGAGCGGGATCTTCTCGAGCCGGATCTCGTCGACCTGCACCGGCGTGCGCTCATCTACCGCCGAGAGGCGGGTACCGGTCACCACCGTGGGCGCGAGGATCTGTGCCGTCGTGTCGGCGCGTGAGGTGTCGGTACGCGCCGTGTCGGCCGCCGTGGTATCGCGCTGCTGAGCCCTCGCCCGCGCCGAGCTCGCCGCGCCGAGTGTCACGACCATCACGAAGATCGGAAACGCTCTCGCTCTGCCTCCCATCGTAGTCCTCCTCATCGTCCCCTCCCCAGCATGGCGAGTCCGTCCGGAACTCCCTCGGCGTCGCGCAGCGACGCGAACGGCACGCACGATTCCGAGCGCGACATGTAGCGTACAGCGTCACCCGATGTGAACGACCGGCTGCGATCCAGGTCGTCGTAGAGCACCACGCAGTCGAGGAGCTCGCCGGCGCTGCTGCGCGTCATGACGCCGTCATCGCTCCGTCCACCGCCGTCCAGGTCCCAGCAGCAGATGTCCCGGTGGCCGGCGCCGCCCTCCAGCACGCGCGAAGTGCCGCGCACGCGGTCGGCGGCGAGCGTGAGCGTGGCGACAGCGAAGAGAGCGGCGACCGCCCAGGCGAGGCGCGAGCCACCCGCCCCCTTCGTGGCCCGCGCCGGCGGGTGGAGCATGGCGTGGCGCGCCTCGATTCGACGCCAGGCTTCTTCCGCGTCCACCGGCGCGTCGAGCAGCTCCAGGAGCCGTCGCGCGCTCCGGGCCTCGTGGCGCACGGTCTTCAGCGCGTCGCGGCAAAGGCGGCAGTGGGATAGGTGGATGAGCGTCGCGATGCGGCGCGGAAGCGGAAGCTCGCCGTCCGCCATCGCGCGGAGCAAACCGTCAGATGGATGCGCGAAGTGCATGATCCGTATTCAGCTCCTCGAATGTCGCTGCGAATCGCCGCTCGGCCCTGGTGAGGAGCGACCCCACCGACGATGGGGCTACACCGAGCAAGCGAGCGATATCGCGGTAGGGCCAGCCACCGTGACGCAGCAGGAGCAGCTCGCGGTCGCGCTCCGGGAGCTCGGCGAGCGCCGCGCGCACGCGCGAGATCACTTCGTCTCGCAGCAGCTGCTGCTCCGGACCGGGGTCGGCGGAACCCTCGCGAGCGGCCTTTATGAGAGTGAGATGACGGGCACGGCCGCTCGCGACACGTTGCTGGTCCACGGCGAGATTCGAGGCGACCGCGAAGAGCCAGCCGACCCTGTCACGGGGGGCGTTGTCGAGGAGTCGCACGAAGGCCTCCTGCGCGATGTCCTCCGCGTGGTCCTCGTCGCCGAGCCGCGCGCGCAGGTACATCACCAGCCGCGGATACCACTCGTCGAAGAACGATCGGAATGATGGGTCCATGAGCTCACCGTCGGCCGCGCCCGAACGACCGACGCGTTCAGTGTCGATGGGCGAGAGCGGCTAACCAGAAGGCACGCGAAGAGCACGCGCCTCCCGGACGACCACCGACCATCCCTCTGACGAATAGGGTGCGGAAATCAGGACGCGCTGCGGGCCACGAGCATCTGCACGCCCGATACCAACCGGTCGACCTCGTCTTCGGTCGTGTAGCAGGCGCAGCCCGCACGCACGAGGCCGGTGCGTGCCTCGCCCAGCCGCTCGACCACGGTGGTCGCGTAGAAGTCGCCGTGGGAGACGAATACTCCCCTGCCGGCGAGGCTGCGGGCGACCTCACGCGCGGGGATGCCGCGGACGGTGAATGACAGCGTCGGTGTACGCGGTGTCCCGGGCGGCGATCCATAGAGCTTGACGCCGTCGATGGAGCAGAGGCCGCTCCAGAGGCGCCGGAACAGCGATGCGCCGTGCTGGTGCATCGCCTCGAAGGCGTGCTTCAGGCGCGCCCGCCGCGTGGAGCCGGCACCCAGCGACGCCAGAAAATCCACCGCAGCTGCAGCACCAGCCATCGCTTCGTGGTTCTGCGTACCAGTCTCGAGTCGCTCCGGCGCGCTGTCGGGGGCGGGCACGAGCTTTGGCACGTCCAGCGCCGAGAGGAGGTTCTCGCGCACGAAGAGAACTCCCATGTGCGGGCCGTGAAACTTGTACGCCGAGCACGCCAGGTAGTCGCACCCCATTGCCTGCACGTCCACCAGCTCGTGTGGCGCATAGTGGACGGCGTCCACGAATACACGCGCGCCCACTTCGTGCGCCCGACGCGCCGCGCGGGCGACATCGTTGATCGTCCCGAGCGCGTTGGAGGCGGCACCGATAGCGACCAGTCGCGTGCGCCGACCGATGCAATTCTCGAGGTGCTCCCAGTCGAGCTGCCCCGTTTCGGGAATCATGCGCGCGGTGCGAAGCGTGACACCCCGCTCGCGTGCGAGAGTCTGCCACGGTGCGACGTTGGCATGGTGGTCGAGCTCGGTCACGACCACTTCGTCGCCCGCCACCAGGCCGTAGCCGATGGCGCGTGACACGTGAAATGCGAGCGAGGTCATGTTCTGCCCGAACGCGATTTCCGATGGGTTCGCATTCAGGAAGTCCGCGAGCGCCTCGCGCGCACCGGCGATTATCTCATCCGTCTCGCTGCTGGACGGGTAGTTCCAGTGCGTGTTGGCGTTGTGGTGGTAGAGGTAGTCGGCCATGGCATCCACCACCTCTCGCGGTACCTGCGTGCCGCCCGGCCCGTCGAAGTACGCTACGGGGATTCCATCGACGGTGCGCTCGAGCGCAGGGAAGCGCTGGCGGAGCGCGGCGAGGTCGATGCTCAAGCGATCTCCACTCCCGCCCACCTCTCGATGAGCTTCACTACCTCCACGTGGTCGGCCTCTTCCCCGAGCTCGGAGTGCGCCACGCGATACAGCTCGCTGGTGAGCTGCATGAGCGGCGACGGCACCTTGTGGTCGCGCGCCACAGAAGCGGCGATGCCCGCATCCTTGTCGAGGAGGGCGAGGCGGAAGGTGCGGGGGAAGGCGCGTCTGACCACTCGCTCGGTGATCAGGTTCTCGGTGACGTTGCTCCGTCCGCTCGATGCGTTGATCACGCCCAGAGCCGCAGGGATGTCCACGCCCGCTCGCGCGAGCGCTGCCAGCCCCTCACCAGCCGACCAGAGGTTGATGGCGAGGAGCATGTTGTTCACTGCCTTGAGCGCGTGCCCGGCACCGACCGGACCGCAGCGCACGATCTTCCTGCCGAAGCTCTCGAGCACCGGCCTGGTGCGCTCGAACACCTCCTCGTCGCCGCCGCACATCACCGTCAACGTCCCCTGCTCGGCGCCGCTCACGCCGCCACTCACGGGAGCATCGATGAAGTGCACCCCGACGTCGGCGAGTCGCGCAGCGATCCTTCGCGATTGCACCGGATCGCCCGACGTGCAATCCACCAGCGTCGCCCCGCGGTGCATACCCGCGAGAATTCCGTCGCTCCCCTCGAGTAGCGACTCGACCTCGTTCGAGGTGGGGAGGCACGTGATGACGAAGTCGCTCCCCTCGGCCGCTGCCGCCGGCGTCGCCGCTGCTCGTACGCCATTCTCGCTGGCGAACGACTCCGCCTTCGCGCGCGTGCGATTCCAGACCTCGAGCTCGAAAGGCGGCTTGCCGAGATGCCTGGCCATCGGCGCGCCGATCGCCCCGAGCCCCATGAACGCTACCGCGATCCTCTCTCTCTCCATTTCTCCCCCCATGGCGCGTGCAAGATCGTGGAGGGAGAGGGAGGAGGGAAGGGGAGAGTAGAAAGCTGCGAGGGTTCAGGAGGCCGACGGGGTCAGGTCTTTAATTTCGGGTCTTCGGGGAAAAGTGTGGGTAGATTCG
>JBIQMO010000125.1:0-10452 GCA_044463245.1 Gemmatimonas aurantiaca
GCGAGTCGGTCGCGATCCCGCTGCCACATCCGTCGGGGGCGAGCAGCTGGATCAACGAGCCAGAGCATCGCGCCCTCCTCGGCCGTGCCCTCGAGCTGCTGGGCGAGGAGCTCGCTGCGCTGGGAGTTGGCTCCGGCCCAAGCTCCACCCGGAAGAGCGCCTGATGCGATCGCTCGTTCTGGTCCTGTGGCTCTGGGCTCCGGGTGGCGGCGGCGAGGGGCGCGATTCGTGGTTGTCGGCCGACAAGGTGAAGCATTTTTTCATGTCGGCGTTCGTGCAGAGCGTTAGCTACTCGGCGCTGCGTACCGCGCGCGTGTCGCACGATGGAGCGTTGGTGGGGGCGTCGGCGCTGACGCTGGTGGTGGGAGTGGGGAAGGAGATACACGATGATCGTTCGGGAGAGCACTTCAGCGTGCGCGACCTGGCTTGGGATGCGGCAGGTGCCGGCACCGCGACCGTATTGCTCGCGCGGTCGCGCTGACGTCTCGCGCCCCTCTCTGAAGGCGAGCCTCATTTCGCCGGAGATATGGGCGGCTCGGTCTATTCGGGGCGTGCGAAGCGGCCTATATTCACGGTGCTGCGCGGCAGGATCATGGCCGAATTCCCGTGAGACGCGAGGCCCAGCATGAGCGATCTCGTGAGCAGAGATCCTGGAAATACCGAAGCGACCGTGGAGCGCCGCTCCAACGATGTTCTGCGCGCGCTCGTCACCGAGATGCTGGAGCGGGTGCGCCAGCTCGACAGGCACGCCACGGCCTGGACCCCGGACGAGCGCGCTCAGGCCGAGTCGGAGCTCGCGGCCATAATGCAGCGCGTGCGCAGCGAGGCGGCTCACAGCGGCGAATCTCGATAGATGGGTAGTAGATGATGGATGGATGGCGGCAGGCGTCTGCCACGAAGGAGACTGGAGAATGAAAGCGCGGACGAAATTTCTGATCGGTGGCGCGCTCGTGCTGGCGACCTCGGGCTACCTGATGGCTACGTCCATCGAGGAAACAGGGACGTACTACCTCACGCCCACCGAGCTGGCCACGAAGATCCAGCAGGACCCGACGTTCTACGGGACCGGCGTGAAGGTGGGCGCGCGCGTGGTGCCCGGCTCGATCGTCCGCGACCCCGGCGGGCGCTCCATGAAGTTCGAGGTCACCGACGGCGCCAGGAGCTTCCCCGTGAGCTATCGCGGGATCGCGCCCGATACCTTCACGGATGGCGTGGACGTGGTGGTGGAGGGGCGCATGGACAGCAATGGCACCTTCGCCGCGACCACCGTGCTCGCGAAGTGCGCATCACGCTACGAGAACGCACCTGAGAAGTACCAGAGCACACCAGGCTACACGAGCGCGACCAGCCCCTCGGCGACGACATGATTCTCATCGGTGAGCTCTCGCTCTGGGTGGCGCTCCTCATGGCCGCCTGGGCGGCCACCGCGGGCTTTGCGGGCGCATTCACCCACCGTGGAGAGCTGGTAGCGAGCGCGCAGCGCGCTCTGTACGCGATGTGCGGCTTCGTGGTTCTCGCCGCCATCGGACTCTGGACGGCGCTCCTCAAGTCGGACTTCTCGCTCGAGTTCGTCGCATCGTACACGAGCGCCAACCTTCCAGCGGTCTACAAGTTCACCGCGTTCTGGGGAGGCCAGGCGGGATCGCTCCTCTTCTGGCTGCTGATCCTCTCCATCTACACGGCAATAGCCGTCTACACCGGGCGGAAGAGCAACCACGCGCTCATGCCCTGGGTCGTGCCGACGCTGGCGGTGATCGGTCTCTTCTTCACCATGACCATCGTCTTCGGCGCCAACCCGTACGATCGGCTCGGCTGGATCCCGGCCGACGGACGCGGGATGAACCCGCAGCTCCAGAATCCGGGGATGGCGATCCACCCGCCCAACCTGTACCTGGGCTACATCGCCACTTCGATCCCCTTCGCGTATGCGGTGGCAGCGCTCATCACCAGGCGGCTCGACAACGAGTGGCTCACCTCGGTGCGCCGCTGGGTGCTGATCAGCTGGTTCTTCAACACGATCGGGATCGTGCTGGGGATGTGGTGGGCGTACGTGGAGCTCGGCTGGGGCGGCTACTGGGCGTGGGATCCGGTGGAGAACGCGTCGTTCCTCCCCTGGCTCGTGAACACTGCATTCCTGCACTCGATCATGGTGCAGGAGAAGCGCGGGATGCTGCGCAAGTGGAACGTGACGCTCGTGGTGTCGGCGTTCCTCCTCTCGATACTGGGCACCTTCATCACGCGTAGCGGCGTGATCTCCAGCGTCCACGCCTTCGCTCAGTCGTCGGTGGGCTACTGGTTCCTCGGCTTCCTCGTGGTGTCCATCGGTGTGACGGCGTGGCTCGTGACCACCCGTCTCGATGATCTGAAGACGCAGGCCGAGCTGGAGAGCATGGTGAGCCGCGAGGCGAGCTTCCTCTTCAACAACCTGCTGCTGGTGGGGATCGCTTTCTCGGTGCTCTGGGGGACGCTCTTCCCCATCCTGAGCGAGGCGGTGCGCGGGACGAAGATCACGGTGGGCCCGCCGTTCTTCAATCAGGTGAACGTCCCGCTCGGCCTCGCGCTCCTCGCGCTCACGGGGATCGGCCCGCTCATCGCCTGGCGGCGTGCGTCGGTGGCGAATCTCAAGCGCCAGTTCACCGGACCGGTGGTGATCGGGCTCGTGACGGGGATGCTGCTCGTGGCGCTCGGGATGCGCGACGTGTACGCCGTGATCGCGTACACGCTAGCCGGCTTCGTGCTCGGCACGATAGCACAGGAGTTTTACAAGGGTACGCGCGCGCGGCACCGGATGTACGAGGAGAACTACGTCATGGCGTTCCTGCGGCTCATCGGCCGCAACCGGCGCCGCTACGGCGGGTACATCGTGCACGTCGGCGTGGTGGTGCTCTTCGCCGCCTTCGCGGGGCTCGCCTTCAAGGAGGAGTTCGACGTCACGCTCAAGGGCGGCGAGAAGTACCAGGCCACCGACCCGTACGGGAACGAGTGGAGCTTCACCAGCCAGGGCGTCTCGGCGTACGAGCAGCTCAACCGACAGACCACCGCCGTGCTCCTCGAGGCGCGGCGCAACGGGAAGCCGGCGGGCGTGATCAGGACGGAGAAGCGGCAGTACGTGGACAGCAACGGAAACCCGACCTTCCAGCCATCTACCGAGGTCGGGATCCTGAGCGGGCTCAGGCAGGATGTGTACGTGGTGCTCGCGGGCGTGACCGGCGAGGATACCGCCGAGCTGCGCGTCACGTTCAACCCGCTGGTCTGGTGGGTGTGGTACGGCGGGATGATCATGGCCGTGGGCGGTCTCATCGTGATGTGGCCGCAGGCCGAGCGGCGGAAGAGGCAGGCGGGATACGAAGCAGTGCTGGAGCCCGCGACCGTGGGTGCCGGAGGACCAACCGAGTCGTGAAGCGCAGGGAGTTTCTGAGAGTGGCGGCGGCGGGCGTCGCGTCGGCGGCGCTGCCGGGCGTGCTTGGCGCGCAGCAGGCGAACACCGGGGCGGCCAACGTCCCGATGAACGAGCAGAAGTACAAGCCCGTGCGGCTGCCCGCGAAGTCGTCCACGCCATCGATGTCCACCGATGCGATGGATGAGCTGGAGCACCACATCCACTGCATGTGCGGCTGCAACCTGGACATCTTCACCTGTCGCACCACCGACTTCACCTGCCCCGTGTCGCCCGCGATGCACCGCGATGTGATGGCGCTGGTGAACGGCGGCCACAGCGCGCAGGAGATCATCGACGCGTTCGTGGACGTTTACGGCGAGCGCGTGCTGATGGAGCCGAAGAAGACGGGCTTCAATCTCACCGGCTACATCACGCCCTTCGCCGCACTCGGTGGCGGTGCGGCGCTGATCGTCGCGCTGCTCAAGCGCTGGCATCGCCCCGAGGCCGAGCCGGCCGCCGTCACCAACCTCCCCGTGGAGGGGACTCCGGAGGAGATGGAGCGGCTAAACGAGCTGCTGCACAGGGACGACCGGTGAGCGCGCTCATCATCGGGACCGTCCTCGCGCTCGTGGCGCTGGGTTTCGTCCTCTACCCGCTCTTCCGCGAGGGAGCGCCGCCGGTGGCGCGTGCGGTGAAGCCGCAACAGCGCGCGGGCCGGGAGCCGTCCGCCTCCGAGCGCGCGGTGGCGATCCTGCGCGAGGTCGAGTTCGATCGCGAGACGGGGAAGCTCTCCGAGAGTGACTACGAAGTCCTCAAGAACACCTACACTCGCCAGGCGCTGGCCGCGCTCCGTTCGGAGGATTCGGCTGCAGCCAGCGCCGCCGGAGTCCCCGACGACGAAGTCGAGGCGGTGATACTCAAGTATCGCGCGCGTCCTTCTACGTGCGAAGTGTGCGGCCCGAGACCGGAGCCCGACGCCATCTACTGCTCTAGCTGCGGGCGCTACCTGGCCGGAGTGTGCGGCGGATGCGGCGCGAAGATCAGCGAGGTGGGTGCGCGATTCTGCCCGTCGTGCGGGGGGAGCCTGGCGGCGTAGGTGGGGTTAGCCAGGGGTCAGGTCTTGACTTGATACATTTTCCGCCGGCCGGCGGAAAATGTATCAAGTCAAGACCTGACCCCTGGCTAACCCCGCAGCATCGCTTCGATTTCAGCAACCCTTTGCGCCAGCCTGTCATCCGCGTCCAATGTTGCGCGCAGGCGCCTGATAGTAACCGATACCGTGGCGTAGTGCCCTACGCCGAATTCCGACGCTATCTTGTCGAGCTTCTTGCCAGCCACGCTCTGACATAGATACATCGCAACCGCACGAGGGAGATTACGCCGTCCCCGTCCTCGTACTGACGAGCAGATCTCGGATGGGAGCACGTCGAACGCAGCGCCCACGGCTGTAGCGATTTCCGCTGTCGAAGGTGATGAATACCTGTGTCGGATCTGCGGCTGCTCGCGTTCGGGTTCCCGCCCACCCAGCACCAGCTTTCTGAATGCCTCGTCGCCCAGGATGGGGGCCTGCCTGGCGGCGGCGTAAAGGTTGTCTACTTCCGCGCTACCATCACCTTCCACCAGTGCTCTGTACTCCCGCGCCCGGTCGGCATTCCCCATGGAGCCGAGGATCACTCCTGTCTCGAGCCAGTTGGGCTTTTGCGTGATACCGAGGTAGGCGCGGTAGCTCGACCATTCGTAGTCCTCGGGCCGTTTCACCAATCCGGCGTCGAGAGGATTGCGATGTATGTAGCAGGAGAGGCTCAGCAAATATCGCTCGGCGTCAACGAGTCTCGCCGTATACCGTCCACGAAAGAGGGGACCATCACGGTCAGTGAGACGATTGTGGCGTTGCGTCAGGAGGCCATCGAAGTGCCGCATCGCGGCGGACAGGTTGCCCCGCGGGGTATGCAGCAGCAGATGATAGTGGTTCCCCATGAGGCAGTAGGCATGGCACTCCGTACCGAAGCGGTGGCTCAGCTCTCCGAGTAGCGCGAGGAAGAGTGATCGTGATGGGCCATGCTCAAAGACTATCCGTCGCCCAGCCACGCGGTTCAGAACGTGGTACCATGCGCCGGGGAACTCGATTCTCAGAGGTCTAGCCATGCCGGCAACGTAGTGCCGGCTCCTTCGAGAACCATCATCGAACGCACGCCCGCAGAATCCGAGTGTAGGGGTCAAGTCTTGACTTAATACATTTTTGGGCGCTCGCCCAAAAATGTATTAAGTCAAGACTTGACCCCTACACGCCTCCTCACACCTCCAGCGCGTTCAGCTTCTTCGACGCTACCCGCAGCGGTACCACAGTCGCCACCGCACACAACATGAACGCCAGCACGAATCCCAGCACCATCTCCGACGCCACGATCGGCTCGCCGAAGCTGCGCGCCCTGAGGTAGGTGTACACCGGCCGTGCCTCCAGCAGCACCACACCGGCAATGAGCACTACCGCCGTGAGCATGAACACCAGCCCGCCGAACGAGGTCGGGATCTGAGCTGCGTTCTCCGACTCGTACCTGGGGAACACTGCGCCGAGACCGAGCGCCATGCTCGCCAGCGCGAGGGTCAGCACGACGATCGAACAGAGCGACACCACGAAGATGAACGTCCCGACGCCGAGCAGCGCGTTGGTCACTCCCACTATGACCAGCGCGAGCGCGAGAAGCGGCAGCGTGCCCGTCCAGTACTTGGACCAGAGCAGCGCCCCCATCGGCAACGGGCTCGACTTGAGGAGCCAGAGTGTGCGCCCCTCGACGCTCACGCCGGGGAAGATGAACCGCGCAGCGATGGCCGCGAGCACGAAGCCGGCGATGCCGAGGTTCAGGAATGGCACCACGTTCACCAGGAAGAACGTCACGCCCTCGCTGCTCATCGGCAGCAGTTTCACGTTGAACACGTAAACCACGAGGAGCACCGCGAGGAGGATGAGCTGCGACCACTGGGTGGTGTCGCGGAAGAAGACTCTCACCTCCTTCATGACGAGCTCCCGGCGCAGCGCGCCGAGTGGCGCGAGGAGGCGATAGGCCACCGCCGCCAATGCCCCGCCGCGTGTGTGGCGATGCGCGCTCTCCTGCGCCTTGCTGTAGCCCGCGTCGTAGAGCGCGCGGTGGAGCAGTGCACCGCCCATCACGATCACCGCGGCGGTGGTCCAGAGCAGGTAAAGGGGGAGAAGCTGAAGATCACCGGTGAGCGATCCCATCACCGCTCGCTGCGCCCACTCGCTCGGGAGGTAGGGCGATGTGGGCGTCTGCAGCATGGCCACGAAGTCCACGAGCGAGCGCACGCCGTCGGGCCGCACGAGCCGCTCCGGACGCAGCAGCCGGAAGAGCAGCACCAGCGCGCCCGCCGCCAGCACCGCCACCACACTCAGGAGGTCGCGCGTGCGCCGCGCCGGGAAGACGTTGACCAGGATCAGCGTGATCGCGCTCCCCACCGCTGCGGGGATCAAGAAATAGGGAAGGATCGCCGCGAGCGCCACCAGCACGAACTGCGCGCCGCCGTCGTACACGTAGCCGTACGCCGAGAGGATCGGTAGCGCCATCAGCGCCACCATCCAGCTCGAGTGGATGACCGTCTCGAACAACTTCGCCAGGTAGAGCTGTAGCCAGTCCACCGGTGCGGCGGCCAGCATGTCGAGGTCACGCGCCAGAAAATAGCTGGAGAGCGCGGTGATGACGTTGGAGAGGAGCAGTATCGCGAAGAAGCTGAGGAACACGAGCCCGAGGAGCTTCCCCGCGAGTAGCAGTCCGATCTCCGGCGTTCCGCGGAAGTAGGTGAGCACGCGCACGAGGACCGCCATCGAGAAGCCCCAGAAGAGGAGCCCGATCGCGATGACTATCAGCCAGCGCCACCCCTGCTTCGCATCGCTCCGGCGCGCGCGATTCCGCATGGTGTGCCACTTGGGGCTCAGGAGCTGGCGCACCGATGGGTGCGGGAGCCGCTCGACCGCTCGCGATACATCGGATGTCGATGTATGCGCCGGTAGATGACCGGCCGATACAACGGGAGTCGATGCATCGCCAGCCGGTACTCCGTTCGCCGCCGCCCCCTCACGCATCCAGCACCTCCACCAGCTCGCGCGATGCCCGCTCGCCCGTGAGTCGCAGGAACAACGCTTCCAGCCCCTGCACGCCCTCCTCGGCGCGCGACGCCAGCTCGTCCATCGTCCCGAGCGCGCGGATCTTCCCGCCCTGGATGATCCCGATCCTATCGCAGAGCGACTCCGCTACCTCCAGCGTGTGCGTGGACATCATGATCGTGTGCCCGCGCCGCGTATACTCCTTGAAGAGATCCTTGAGGATCCTCGCCGCCTTGGGGTCGAGTCCCACCATCGGCTCGTCCACCACCACGACTTCGGGCCGGTGGAGAAACGCGCTCGAAATGATCAGTTTCTGCCGCATCCCGTGGCTGTAGCTCTCGACCATCTCGTCTTTCCACTCCCGGAGATCGAAGAGCGAGAGGAGCTCGTCCATCCGCTTCTCCACGATCGGGCCGCTCTGGTCGTACAGACCCGCCACGAAGCGCAGGAACTCCGCGCCGGTGAGCTTGTCGTAGATGAAGGGGCGGTCGGGGATGAAGCCGAGCTTCGCCTTCGCCGCCGCTGGATGCTCGGCGATGTTCACGCCGCCCACCACCACGCTTCCGGACGTCGGCCGGAGTATCCCTGCGATCATCCGCAGCGTGGTAGTCTTGCCTGCGCCGTTGGGGCCGAGAAATCCGAACAGCTCGCCCTTCGTGACCTCGAGGTCTATGGAATCGACGGCGGTGAATGGGCCGTATCGCTTGGTCAGCGAGCGTAGCGTGATCATCGATCCTTGCTCTCCGGGATACCGTGACGCCAGTTGTCGAAGGCGATTTCGTACGCGGTTCTGTGCAGGGTGATTCCGGGAATCGGCTCGCCTTCCACCAGGATCCCGCGTTCGTCGAACCAGCCGTTGATGATGCCGCCTCCCTGCTGCTCGATCTTCCACGCGCGCACGGTGTCGCTGTGCGCGGGAATCCAGCGGCTCGTGGCCGGCTCGGTCTCGGCGCTGTCCACCACCACGAAGAGCGACTCCGCTACCACGCGCACCGTGACCGTGGCGAGCGTGTCCCGTGTAGGATCGAGGATGGTGGCCGTCCTGCTCGTCCCTTGCTCGTGCTTGTCCACGAGAGCCACGAACATCGGCAGCATGCCGGGGACGAGGGGCGCACCGTGCAGCGCGAGTCGGGAGGTGTCGGGCGCCTCGCCGTGGCGCGAGCGCGTGAGCTCGAGGAGGGTGTCGCCGTAGACCACGCCCGTGGCGCTCGACGTGCCGCCGCCGCGCGTCTGGTAGCTGTAGCGCGAGAGGCGCAGCCCGCGCGTGAGCGTTGCGATGGAGCGCGCCGCGAAGCGGCGCCTCCCCTCCGGTCCGAGCGAGCTGTCCGGCCGGCTGGTGATCAGCAGGTCGGACAACAGGAAGGAGACCGGCGTTGTGTCTATGGTGGCCGACGCGAATCCTATCCGCTGGCCGTTCTCCCTGACGGTGTAGTAGAGTGCGCCCGGAGCGACGCGCATCGCGGCTTCGGCGAGGAGCTGGTCCTCACCGCGGAAGAGCTCGCGCTTCGTCAACGCGGCTATCCCCGCCAGCCAGAGCGCCACAATGCCGAGCGCGATCCCCGCGCGTCGGCTCATGGCTCATCCTCCCGCGATGCACTGCTCCCACGCGCCACGCGAGGTCCCTCGGGTCGTGACCCGAGGAGGAGGTGCTCCCTCCGGAATAGACCTATACGAGCGAGAGAGAGGTCTCGTCCGCTATCCAGCCGAGGTACTTGCTCAGCCCCGCCGCCACTGGAACCGCGAGAAGCTCCGGCACGTTGTACGGGTGCAGCTCCGCGAACGACTCCTCGAGCGCCTCCAGACGCGCAGCGCGCGTCTTCAGAAGCACCACGACTTCCGCCTCGTCCGCGACCTTCCCGTTCCACCGATAGATCGAGCGCGACCCGGGAAGGAGCGTCCCGCAGGCTATCAGCCGGCGTTCCAGCAGCGTCCTGATGAGGGACACTGCTTCTTCGGCGTTGGAGACCGTGGTCAGTACGACGAGGGCATCTGTTTGCGGCATGGCGACTCAAAATGGGGTGAGGAAGCTCGCAATCTAACCTCGCCGTTGGCGGCAGATATGTGTGCTGTCTCATCCCCGAAAGACGATCGAACCGCGCCGAAGCAAGCTGCCGTTTACCGTCCCTTGTTTCGAGCGCCCGTGGTGCTCAGTTTTAGCAGGCTATGCCCGAAGAAAAGCTGATAGTCCGCGGGGCCCGCGAGCACAATCTGCGGAACATCGATATCGCGATCCCCCGCGACCGCCTCACCGTCATCACGGGGCTCTCGGGCTCGGGGAAGTCCTCGCTCGCCTTCGACACGATCTACGCCGAGGGACAGAGGCGCTACGTCGAGTCGCTCTCCGCCTACGCCCGGCAGTTCCTGGGCCTCATGGAGAAGCCCGATGTGGATGCCATCGAAGGTCTCTCCCCGGCCATCTCCATAGAGCAGAAGTCGGCCGGCCACAACCCGCGCTCGACGGTGGGGACGGTCACGGAGATCTACGACTACCTCCGTCTCCTCTTCGCCAGGGTGGGCACGCCGCACTGCCCCAACTGCGGCCGGCCGGTGCAGCGCCAGAGCGCGAGCCAGATCGCCGACACGGTGCTCACCTGGCCCGCCGATGCGCGCATCGAGGTCCTGGCCCCGCTCGTTCGCGGACGGAAGGGCGAGTTCCGCGACCTCCTCGAGTCGGCGCGGAAGCAGGGCTTCGTGCGCGCCCTGGTGGATGGAAAGCAGATCGAGCTGGCCAACCCGCCAAAGCTGGCCAAGTCCACCAACCACACGATCTCGGTGATCGTGGATCGCCTCGTGGTGCGCGCCGACGACCGCGGCCGCCTCACCGATTCCATAGAGACCGCGCTCAAACTGGCCGACGGCCTGGTGGAAGTGGTCCTCCATCGCGACCCGGAAGAGGGAGGCCCCACGAGCCAGATCTTCTCCGAGCGCTACGGCTGCCCCGAGTGCGGCACCTCGC
>JBIQMO010000126.1:0-10383 GCA_044463245.1 Gemmatimonas aurantiaca
AGGTCTTTAATTTCGAGCCGCATGGGCGACTGCCCATGCGGCTCGAAATTAAAGACCTGACCCCGTCGGCCCCGTCGGTCCTTACGGGTCTCTCCCCTCCAGCACCTCCTCCCACTCGTTCGCCAGTACGGCGGTGTCGCTTCCGCCGCTCACGCGCTCGACGCGGAGAGTGCGCTGCTGGGTGTGGCCGTTGGCGGTGAGGGTGACACGGTAGTCGCCGCTCTCGACCAGTGGGGCGCGGTTGCGGCCGCCGCCGAAGCCGCCCTGGATGGCGCCACTGCTGCGAAGCGCGTCGAAGACGTCGCCGAGCACCTCGCGGTCGATCGGCGGTTCACCGCCCGCCTGTGCGCCGCGCGCGCCAGCCTGCGCGGAGTCGGACTTCGCCGCCACCTGTGTGGAGTCCGCGTGCGCACCGCGTCCACCCCTCGCGCCGCGCTCGCCGGGCTTGCGCGGGGCCGGGCTCTCGCCGGGGCGCTCTTCGAAGCCGCCCATCGCTCCGCCGCCACCGCCGCCACGGCGGAAGAGGCCGAACAGGCTCTCACCACTCGTCATCGCCTTGTGGATCCGATCGAGCTGCTCCTTCGGCGCGACGCCCGCCGTGGCGAGCGAGTCGAAGACGTGCGTCATCTTCCGATCGGCGATGATGCTGTCGCGCACTCCAGCCGGCGTGAGCGGCTTCGCCTTCTCGGGCTTCCCGCGGAGGTTCCACGTGACGTGGTGCAGGCCGGCGGTGCCCGGACCGTTGAGCGTCGTCATCGTGTCGCCGCTCACGTCGGTGATCACCACCTTCACCGTATCGCCCCTCTTCCCGCTCGCGAGGCGGTAGGAGATCACCGCGCCCATTCCGGGCGTTTGCGCCTCGAACCAGGCATGACCCGGATCGAGGTCGGCGCCCGGCGGCTCGCCGAACTCGTACGCGGTGGTCGGCTGGAAGAGCCACGCATTGGACGCCAGCACGCTCTCGGCGACCTGTTCGAGCGGAGCGATGTTGACGATCATGATGCTGTGCCCGTGCGTGGCCGCGATCAGCTCGTGGTCGCGCGGGTGGATCTTGAGATCGTGCACAGGGACCGTGGGCATCCCGGTCATGAACTTCTGCCAGTGCGCGCCGCGGTCGAGCGAGACGTACGCGCCGACGTCGGTTCCCACGAACAGGAGATCGCGGTTCACCGGATCCTCACGGATCACGTGCAGGAAGTCGGGACCGCCCGTGGGAAGGTCGTTGACGATCGACCTGAACGACTTGCCGTAGTCGGTAGTGACGTAGAGATACGGCTTGAAGTCGTTCACGCGGTGATTGTCGAACGCCACATAGAAGGTGGTCGAGTCGAAGTGCGAGGGCTCGATGCGCACCACGTACGCGTTCTCGGGAAGCCCGGGGAAGCGGCCGGTGAGGTTCTCCCAGGTGGCGCCGTCGTTCCTCGTGAGCCACACGTTGCCGTCATCGGTGCCTGCGTAGAGCAGTCCGGGCCGCATGTACGACTCGGCGAGCGTGGTGATCGTGCCGTACGTCTCCGCGCCGGTGGCGTCGTTGGTGATTCCGCCGGTGGTCTTGATGCTCACGCGGATCTTGGCCGTGTCCCTGTCGGAGAGATCGGGCGAGATGGGGTAGACGTAATCTCCGCGGTTGGTGGACTTGAGCACGCGGTTGCCGCCGATGTAGAGCGTGCTGGCCGAGTGCGCCGAGATGAAGTACGGTGTGTTCCAGTTGAAGCGGAGATCGAGCGCCGCGGAATCCGCCTTCTGCTGCGCGCGGAGCTGGTCGATGCGCTTCTGCGTCGGCTTGGGCGCCGGCTTGGTGGTGTCGCCGCGCTCGATGAGTATCGAGTCCTCGTACTGCAGGTAGACCGGCCGCCAGCTCGGCTTCACGATGCTCGCGCGTTCGCCAGTGGCGTAGTCCAGGCGGCCGATGTTGCCGCCCTGCGATTCGGCGTAGATGATGTTCGGGTTCGTGGGGTCCTGCGCCGTGTAGAATCCGTCGCCGCCGCCCACGGTGAACCAGTCGGCGTTGGTGATCGGGTCGCTCTGCTTGCGGCTCGGACCGCACCAGCTCCCGTTGTCCTGCAGACCGCCGCAGACGCGATACGGGACGGCCATGTCGTAGCTCACCTCGTAGAACTGGCCGATCGGGATGACGTTGAGGAAGTCGTAGTTCCCGCCCTTGTCCCACGTTTGCGAAACGCCGCCATCATCGCCCACGATGAAGTGTGCGGGATCGTTCGGGTCGATCCACATGGCGTGATGGTCCACGTGGATGCCGATCGTGGCGTTGCGCACCGTGCGGCCGCCGTCGGTGGAAAAGTTCACCGGCGTGGACGACCAGTAGACGCGGTTCGGGTCCTTCGGGTCCACGCGCACCTGCGAGTAGTAGAAGGGGCGGACGTTCTTGTCGTTCATCCACTTCCACGTCTTGCCGCCATCCTCGGAGCGATAGAGTCCGCTGAGGAGCCGGTTCTGCTTGGTTGCCTTGGCGTTCCCCGAGTCCGAGAGCGGCACGGGGAAGGGTGCCTTGGCGCCGCGAACCGAGTCCGCCTCGACCAGTGTGTAGACGATGTCGGGGTTGCTCGCCGAGATGGCGATGCCGATGCGGCCGAGCTCCGTGGAGGGGAAGCCGCCGCCCTGGATCTTCGCCCAGGTGGTGCCGCCGTCGGTGGTCTTCCAGAGCGCGCTCCCCGGCCCGCCGCTCTTGTAGAACCAGGGACCGCGCACGCGCTCGTAGCTCGACGCGTAGAGCGTGTTCGGATCGCTGGGATCCATGGCTACATCGACGAAGCCGGCCTTGTCGCTGATGAACTTGATGAGCTTCCACGTCTTTCCGCCGTCGGTGGTCTTGTAGAGACCGCGCTCCGGGTTGGAGCCCCAGAGGTGACCGAGCGCGGCGACGTAGACGATGTCGGGGTTGGTGGGGTGGACGACGATGCGTCCGATCTGCTGCGTCTTCTCGAGCCCCATGAGCTTCCAGTGGAGCCCGCCGTCGGTGCTCTTGTAGATCCCGCCGCCCGGCGAGATCGAGTTGCGCGAGTTCTGCTCGCCGGTGCCGGCCCAGACGATGTTGGTGTCGGAGGGCGCGATGGCGAGCGCGCCCATGGACACCACGCGCTCGTGTTCGAACACCGGCCGGAAGGTGGTACCGGCGTTGGTGGTCTTCCAGATACCGCCGCCCGCCGCAGCCACGAAGAAGGTCCTGGACGGGCTCGGGATGCCGGCGATGTCGGCGACGCGTCCGCCCATGTTGGCCGGTCCGATCTCTCGCCACCGGAAGCCCGCCAGGGTAACGGAGTCCAGCTTCGCCGGCGCTCCCTGCTTCGCCGCCTGCTGGGCGGGAAGCGGTCTACCTGCGGTCGCCATGGCGGCCACGAGTGAAAGCGCGAGTGGCAGTTGTCGCATGAGTTTGGAGGAGTTATGAGGAGTGGAGCTGCTAGTGCCACGATGCATGGGACGCGCATGGGTCTTCACCCGCCCCCACGCCGCCCCCCTCTACGCGTCGATAGTACGGATTGCTGAGGGGAGGGGGAAGGGGCGGGGGGGCCGACGGGGTCAGGTCTTTAATTTCGAGCCGTATGGGCAGTAGCCCATACGGCTCGAAATTAAAGACCTGACCCCGTCGGCCCCGTCGGCCCTGTTTCCTTTTCCCCCTTCTCCCCCCATCATCCCACCACTTCCACCTGGAGATCTCAATGCGGGCGGGGATCGGCTTCGGGATCATGGTCATCATGGGCGGGTGCGTGAGGACGGGAGGGGTGGGGAGCTACGCGAGGGCGGCGGGGGAGACGGCGGCGGAGTTTCCGGCGTTGGCGGAGGCGATGACGGCGAGCTGCGTGCGGCTCGAGGAGTATCGGGAGGCGAGGGAGGGGAGTGGGTGGGCCGGCGCGGCGGATCTCGAGAAGCGATGTGCCGACAGGGAGAGGGCCGTGCGCAGGGCGGTCGCCGTCGACAGAGTGCTCGCGAGCTACTTCGCGGCGCTGGGCGCGCTGGCGAATGACAAGGTGGTGAAGTACGACGCGAGCATCGACGATCTGGCGGATGCGCTCGAAGACGATGCGAAGCTCGACGGGCAGAAGGTGCGCGCGGTGAGCGACCTCGCTGCCTTCACGGCATCGGTGGCGACGGATGCGTATCGACGGCTGACGCTCGCCAGAGTGATCGAGGATCAGAACGCGAACGTGGCGGCCGTGATCGATGCGCTCGCCGAGATAGTCGGAAAAGACTACGCGAACGTACTCGACCTCGAGGCGGCGGGGATGGATGCGTTCTACCGCTCCGCTCTGGCCGAGGGCGCGGAGCGCGAGCCGCTGGCGGCGATCCTCGTACGCGACAGGCGCGACGAGCGCGCGGCGGAGCTGAAGGCGAAGCGCACCGCGCTCGATGCGTACGTGAAGGCGCTCGCCACCATGAAGAAGGGACACCAGCGGCTCTACGACTCGCGTCGTGACCTCGACGCGAAGCGGCTCGCGGGCGAGCTGGCCGGCTACACCGTGCAGCTCGAAGAGATGATTTCCGCGCTGCGCGACGCGTACTGAGCGCATGCGCGGCACGAGACCCACGGAGCAACACCGGAAGAAGTCGAACCGCAAAGGGAGAGTCGAGACAATGCCGAAGCTGGATGCGGCGGACGCGCGGGCGATCGCGCGCGACTATCACGACATCGCGCTGTCACTCGGCGCCTATCGCTTCGCCAACTGGGAGCGGCTCTCACCAGCGC
The DNA here is from genome assembly GCA_044463245.1 of Gemmatimonas aurantiaca. Classification (GTDB taxonomy): domain Bacteria; phylum Gemmatimonadota; class Gemmatimonadetes; order Gemmatimonadales; family Gemmatimonadaceae; genus JADGGM01. Next base: position 4,703 of record JBIQMO010000126.1, read on the forward strand.
GACGCGCGGAGCTGGAGCGGTTGCAGTGGACGCTGCTCACCTTTTCATCCGGCATGACCACGCGGGCGATAGCTCTCGAGGTGGACGACCTGGATGCGTCGCTCTCGTCGCTCAAGCGCGCGGTGAAGTCGCTCAAGCGTGCGGTGAAGCACGCGGCCGATGTACGCTCGGCGATCTCCGCGGCAGCGCGCGCGGTCACGCTCGGTGCGGCGATCGTCGCCGGGAACGCGCTGGCACTGGCGGCGGCGGTGGGCGAAGGGAGCTGAGCGCGGTGTACGGAGAGGCGCGAAGTTCGCGCGGCCTCATCTCATCCCCGGCGGCGGCTGACCCCGGCCGCTAGCGCGCACAGAGCTCGCGCAGGCTCCGATGCAGATCGCTCGCGATCGTGGAGAGCGAATCGACACCGGCCATGCGCATCGGGCCCACCAGCGACGTCAGCTTCTGGCGCGCCAGGTCGATCCGCGCGATGTCGTCGAGCGATCGCTGGTAGAGCGCGCCAGCGCGCGTGCACCGCTCCGCTGCGCTGGAGTCCGATGCACTCGAGTCGCTCGCGCTGCCGCTGAGCGTGGTCGACAGCGTATCGAGATGCGCGACGAGCACGGCTCGCGACTCGCCGATGCGTGCCAGTGCCGACCTCACCTCGGCTCGCTCGGCCTCGCTGAAACCTCCTCCGCCGCCGGAGCGAGACGTCGTGGCTTCGGCCAACCTTCCCGTAGCGACATCCCCGGCCCGTTCCTGCTGGGTGGTCGCCGCGCCGGGCGCGACCGACTGGCGGCTGGCGCGTTCCGCGCGGACGCGCTGGACGCCAGCGTAACCCGCGCCCAGCACGAGGGCCGCGGCGATGGCGCGCTTCACCATGGAGCGTGAGATCGGCCAGCGCGCCGGTGCCAGGAAAGCTCGCGGTGCGCGACCCGCCGCATCGGGCCGCCACTCGGTGAAGAGCGTGTCCATCTCGTCGGACTGCGCCTGGTACGCCGTGTCCGTCGCCGCACGGACGCGAACCGGTACCTCGTAGGCGCCCGGCAGGCCTTCCGCGATCTCCGCGATCGCGGGCTCTCTCACGACCTCGGGCGCGTCCGGCAGCTCGGTCGCGGGCTCTTCCACGACTTCGGGCGCGTCCGGCAGCTCGGTGTCGCGCTCTTCCAGCGTCTCGAGCTCAGGTGCTTCCACTGCCTCCGGCGGGTGCAGCAGCTCGGGCTGCTCCGCGCTCTCCGGAGGTTGCGCGGTCACGGGTGCTTCGACTGCCTCGGGAGGCGTCCAGCTATCGGTGGAAGGCGACGGCTCGAGCTTCGACGACGGAGTTTCGTTGCTAGCGACTCGCTCCGCCGGCCTGTGCGGGAACAGCGGGCGCTCCGGTCTGGTGGTCGAGAGCAGCGTACCCAGACGCGAGAAGATGCCCGCGCGGGGAGCACCGTGAGCGACTCCGTTCGTCTTCGGGGGCTTCGTGTGCCGGGGCGGCGAGCACTCGTAGGCTTCCACCGGAAGCGGGAGAACTTCCGATTCGGCGCTGTAGTTGCGCCACTGCACGCTCGTTCGCTTGGGACCGCGGCCGCGGGCGCGCTTCTTCGGGATCAGCTCGAAGAACGGGATGGGGAAGGCACGCCCCTCGGTTGGTTCCACGCGCATGAAGACGCCGCTTCCCTCGCCCTCGGCGCCATCGCGCAGGAGTGCTACCTGCCACGGCTCGGGGAAGAGTGCGCGATGCATTCCCGCATCGGCGACGGGGATCCTCGGAAATAGTGTGACGTCGAAGCGATACCAACCAATCACCGTGTGTCCCGCTCGCTCCGCGGCATCTATGGCTCGCGATAGGTCGACGGCGAGCGATGCCTCGGGATCGGCGTCTCGGTACATGCGCGTGGCGCGCTCGATCCCCTCCACGAGTGTATAGGCGGCGTTGGAGCTCGGGTCGCGGTAGTGTGCGCCATAGAGCACGCCGCAGGTACTCCCGTAAACCTCCGACGACGCGTGCATCTCCACCTGCAGCAGCGCCTCCTGCATCACCACCAGCGGGAGCGCGCGCACACTGGTCATCACTTCGGCCAGCAGGTAGTAGGCATCGTGGAGTGGGAGCCACCTGACTGTCTGGTCGAGTGGTAGGGCTCGCCGCTTCATCGCCCGATCGGCGTTCGGAGCCATCCAGTGGTTCCTCCTGACGTGTCGACTGGGACCAGCCAATATAAGACTTCAGGAGCGCCGCGAACACACACCCGGTGCAGGCCATCGCCGGGCTCGTCTTTTGTGCATGAGGGCGGCAGGGGGCATATTGCGAATGACCGCCAGAGAGAGAATCCGAAAGACTGCCGTAGAGGGAAGCCGATGGGTCCACGCTCGCTGCTCGCCACCGAATTCCACGGAAACTCGCTGCTCGCCTGGCTCATTGCGGCCGGTGTGTTCGCGCTGGTGCTCGGAGCGCTGGCGCTCCTTCGCCGCCTGCTCGTAAGGCGGGCAATGAAGGTCGCCTCACGCACCGCCAACGGTCTCGACGATCTCATCCTGGATGTGATGGAGCGAACGCACACGATCTTCCTGATCGTCGTGGCGCTCGCAGCCGCGTCGCTCGCGCTAGCGCTGGGTCACGAGGTGCGCGAGTACATCGCGATGGTGCTGGGTGCGGCGTTCATCATCCAGCTCCTGGTGTGGGGGAACGAGGGGATCGGCTACTGGGCCAAGCGGCAGGCGAGGCAGAACAGCGGATCGCTCGGCACGCTGACGGCGGTGGCCTTCATGGCGCGCCTGATGCTCTGGGCGCTGATGATCGTTCTCCTCCTCGACAACTTCGGGATCCACGTCACGACGCTGATCGGTGCACTCGGCGTAGCGGGTATCGCGGGCGCGCTAGCCGCCCAGACGGTGCTCGGCGATCTCTTCGCCGCCATCTCGATCTACCTGGACAAGCCGTTCCAGGTCGGCGACTTCATCATCTTCGACGAATTCCTGGGGACGGTCTCGAGCGTTGGGCTCCGATCCACACGGATCGCGAGCCTGTCGGGGGAGGAGGTCATCGTCTCCAACTCCGATCTCCTCAAGAGCAGGATCAGGAACTACAAGCGGATGGCACAACGGCGCATCGTCTTCCCGATCGGCGTGGCGTACGGGACGCCGCGCGAGAAGGTGGAGCGGATCCCCCAGATCATCCGTGCCGCGGTGGAGGAGCAGGGCACCGTGCGCTTCGATCGCTCGCACCTGAAGGGATACAGCGATTCGTCCATCGACTTCGAGACCGTGTACTACGTACTCTCACCAGACTACACCGTCTACATGGACATCCAGCAGGCGATCAATCTGGTCATCATGCGCCGCTTCGAGGATGAGGGGATCCGCTTCGCGCACCCGGTGCGGGTGATGCGGCTGGCGGGGGGAACGGCGGGCGATGAGTCGGTGCTCGCCGGCGAGGGCGCGCCGGCGCGCGGTCAGTAGCGCGCGCGCAGCCCCACGAGAAACTGGCCGTCGTTGTTGCTGCGCGCACCGCGGCGGCGCGCTTCGCTGTCGTAGCTGTCGTGCAGACTACTCGTGAAGCCGAGCGTCTTGTTCAGGTCGAAGGTGAGCGTGCTGGTGGACGTGATGGTGAAGCGCTGCATGTCCTTCACGCTCGGCTGGTAGAAGGTCTCGTGGCTGAAGTGGATGCGGTCGTCGAGCTTGTGGCTCCCCTTGAGCCGGAACGACCACCTGAGTCGCGTCCCTGGGAGATCGGGGTTGGAGTTCCCGTCCATCACCTGCGTACGCTCCCACAGGAGCGCGAGGCTCGTGCTGAGCTTCGTGTCGTCGGTCTGGACGTAGGTGAGCTTCCCGCCGAAGCCCGCGGAGTAACGGCGGTGGATGCGTGCCTGAAGGCTCGACTCCGCGCTGCCGAGGAGGAAGGGCGAGACCTTCGAGAAGGGCGCGAAGTCCACGCCGGTCGATGCGAGCCACGCGCGTCTGCTCACGAAGCTCCCGCCCGAGTCCACGGCCGTCTCGGCGTAGTCCGCGCGCAGCTCGCCGCGCACCTCGATGGTGCTGTCGCTGTACGCCGCGCGCGTGGCTCCAGCCACGACCCACTGGTCGGTATTGCCGAAGAAGAGGCTCGCGTTGGCCTCCGCGCTTCCGTTCCAGCCGATTTCCTGGGCGTGGAGCGCGGTGGTGGGGAGCGAGGGTGCGAGGAGCAGAGACGTGACGAGGATGCCCGTGGCGATTGCGCGGGCGCTGGACGCGACCAGATTCACTTCCTGATTGTGCAGGTGGTTGTAGAGGGAGGGCCGGCGGAGCAGCGCGGCACAGCGCATATTAAACGCCGATTCTCTCTCGATCCATAGTTGCCGAAATTTTCTCGGTGTTGCGCGGGCGGTCGCGCGTACAATCGAACGTACGATCGCACATCGATGCTCGCTCGGCGCCGAACCGCGTGGCGCGGGGCGACCACACGAACAGCTGGAGGCCCAGCCGAATGTACTCTGCCACACGCTCGTATCACGTCGTCCGTGCACTCACCTCGTTGGGCGCGGCGGCGGCGCTTTCAGTCGCGGCGGTATCGACCCTCCCCGCACAGAAGGGGCTAACATCCACGGAAAGGAAGATCCGCAGCTCCGTGCAGCAGCAGCACGAGGCACAGGTGGATTTCCTCGAGCGCGCGGTGAACATCAACAGTGGCACGCTGAACGTGGAGGGCGTGCGACAGGTGGGCAGCTTGTTCCGCGCAGCGCTCGACTCACTCGGCTTCGAGACCCGGTGGGCCGAGATGCCCGAATCGATGAAGCGTGCCGGCCACCTCATCGCGGAGCACAAGGGGAAGCCCGGTGGGAAGCGTGTACTCCTGATAGGCCACTTCGACACCGTCTTCGAAGGCGAAGGGCAGCAATTCGTGCGGCTCGACACCATGGCGCGCGGTGCCGGATCGGCCGACATGAAGGGCGGCGACGTCATCATCCTCTACGCGCTGCGGGCGCTGCGCGACGCCGGCGCGCTGGATGATGCGAACATCATTGTGGTCTTCTCCGGCGATGAGGAACGCGCCGGTTCTCCGCTCGATGTGGCGCGCCGCGATCTGATAGAGGCGGCGAAGCGGAGCGACGTGGCGCTGGCTTTCGAGGGGGGCGAGCGCGGGATCGCCACCATCGCGCGCCGCGGTGACAGCCGCTGGACACTCCGCGTGACGGGCCGCCAGGCGCACTCCTCGGGAGTCTTCAGGAAGGACGTGGGTGACGGCGCCATCTACGAGGCGTCGCGCATCCTGGACGGATTCCGCGATGCGCTCTCCAGCGAGAAGTACCTGAGCTTCAACCCAGGGGTGTTCGTGGGAGGCACGGACGTCACGTACGACACGAATCGCGTGGCCGGCACCGCCGCGGGGAAGCTGAACATCATCGCCAGATCGGCGGTGGTGCAGGGCGACCTCCGCTTCCTCTCCGAGGAGCAGAAGGAGGGGGCGCGCGCGAAGATGCGCGAGATAGTGTCGCAGCACCTGCCGGAGACTTCCGCCGAGATCATTTTCGAGGACGAGTACCCCGCGATGCCGCCCACGGAGGGGAACCGCGCGCTCCTCGCGTCGTACGACTCCGTGAGCCGCGCCCTCGGTTATGGTCCCGTCAGGGCTCTCGACCCCGGCCAGCGGGGCGCCGGCGATGTCTCCTTCGTTGCGCCCTACGTCGACGCGATGGACGGCCTCGGCGCCGACGGCATCGGCTCGCACTCCCCGAACGAGGAGG
>JBIQMO010000127.1:0-10250 GCA_044463245.1 Gemmatimonas aurantiaca
ACCAGGTCACCTGGCGCAACTTCGACTTCTACGCGCTGGTCGATGCCAACGTCGGTGGCGAGGTCTACAACCAGACCAACCAGCGCATGTACCAGTACGGGCGCAGTGCAGATGTAGATCAGGCGGGGAAGCCGGAGGAGCTCAAGAAGCCGGTGGAATACTACCAGGCGCTCTATGCCGCCAACGCGCCCACCGACTACTTCGTGGAAGATGCCGGATTCGTGAAGCTCCGCGAGATATCCGTTCGCTACCACCTCGGGTCGGGGATCATCGACAAGCTCGCCGCTGCGGGCGTGAAGGGTGTTTCGCTGTCGGTCATCGGTCGAAACCTCTTCACGTCGACACCCTACAGCGGCTACGACCCGGAAGTCGGCGGCAACATCGTCCGCCTCGACAGCTTCGAGTACCCGCACTACCGCACGATCACCGGCAGTATCGAGATCAACTTCTAAAGGAACGGCGCGGACACGAGCCCACTCCAGTGGGTCGTGTGGCGTCGTCTATCGAGGAATAAGATGAAGAAACTGATCCCGCTTCTGGCGTTGCTGGTGCTGGGCTGTCAGGAGCTGGGGGTGACCAACCCCAACGAGCCCGATCGGGGACGAGCGACCGGAAATCCGAGGTCCGCCGAAACGTTCGTGAGCAGCGCGTTCCGTGCCTGGTGGAGGGCGGCAGGCCACGACGACTATCCGTCGTGGGCCTTCTCCACCATGGCTCACGAGATCACGTCGAGCTTTTCCGATTTCGGGCAGCTCGAGCTATCCGCCGAGCCTCGCTCGGCGTGGAACAACTCTCCCGTCAACTCGCATGAAGAGGTAGCCGAAGATCCATTCACCAGGTTCTACGCGGCCATCTCCCCGGTCAACGCCGCGCTCGGAGCCATAGACTCCGGGCTCGTCATCGACAACGAGAGCAGCACCGCACGGGCGAAGGCCGTCGGGAAGTTCATTCAGGGAATCACGCACGGGTACCTGGCGCTCATATACGACCAGGCCTACATCGCGGATGAGCACCTGCTGGTGGACACCATCACCGTACCCCAGCTGCATCCCTATACCGAAGTCGCGGCCGTGGCCATCGAGGAGCTCGATTCGGCGATCGCCATCTCCCAGCGCAGCCAGTTTACCATCCCGGCGAGTCCCTGGCTCTTCCAGGAGATGTCGCAGGACGACCTCGCCCGACTGGCGAACTCCTTCGCCGCACGAATCCTGGCGTACACACCCCGGACACGTGAGGCACGCGCAGCGGTCGACTGGAACGAGGTGATCGACCGTATCGACCATGGCATCACTACCGACTTCGCTCCCACATCCGAGCCGGACATTCTCTGGGATGACTGGAAGCGGCTGGTGGCCCGTGTGCGCAGTGGTCCGCCGAGCGACTTCGGCCGGCCGAGCTACTGGCTGCTCGGACCCGCTGATTCGACCGATGGCTACGTGAACTGGCTGCATACTCCGCTCGTGGATCGCCATGCCTTCCAGATGGAGACTACCGATCGGCGCATCCAGAAGAGCGGCGACCCCGACGCCCCGGGCACTTACTTCGGTTACGATGATTCCAATATCGGCAGCGCCGGGCGCGGCACATGGCGGTATTCGTGGTACTACTTCCATCGCTTCGGTACCGGCGACAGCTGGGAGAGGAATACCCCCGAACCGGACCTGACCGTGGCGGAGATGGACCTGCTCAAGGCCGAGGCACTCATCCGCCTCAATCGCGCCGACGAGGCGGTGCCGCTCATCAACAAGACGCGCGAAGCGAACGGCGGCCTTCCGCCGGTGACGACCGATGGCCCGCCCGACGAGCAGGGGTGCGTACCGCGCAAGATGGACGGCAGTTGCGGCAGCCTCTGGGATGCGCTCCGCTATGAAAAGCGCATCGAGGGGGTGGGAGTCAGCGGCGTGATAGCATTCTTCGATGCGCGCGGCTGGCAGACGCTTCCTGCCAATACCCCTCTGCAGCTGCCGGTTCCCGGAAGCGAGCTGCAAATACTCGAGCTTCCCCTCTACACCTTTGGTGGCCCTGGCGGTAACAGCAGCGCACCGGAGCCCGACGAAGAGGCGTGCCCGGTCGCACTGCCCAGGTGCCCCTGAACGACTGCGATACCTCGCTCGAGTGAGCAACACTGCACGTTCTGGCTCGCCGGTGCCCGCCCGCCGCGGGGCACCGGCAGCGCATGGATGACTTCTGGCTCGGATATCATTATGGCTCTCCTCAAGACGACCAACGGAATCGCGGGTGCGAGTTGGCTGAGCTCCGTCCGTACGTCCGCGGTTCTGTCCCTCGCTGCCCTTCTCGCGCTGCCCCTCGCGGCATGCGCCACCGGCCAGACGAGTACATCGCAGAATCCCGGGGCCGAGCAGTCGGCGGCGCGGCAGTCTGCCGGCGCGCAACAGGGGCCGCGCCGGCAGCGGCAACAGGTGGTGATGGACTCCGCGCGAGCGCGGCAACTCTACGTCAGCAAGAACCCCGCTGACCTTCCCACCTGTCGCTGCGAGCGTGACATCCAGGAGAAGCGTGCGACCGACAGCACCTTCGCCGCGCGCAGCCAGGGCGTGATGGAGTTCCGCAAGGTGACGTACAAGAGCCGCGTAGATGGCCTCGAGATTCCCGCATACCTCTTCGCGCCGCTCCAGAAGCGCGGAGCGAAGGGGCACGCGGCGATGGTCTGGGTGCACGGCGGCGTGCACAGCGACATGACTGCCGACTACTTCCCCTTCATCCGCGAGGCGGTCGAGCGCGGCTACGTGATCATCACGCCCGAGTATCGCGGGAGCACCGGCTTCGGCGAAGCGTTCTACAAGGCGATCGACTACGGCGGAAAGGAGATCGACGATGTCGTCTCCGCGGTGGACTATCTCGCCACGCTGCCGTACGTCGATACCACGCGGCTCGGGATCATGGGCTGGAGCCACGGCGGCTTCATCGCCGCTCACGTGCTCTTCCGCGGCGACGACCAGCCGTTCAGGAGCGGCGCTGCGATAGTGCCCGTGACCAATCTCGTTTTCCGTCTCTCGTACAAGGGGCCCGGCTACCAGCGGAGCTACGCCGCGCAGGAGGGAATCCAGGGGCTCCCCTTCGAGAACCGCGAGGAGTACATCAAGCGCTCGCCGGTCTTCCACGCCTCGAACCTCACGCGGCCGATCCTCGTACACGTAGCCACGAACGACACCGACGTGGACTTCGTGGAGGATCAGCAGATGGTCTACACGCTCCGCGCGCTCAAGCCGGATCTGGCCGAGACGAAGATCTACGTCGATCCCGCACCAGGGTCGCATGGAGGCGGCCACTCGTTCAGCAGGCGCGTCAACCCGGTCACGCTCGAGCGCGAGGACTCGCCGGCCCAGATCGATTCGTGGAGTCGCACCTGGGCGTTCTTCGAGCGCACGCTGCACCCGGAGCAGGGCGCCACGAGCAGCACCACTGGCGGGAAGAATTAGCGACGTGGTAGCCGCCAGCTCGATCGCGCTTCCGGAGTGGTAGTTCCGCACCCGCTACGAAACGCGATACGAGCAGTCCCCCTCCCGCGGGTGTTACCAGTGGCGGGAGGGTTCGTGTGAAGATCGAGGGGTCGGGTTCGCCCGACCCCTTCTTCCCATCTCACCTACGCCAGAGCAGCCCACCCCAGGATGTCCCGATTCCATCGCACCCTGTCACGTTCGCTCCGGATCTCACTCGTGCTGGCGCTCGCCTCGGGTGCGGCCGGAGCGCAGGCGCCGAAGCGCTCTCCCGGTAGCGCAGCGTCGTCGCCATCGTCCCCCACCCACGTCGATGCGCCGCCGCTCGATCGCGAGTTCCGCGCCGCGTGGGTTGCCACCGTGGCGAACATTGATTGGCCCTCGCGCCCGGGGCTGAGTACATGGCAGCAGCAGGCGGAGCTCATCGAGATCCTCAACCGCGCGGTGGAGCTCGAGCTCAACGCGGTGATCCTGCAGGTGCGCCCCGCGGCCGATGCGCTCTATCGCTCGGACCTCGAGCCCTGGTCCACCTTTCTCACCGGACAGATGGGAGCCGCGCCGGAGCCCGCGTACGATCCGCTCGCCTTCGCCGTGCGCGAGGCGCACATGCGCGGCCTCGAGCTGCACGCCTGGTTCAACCCCTTCCGCGCGCACCATCCGACCGACAGCTCGGCCATCTCCTCCAACCACGTGAGCCGGAGCGACTCACACATGGTGCGCCGGTACGGCCAGTATCTCTGGCTCGACCCTGGGAGCGAGTCGGCGCGGCAGCATTCGCTGGATGTGGTGATGGACATCGTCTGGAACTACGACATCGATGGCATCCACCTCGACGACTACTTCTATCCATACAAGGAGCGCGACTCGCGCGGCCGCATCATCGACTTCCCCGATGATCCGAGCTGGCGGCTCTACCGCGACAACGGCGGCAAGCTCTCGCGCGACGACTGGCGGCGCCACAACATCGATACCTTCATCGAGGACCTCTACGAGCACGTGAAGGCGGCGAAGCCGTGGGTGAAGGTGGGGATCAGCCCCTTCGGCATCTGGCGTCCGGGGAATCCGCCCGAGGTGAAGGGCTTCGATGCCTACCAGGAGCTCTACGCCGATTCGCGCAAGTGGCTCACCGAGGGGTGGCTCGACTACCTCACACCGCAGCTCTACTGGAAGGTCTCGACACCCGGTCAGAGCTATCCCGTGCTCCTGAAGTGGTGGGTGTCGCAGAACACGCGCGGCAGGCACATCTGGCCGGGGAACTTCACCAGCCGTGTGAGCGACAAGGGCGCGCGCAGCGGTCCCAATAGCTGGAGCGCGAGCGAGCTGCTCGACCAGATCCGCCGTACGCGCGCGCAGCCTGGCGCCACGGGGAACGTGCACTTCAGCATGAAGGCGCTGATGGACGATCGCGGCGGGCTGGTGGACTCGCTCGAGCGCGGGTTGTACTCGACGCCCGCACTCATCCCCGCGTCCCCGTGGCTCGGCGACAGCGTCCCCGCGAAGCCGCGTGCCTGGGTCGTGGTGGATTCCATCACGGGTAACACGCAGCTCCACGTCGCTCCCGCCACCGCACACCCCGTCTGGCTCTGGGCGGTGCGCGCGCGCGTGGGCGGCCGGTGGACCACGGCCATCCTGCCGAGCGAGCAGCGTCTCTTCACGCTGAGCCGCGCGGGTGCGCCGGTGCCAGACGTGGTCGTGGTGAACGAGGTGGACCGCTACGGGAACACGAGCGAGGACGTAGTGGTGCAGCCCGGAGAGCTCGCGGCGCGGTGACAGCGACGGGGTCAGGTCTTTAATTTCGAGCGGGGTCAGCAGCTTAGCTGCTGAGCCCGCTCGAAATTAAAGACCTGACCCCGTCGCTGGCCGGTGGCGCTCGATGAACTGTTGCACGCTCTCGGGAAGGAACATGTCGTCCGCGATGGCCGCGATCTCCTCGGCCTCGCGCCACTCGTCTTCCAGCGTTGCGAGCTCACCTTCCAGTGCCCGCCGCTCGATCTCTTCGTGAGCGGCCATCTCGAGGGCGAGGCGTACCGGGAGGGAGAGATTCCGAAGCGCGTCGGGGTCGCCGACTCGCACGGGCTGGCTGCGCCTGAGTGCGGAGGGTTTCAGCGCTGGTATCCCGGCGCCGCCGCGCGAGATAGCGGAGAAGCACTTTTCGGCCGCGCCAGCACTCTGCAGGAGGTCGACCGCATCGCGGACAGCCGACCTGGTCCCCCCGGACACATTCAGCTTGGGAAGGATGACGCGAGCGGCGCGGATCGCAGCTTCGCCCGAGAGATCCGTGGTGGGAATGTCCCGCTTCAATCCTTGCATCATCGACCAGCGCACGCGTTCTCCCGGACCGCGATGCGCTACCGAGATCGCCCACCCCTCTGGAGAATCACTCGGCACGAGCTTCGCGCGATCGACATGACTGCGAGTGAGCTCCAGGCGGCTGCCGTCGTCGGTCGGGATACGGGCGATGACGTGCCTCAATCTCCTGTAATGCACGGTCGCCTGAAACGTGTAATTGAGGGCAGTGACCACCCCGCCGCTGAGTAGCCCCGCAACTGGTCCCGCCAACACGACGCCGCCAACCGCTAGCGCTCCAGCGCCGCCGAGCAGGAAGTACTTCCGCCGCCTGCGCCCGAACTGATCGCCGTAGCGCCATGCAGCCAACTCGGGGCGCTGTGGCTGGCCGATTCGTACGAGCGTGAGGCCATCGGCGAGTCGTGCGAGCCCGATGTTGTCGGTGGAGACGCGAAGGCGCGTGTCTCTGAAGCTGCGCTCGCAGTCCTCGATCGCTTCCCAGCGCTCCTCGAGCGGAGTGAGGTTCCACTGGCCGCAGCTCGTACAGACGACCCAGAGCCGTCCCTTTCTGCCGTCGAACGCGAGCCGCCGCCCCACGGGGAAGCTCTCGATCATCTCATTGGTGCCGAGCGACTTGTGGCAGAAGATGCAGCGAGTGAACATCTGCCAAAGCTAGCGATGTCGGCCGGCGGGGGTCACCTCCCGGATGGTTGGGATGACGACTCTCGCGGGGACGACTCTTGCGAACGATACGGGGCCTGACCGCGAACCGAACCGAAATGGCGACTGCAGCAACCATAGCGACCGACGTACCCGCGCCCCTCGACCACCGGCGCGTGCTCGTGGCTTTCAGCGGCCTCCTTCTCGTGCTGCTGCTGGCCGCGCTCGACTCGACCATCGTGGCGACGGCGCTTCCCACCATCGTGGGCGAGCTCGGCGGAGTCTCGCAGCTCTCCTGGGTCGTCACCGCCTACCTCCTGGCGCAGACGGTCGTCACGCCGCTCTACGGGAAACTCGGCGACCTGTACGGCCGCAAGGGTATCCTGCAGGGGGCGATCGTCCTCTTCCTCATCGGCTCCGCGCTCTGCGGGCAGAGCCGCAATCTCTGGCAGCTCATCGCCTTTCGCGCGGTCCAGGGGCTCGGCGGCGGGGGACTCATCGTCACCACGCAGGCGCTCGTGGGCGACATCGTCTCGCCACGCGAGCGCGGCCGCTACCAGGGACTCTTCGGCGCGGTGTTCGGAGTGGCGAGCATCGCCGGCCCGCTCATCGGCGGCTACTTCACCACGCACCTGAGCTGGCGCTGGATCTTCTACATAAACCTGCCGCTTGGCATCGCGGCGATGGTCGTCCTCGCGGCCACGATTCCCTCTACGAGCGAGCGCGTTCGCCGCTCGATCGACTACCTCGGCTCGGCGCTCCTCGCGGTGCTGCTCAGCGCGATCGTCATTGCGGCGGACATTGGCGGGTCGCAGCTCGCGTGGACGTCGCCAGCGATGATCTCCGTGGTGGTGATCGCGATCGTCGCGCTGGTGGGCTTCATCTTCGCCGAGCATCGCGCAGCGGAACCGGTGCTGCCGCTGCGACTCTTCAGGAATCGCTCCTTCGCTGTGACGTCGGCGATCGGCCTGATAGTCGGCTTCGCGCTCTTCGGCTCCGTGACCTACCTCCCCGTCTTCCTGCAGCTCTCGATGGGATCGAACCCAACCGCGTCCGGCCTGCAGATGACGCCGATGATGGGCGGGATGCTCGTCACATCCATCCTGTCCGGGCTGCTCATCAGCAGGTGGGGACGCTACAAGGTCTTCCCCATCATCGGCACCGCCGCGGCCACCGTGGGGCTCGTCCTCTTCTCCCGCATGACGCCCGATACGAGCCTGCTCGGCGCCTCGCTCGCCATGCTGGTGCTCGGGCTTGGCCTCGGGATGGTGATGCAGGTGCTCGTGATCGCCGTACAGAACGCGGTGGATTACGGTGATCTTGGCGTCGCGACATCCGGCGCGACGCTCTTTCGCCTCGTGGGCGGTGCGCTGGGGACCGCCGTGCTCGGGGCGATCTTCGCGTCGCAGTTGAGCTCCAACCTCGCGCACCTCCTCCCCGGCGGCGCGGCGGCCGTGGCCGATGCGACGCGCGCGCTCGATCCGGAGAGACTGGCCGCCATCCCGCCGGCCACGCGAACGCTCTACGTGCAGGGCTTCACCGAGTCGCTCTCCACGATGTTCATCGTCGCGGCGGCGATATCGTTCGTCGGCTTCGTGCTCACCTGGCGCCTCCCCGAGCAGCCGCTGCGCGAGACCGTCGCCGCCGCCAGCGCCAACGTGGGCGGCGATGTGGGTGAGACTTTCCCGATGCCCACGAGCGACGACTCGCTCCCCAAGCTCCTGAGGGGGATCAGCATCCTCGCCGACCGCGATGTGAGGCGACAGTACATCGAGCGGATAGTCGCACGCGCGGGACTCGATCTTTCCGCGGCCGCCGCGTGGATGCTGGTGCGCGTGAGCAGGGACCCTTGCGCCGACCCGGCTCTGCTGGCGAAGAAGTACGACGTGAGCGAGGAGCGGCTGCGCTCGGGGATCGCGGAGCTGAGAGATCGCGGGCTCGTCGTTCAGCAGCCGGAGCTGGTTGCGGCCGCGCCGGTTGGCCGGGTGTCCACGAACGCCGGCTCCGCGGATGGTACGGGCGGAGCGGCGGTGTCGAACGTTCAGCGCAGTGACGCAGCGTCACTTATGCTGACGCCTGCGGGGGGCAAAGCGCTCGAGCGCCTCGTGGTGGCGCGACGCGAGCAGCTGGCCGAGCTCTTCGCGGAGTGGGGGCCCGAGAAGCACGAGCGGATCGTGAAGATGCTGAATCGCCTCGCGCGCGAGCTGGTCCCCGAAGCGCGGCCGGAAGGTGAACGTAAAATGCCGACGACCACCCAAGCGGAGTGACCCGTCATGACGAACCCAACACAATCCAGCATCCGCGCACCCGCATTCCCCACTAACCTGGACTGGTTGAACACCGATGGTCAGCAGCTCTCGCTCGAGCAGCTTCGCGGAAAGATCGTCCTGCTCGACTTCTGGACCTACGGCTGAATCAACTGCATCCACGTAATCCCGCAGTTGCGGGGTCTGGAGACGAAGTACCCGGAGTCGCTCGCGATAGTGGGCGTGCACAGCGGGAAATTCCGCGCGGAGCGTGAGACCGATCGCGTTCGCGACGCCGCGCTGCGGCTCGGCAACACGCATCCCATCATCAACGACCGTCAGTTCCGCACCTGGCGCGGCTACGCCGTGAACGCGTGGCCCACGATCGCCGTGGTCAGCACCGAAGGACGCGTGCTTGGCATGCGTGCCGGCGAGTTCACCGTGGAGCAGTTGTCACCGTTCATCGAGGAACTGATCGCCGCCTACACCGCCGACGGGACGCTGCGCACCGAGGAGCTCCACTTCCGTCCCGACGAGCCGAACATCGCGCCCACCACGCTCCGCTACCCCGGGAAGGTGGCGGTGGATGGCGACCGCATCGCGATCGCCGACAGCGGCAACGATCGCGTGATCATCGCACGCCTCGCCGGCGACGGCGCGCGAGCCACAATCGAGCGCGTGGCGGGGAGCGGTAAACGCGGCTTCGCCGATGGGGCGGATGGCTCCTTCGACTACCCGCAGGGGATCGCCTTCGATGGCGACACTCTCTACGTGGCAGATGCCGGAAACCACGCGATACGCGCCGTGAACTTGGCGACCGGCGAGATCAGCACGATCGCGGGCACCGGGCGCCAGCTCCGCACGCGAGAGGATCAGCGTGCAGGCGCGATGTCGTCGCCGTGGGGCGTGACTCGCGTGGATCGCACGCTGTTCATCGCGATGGCTGGTATCCACCAGCTCTGGTCGCTCGACCTCGCCACTCGCACTGCGAGCGTGCATGCCGGCAGCTTCCGCGAAGACATCCAGGATGGCCCGAACGCCCAGGCCGCGCTCGCGCAGCCGATGGGGATCACTTCGAGCGCCGAGAAGCTCTACTTCTCGGACGCCGAGACGAGCGCCGTGCGCTGGTCGGACGTCGCCCCAGCCGGCCAGGTGCGTACCATCACCGGCACCGGCCTCTTCGACTTCGGCGATCGCGATGGTACAGGCGACGAAGTACTGATGCAGCACGCGCAGGGCATCTCCCGCCACCCCGATGGCCGCCTGCTCGTGGCCGACTCGTACAACGACGCCCTGAAGTGGGTGGATCCGGGCACACGCACCGTCACCACCTGGATGCACGATCTCCACGAGCCCAGCGGCGTTGCATGCGCCAGCGACGCCGCCTACGTGGCCGACACCAACGCGCACCGGGTACTGCGAGTGGAATATCGGGGGAGCGAGGTCGCCGAGGTAGAGCTCATCTGAAGGACGCACGTCAGCGCGCCAGCACATAACTGCGCACGCGGAGGGCATCGCGCGGGGCCGTAACTGCGCACGCGGAGAGCGCGGAGGGAACGGCGAGAGGACGCGGAGAAAACCGTTACGGGCTGGCATCGCG
>JBIQMO010000128.1:0-10229 GCA_044463245.1 Gemmatimonas aurantiaca
GATCGGCTCCGCGCTGCTGATGCTCTTCTTCGTCCCGGTGCTGAAGCGCCTGACCCCGTCGGTTACCGTCGGTTACCTCCCCATCCTCCTCTTCAGCTCACTGAGCTGCCGCTCGGCTTCCGCCTCTCTCGCGGCGCGGTCCATCTCGCGCCGCAGAGTGTCCGACTCGGCGCCGAGCTCCTCGCCCGCGGCGGGGGGTGGGTTGACGGTGACGCCGCCCGTCGCCTGCATGGCGCGGTACTGGGCGTTCATCTCTTCCAGCTCGCGCTCGGCCAGCGCCAGCTCGCTCTCCTGCGCCTCGATCTTCCGCTCCAGGACGGCGATACGCTCGACGTGCCGCCTCCCGAAGCGGTCCGCCACTTCCACCGTCTCGGTATCGTTTATCCCGGCGGCGAGCTCGCGCCGGCGACGCACGGTTGCGAGCTCCTTCTGCTCGTGCGCGAGCTGAGCGCGCGACTGCTTCAATGCATCGCGCACTTCGTGCACGCCCATGCGCGCCTGCACCAGCGCATCCCGCATCATCGCGAGCACGGCACGCCCCTCCTCGGGCGATGAGGCACGGCTCATGGCGTCGCGCAGCGACTGCCGCAGCCTCTCGAACATGATCTAGGCGCAGTCACGCATCACGACTTGCGTGGCGTCCGGGGATAGAACGAGCTGATCACGCGCTCCACATCGCGCGAGCGGCACTTCGGACACACGGTGCCGCTGGCGCTGTGTTGGTCGATCCGCTCGCGAACGGAAAAGGTCTCGTCACAGGAACGGCAATGGTACTCGTACGTCGGCATGCTGCGGCCCTCCTTGGAATGCGGCTGTCCTTAGCAGGGATTTCCCGGCGCCCGCCGTGCCGAACGCTTTCGTCTGAACGTGCGTTCGACACTTCGCCGGGAACCCTTAGGATACCTGCCGCCGCCCTCCGGGCGCAAGCGAACTCCCAACACGTGCGACGCCGCGTGCCGAGCCGTCAGGTGAGCTTCCAGCGCGCCTCGTCTCGCACCTGCCGCATCAACCGCTCCGGCGAGCTCTTCGACGGAAAGAGCAGCGTGTCGCTCACTCCATTGAGCGCCACGCGAAGCCGTGGGAAACGCTCGGCCACCTCGCGGAAGAGCGTATCCATCCCGTGCTCGTGCGCCAGCCGGTGATCGGCGGCGAGCTGGAAGCCGCGCCGCCCCATGTCCTCGTAGTACTCCAGATCCGGGCCGCCGCGCCGCCAGCGTCGCTGCTCGATGAGATCCGGATAGAGCCCGCTCAGCCAGAGCGCGTAGTTCCCGAGGTGCTGCCGTACGAGGAAGGTTCGTCGTGCATCGACGCCGTCCACCTCATCGAGGAGTGCGCTCACGGTGTCATAGGTCTGGTCGTCGCTCTCCGCGATCCTCTCCGCACGCCCTCTCGCACCGAAGTGCAGGAGTATCGCCGCGATGTAGTCAGCGAGCGCGCGGTCTTCCTCGCCGGCGCCACGCAGCGCGCGGCGCACCACCACGTAGCAGAATAGCGGGAGTGACGCGTTCATCCCTAGTCGCGATTCCATGAGCGCTGGTAGGAGGCGCGGGTCATCGAGCAGAGCATCGATTCCCGTGCCGCGCAGCGTCTCCTCGGCGCTCTCCAGCTCCGTGGCCGAGCCGCGGGAGATCAGTCGAATCGCGAGTTGCGCGTCGTTGCGCGTGAGCGAAGCACGAACGTTGCCGAGTATCATACGTGTCCTCCGTGGATCGCCATGCTGACTCTGATACACCGGTCGTGCCACTCGGGTGGCGAAGGCGGCATGACCCGCTTCCCTGCTGACGATTGCGTACGTGAAGCGCAATGTGTTGGCACTCGCGCCGCGCGAGTGCTGACGCAAGTGCGCGTGGCGGGGGAGCGCGGCGTCTGGCGCACTCGGAGGACAACGCGACACCGGCGAGCCCCTTTGACCTGCGTGCCTGGCTCACTCATTTTGCGTGCTCCTCCGCACGTTCCTCGAAATCGCGCCGGGGGGCGGAAGACGTGGACAGGAACCACGCTCTGCCGCCGCGGTATCATCTAACAGACCAACAATGCTCTATATCTGCGTTCCGGCGTTCAACGAATCGCCCACGGTCGGCCTGCTTCTATGGCGCATCCGCAAGGTCTTCGAGGAGCATCCGCGCGAGTACGAGATAGTCGTACTCGATGACGGGAGCACCGACGGGACCGCGGAGACGCTCCAGGCGTACGCGGAATCGCTCCCTCTCACGGTCCTCACTCACGAGAAGCAGCGCGGCTACGCCGCGGCGCTCGACACCCTCGTGCGGCACGTGGTGAAGACCACGCGCTATCCGAGGCGCGATGCGATGATCACGATGCAGGCGGACTTCACAGATCAGCCCGAGCACATCCCCGAGCTCAGCAGACCCTTCGAGGGTGGCGCCGACATGGTGATCGCCGAACGGACGGGGAACGAGGGCGCGCCCACGTCGGTTAGACGTCTGCGGCGCGTGGCGCCCTGGCTCGTGCGCCCCGTAGTGAAGGTCCCCGGAGTGAGCGATCCGTTCGGTACCTTCCGGCTCTACAGGATCGCGGTGCTCAAGGATCTCGTCCGCTCCTTGGGAGACGAGCCGCTCGTACGGTCGAAGGGGTGGGCCGCCAACGCGGAACTGCTCGTGAAAGTTGCGCCTCTCTGCAGGCGCATCGAGACCGTGACTCTCGACGCCAGATACGACCTCCGTCCACGCGCTACTCGCGTTCGCACACTGGAGGGCGCGATGGACCTGTACCGATTCGGCTGGAGAAAGAGCGCCCGTCGGGTCACAACGGATTCCGGATCATGATCGCTTCACTTCTATCGGCTTTGAGCACATCGCTCTTCGTGCTGACTGCCGCGATACCCGGCGCCGCTGTCGCGCAGACACCCGTACGATCCGACGCGATCGACACCGTGACCGTCGCCAGCGACGACTCGGCGCCGAGCACCGCACCGCACGAGACCATCGCGCGCCCGTTCGCCCCCGGCGAGCAACTCGACTACATGGTGGCGGTCGGCGGCGCCAAGGTCGGCACCGGCAAGATGCAGCTCATCGGCATTGAAGACGTCCGCGGCGAGGATACCTACCACGCGCGCTTCACCGTGGAGGGCGGCTTCCTGATGTTCAAGGTGAACGACGTGCTCGAGAGCTGGTTCGACACCGAGACGCTCTCGTCGCGCCGCTTCATCCAGAACATCCACGAGGTGAGCTACAAGAAGAATCGCTACTACGACATCTATCCCGAGCGCGGCGTGCTGCACCAGAAGGGCTACGACGAGATGCCCACCGTCGAGCAGCCGCTGGACGATGCGTCGTTCCTCTACTTCGTGCGTACGGTACCGTTGGAGGTGGGAAAGACGTACACGTTCAACCGCTACTTCCGCCCCGACCGGAACCCCGTGGTGGTGAAGGTGCTGCGCAAGGAGACGATCGAGGTTCCGGCGGGAAAGTTCAACACGATCGTGATCCAGCCCCTGATCAAGTCGCAGGGGATCTTCGCCGAGGGCGGCGAAGCGCAGATGTGGCTCACCGATGATGCCCGGCACATGATGGTGCAGTTCAAGGCGAAGGTGCCCTACCTCAAGACGCTCGACCTGTATCTGTCGTCGTACAAAGGCACCATCCCGGCCTCCGGAAGCCAGTGACACCCGCGAGGTAGAAGGGAGAAACGGCACTTACCACGAGCACGAGCGTCATCCCCGCGAGAGCGAGGGCCCACTCCGTAGTCATCCCCGCGAGAGCGAGGGCCCACTCCGTAGTCATCCCCGCGAGAGCGAGGGCCCACTCCGTAGTCATCCCCGCGAAAGCGGGGATCCATGTTGCTCTACTGAACATGGATCCCCGCTTTCGCGGGGATGACGGCTTGTCGTTTAAGCGGGGATGACGGCTTGTCGTTTAAGCGAGGATGCCGGCTTCGCCCGATGCACACACTCGCCCCCGTGCACGATACAAGAGCGCCCCTCGGATGCATCCGAGGGGCGCTCTTGCTGTACCGCGCTGCAACGTTCCCGGGAACTCCCGCTCGCTACCCGTTAAACTTCTCCCTCAGACGTCGTGCGGTTTCGGGGCTCACGATGCGGATGATCAGATAGATCACGGCGCCTACCAGGGCGATCTTCAGCGCGATGAAGAAGAGCCAGAGCAGGAGGGCTACGAGCCAGCCGAAGATTCCGAAGACGAACTTCAGGGCGAACAATCCAAGGATCGCCAGAATGCCAACGGAGAAGATGGTGCGAAACATGTCAGTGGTCTCCTCAGGGGTACCGGGAGCGTTCAGCTCTGTCCACCATACGCACCAGGGTATCCGCGGGTTTCAGGCAAGCGCCGAAGTTTTCTACTCGCCCCGGGGCGTAAAGTGAGCGCTCCGCGACAGGCACATGGCGCCGACGTGGTGATCGTGGGCGGCGGGCTCGTGGGGCTCGCCACTGCCGCCGCCCTCGGAGAGCGCGGGGCCAATGTGACCATCCTCGACGACGGTCGCAAGGGGATGGCATCCACCGCGGCCGCCGGGATGCTCGCCCCCACGATGGAGCGCGCCTCCGCCGGAAAAGCCGCGCACGCTTTCGCGCTCGCCGCACGCGACCTCTACCCCAGCTACCTCGGCGCGCTCGTGGAGGTGACCGGGATGCATGTTCCGCTCAACCGGGAAGGGGTCCTCGAGCTGGTAGTGGATGAAGCCGAGGCCGAGCGGCACCGGCGGGCACTCGAGGTCGATGCCGACGGCGGGGGGGAATGGCTCGGACCGCGGCAACTTCTGAGTCTCGAGCCGGGGCTCGCCCCGGCGGTGGCTGGTGCGGTGCTCTATACGAACGACGGCGCCGTGGACAACGTGCTCCTGGTACGCGCCCTGAAGGCGCTCGTGGCCGCGAGTCCATCGGTGAGGGTCATGGCCGACTGCGCCCGCTCGCTCGACCTCGACGGGGAGCGCGCGGCGGTGGTGCTCGGCTCGGGTGGCCGGCTCGAGAGCTCCGTCCTCGTGCTCGCCGCAGGCGCCTGGTCCCCACTCCTCGACGGGCTGCCGCGCGCGATTCCGGTGGAGCCGGTGCGCGGACAGGCAATCTCGCTCTCCGCCGCGCCCGTGCGGCACGTGACCTACGGGCCGCACGGCTACATCGTCCCCCGCGACGGCTCGCGGACGGTCGTGGGAGCCACCATGGAGCACGTGGGCTTCGACACGGGCGTAACCGCCGAAACCGCCACTCGCCTGGCGGCGGTGGCAAGCGAGATGGCTCCGGCCTTCGCCCACGCCCGCACCCTCGACCACTGGAGCGGGCTCCGGCCGATCACCCCGGACTTCCTCCCCATCATCGGTCGCGATCCCGCAAACCCGGCGCTGATCTATGCGTGCGGCCATTCGCGCAACGGGGTCCTCCTCTCCCCGCTCACCGGCGAGTGCGTAGCCGATATCGTCACGGGTAAGGAGCCGCCGCTCGACCTATCGCCCTTCTCGGTCACCCGGTTCACGGCGCAGGAGTAACCGTTCAACTGGAGTTTAGCCAGAACGCGGCCTACCTTTCATGCGATACGCCCCATAGCTTTGCGAGGATTTGTTCCGGCGCATTTCGAACGGCGCGTAACCGTCGCGCCCGCGCCTATCCCACCTGGCATTTCTATCACCGAGGAATATGGGGGAGGCACTCTATCAGATCGTGGGACTCCACCGGGCGAATCAGCTCCCGGAGCGGAAGCCCGCGTGGCTCAAGGTGCGGGCTCCGGGCGGGCCCAATTACTCGCGGCTCCGCCACCTCATGCGCGAGCTCGACCTGCACACTGTCTGCGAGGAAGCCCACTGCCCCAACGTGGGTGAATGCTGGGAGCACGGCACCGCCACCTTCATGATTCTCGGCGATGTGTGCACGAGGAACTGCGCCTACTGCGCGGTGGCACACGGCCGCCCGCCCAAGTACGACATCGAGGAACCTGCGCGCGTCGCTGCCGCTGTGGCCGAGATGCGGCTCAGACACGCCGTCATCACCTCGGTAGACCGCGACGACCTCCCCGACTTCGGCGCGTACATCTTCGCCGAGACGATCCGGCAGATCAAGCAGCAGCTCCCGGACTGCTCGGTCGAGGTGCTCGTCCCCGACTTCCAGGGGAACGAAGACTCCATCCGCACGGTGCTCGAGGCGCGCCCCGACATCTACAACCACAACACCGAGACCGTGCCGCGCCTCTACAAGCGCTGCCGTCCCGGCGGGCGCTACGAGCGAGTGATGAAGATCTTCCGCTTCGTCAAGGAGGTCGCTCCTGACATCCCCAGCAAGTCGGGGATCATCCTCGGGATGGGCGAGGTGAAGGAGGAGATCATCCAGACGATGCGCGACCTGCGTGACGTGGACGTGGACATCCTCACGCTCGGCCAGTACCTGCGTCCGTCCGACAGCCACATCCCGCTCGACCGCTACTACACGCC
This sequence comes from Gemmatimonas aurantiaca, assembly GCA_044463245.1. Lineage (GTDB taxonomy): Bacteria > Gemmatimonadota > Gemmatimonadetes > Gemmatimonadales > Gemmatimonadaceae > JADGGM01. The sequence goes on from JBIQMO010000128.1 coordinate 6,394, forward strand.
CGAGGAGTTCCGCGAGCTTCGCGACATCGGGCTCGAGCTGGGCTTCCGTCACGTGGAGTCGAGTCCGTTGACGCGCTCGAGCTACCACGCCTGGGATCAGGTTCAGAAGGCGGGATTCGCTCGCGTCTGAGCGAATTTCCGACCGCCTTCGCTGCACGACCACGGTTCAAACTTTCACAATCAGACCATGGCCAAGAAGAAACAGTCCGGCTCCGGCACGGACGATACCAAGCTGCGCCGCGAGCTGCTCAGGCAGATGCTGCTCATTCGCCGCTTCGAGGAGCGCAGCGCCGAGGCGTACGCGCTCGGCAAGATCGGCGGCTTCTGTCATCTATACATCGGGCAGGAAGCGGTTGGCGTGGGCGCCATCTCGGTACTGCGCGAGGACGACTACGTGATGGGAACGTACCGGGAGCACGGTCAGGCACTCGCGCGCGGGATGTCGCCGCGTTCCGTGATGGCCGAGCTCTTCGGGCGCGCCGACGGCTGCTCCAAGGGTAAGGGCGGCTCCATGCACCTCTTCGACCGCAACGTCAACTTCCTCGGCGGCCACGGGATCGTGGGCGGGCACATCCCGCTCGCCACCGGCGTCGGCTTCGCGGTGAAGTACCGCGGCGGCGACCAGGTGTGCCTCTGCTTCTTCGGCGAGGCCGCGGTGAACGGTGGCGCCTTCCACGAGTCGCTCAACATGGCGGCGCTCTGGAAGCTCCCCGTCATCTACGTGATCGAGAACAACCGCTACGGGATGGGCACGGCGCTCGAGCGCGCCTCGGCCATCAACGACATCGCCGAGCGCGCCTGCTCGTACGACATGCCCAACGAGGTGGTCGATGGGCAGGACGTCATGGCGGTGCGCGAAGCGACCCAGCGAGCCGTGGATCGCGCTCGCAGTGAGCACATCCCCACCCTGCTCGAGGTCCGCACCTACAGGTTCATGGGCCACTCTATGTCCGACGCTGTGAGCGGCACCTACCGCGCCAAGGAAGAGCTGGAGGAGTACATGAAGCGCGACCCGATCTCCGTGCTCCGCGCCGACATGGAAGAGCGCGGCGAGTGGTCGGAGGAGGAGATGTCCGAGCTCGACGAGGAGATCAAGGCGATCGTGGAAGATGCGTGGGAGTTTGCCGACGCGAGCCCCGAGCCCGCGCTCGAGTCGCTCACCGAGGACGTGTTGGTAGACACCACCAGCGACGCTGGTGAGCTCGCGGGGGCCGTCTGATGCCGGTAATCACCTATCGCGACGCCCTGAACCAGGCGCTCTTCGAGGAGATGCGCCGCGACGACCGCGTCTTCATCATGGGCGAGGAAGTGGGCGTGTATCAGGGCGCCTACAAGGTCTCCAAGGGGCTGCTCCAGGAGTTCGGCGAGATGCGCGTGGTGGACACGCCGATCACCGAGCTCGGTTTCGCCGGTGTGGGAGTGGGCGCCGCCATGGTGGGGCTGCGTCCCATCATCGAGTTCATGACCTGGAACTTCGCGCTCCTCGCGCTCGACCAGGTGGTGAACTCCGCCGCCAAGATGCTCTACATGTCGGGCGGCCAGTACAACATCCCGATGGTCTTCCGCGGCCCCAACGGCGCGGCGCTGCAGCTATCCGCGCAGCACTCGCAGGCGTGGGAGTCGTGGCTCTCGCACATTCCCGGCCTCAAGGTGGTCGCGCCCGGAACTCCATACGACGCGAAGGGACTCCTCAAGAGCGCGATCCGCGATGACAATCCCGTCATCGTGCTCGAGGGTGAGATGCTCTACAACACCAAGGGCGAGGTCCCCGAGGAGGAGTACACCATCCCGATCGGCAAGGCCGACGTCAAGCGCGAAGGCGATCACTGCTCCATCGTCACCTTCGGCAAGATGGTGCTCGTGGCGATGCAGGCCGCCGAGCAGCTCGCGAAGGAGGGGATCAACGTGGAGGTCGTGGACCTTCTCAGTCTCCGCCCCATGGATACCGAGGCGATCGCCCAGTCCATCCGCAAGACCAACCGCGCCGTCGTGCTCGAGGAGGGTTGGGAGGTTGCCGGAATGGGTGCGCAGATCGTGGACGTCATTCAGCGCGAGTGCTTCGATGATCTCGACGCGCCGGTACTGCGCGTGCATCAGGCGGATGTCCCCATGCCGTACGCGAAGAACCTGGAGAAGGCGGCCAAGCCCGACGCGCCCAAGACGATCGCGGCGGTCAAGAAGGTGATGTACATCGACTGAGCAGCCAGCCGCCGGCGCGCGAGCGCCGGCGGTGCCACCCTTAGAGACCGACATGGCAACCAAGATCGTGATGGAGGCGCTCTCCCCGACCATGGAGGAGGGGCGCCTGGTGAAGTGGCTCAAAAACGAGGGCGACAAGATCGCCAAGGGCGAAGTCCTGGCCGAAGTCGAGACGGACAAGGCCGTGATGGAGCTCGTCGCGCGCGGCGAGGGCGTTCTGCGCAAGCGCGTGCTCGGCGAGGGCGAGACGGCGCCGGTGGGAAATCTGGTCGGCGTGATCGCCGCCCCCGATGAGGACATCAGCGCTCTCGTTGCTGGCGCTGGCGGCCCTGTGAAGGCGGACGAGCAGGCAAAGCCGCCCGCCGAGGTCGTGGCGAAGACCGATGAGCGCGCGGGAGCCAGCTCGGTCCCCGCCACGCCGCGCGAGTCGCAGGGCGAGGCGTCCACGCCCCCGCAGCAGAAGACGCAGCGCATCGGGAACGCCGCGCCGCGCCGCGAGCCGCCTCCGGTTCCGGAGCCGATCACCGAGCAGGCGCCGCACGCCACGGGCGACGGCGGACGCCTGCGCGCATCGCCGCTCGCGCGCCGGCTCGCTTCCGAGAACGGGCTCGACATCCAGCGCCTCGCGGGGAGCGGCCCCGGCGGTCGCATCGTGAAGCGCGACATCGAAGCCGCGCTCGCGGCAGGTCCGCAGGCCATTGCCGCAGCGGCACCGGCGCGCGCCGCGGCTGTCACCGGCGCGGATTACGAGGACATCCCGCTCACGCAGATCCGCAAGACCATCGCGCGACGGTTGAGCGAATCCATCGGCCCGATCCCCACCTTCTACCTCACGATCGAGGTGGACATGACGGCCGTCGCCGAGCTGCGCGAGGCGATGAAGGAGCTGGGGAAAGAGTTCAAGGTGTCGTACAACGACATCCTGATGAAGGCCGTGGCCACCGCGCTCGAGAAGCACCCCGAGGTGAATGCGCACTGGCTCGGCGACCGGATCCGCCAGTTCAACCGCGTGCACCTCGGCATGGCGGTGGCGATCGACGAAGGGCTCATCACGCCGGTCATCTTCGACGCGAATCTCAAGGGACTCTCGGCGATCTCCGCCGAGGCGACGCAGCTCGCCGAGAAGGCGCGCTCGCGGAAGCTCACGCCCGAGGAGTACACCGGTTCGACCTTCTCGGTCTCCAATCTCGGAATGTTCGACATCGACCAGTTCACCGCGATCATCAACCCACCCGAGGTGGGGATCATCGCGGCGGGCACGCTGGAGGAGAAGCCGGTGGTGGTGGATGGCGAGGTGGTGGTGCGCAAGCGGATGCGTATCACCATGAGCTGCGACCACCGCGTCGTGGACGGCGCCACCGGCGCGAAGTTCCTGCGCACGCTGCGTCGCATGCTGGAGAACCCGTTGATGCTCGTTTACTGATTTTGCCGTCATCCCCGCGAAAGCCCGTCATCCCCGCGAAAGCGGGGATCCATGTTCGGTCGTGTGACTTGGATTCCCGCTTCCGCGGGAATGACGAGACTCGCTTTCGCGGGTGTGACGCGCTTGCCCTCTCCCCCGCCCCACCGCGGGGACCCATTACTTCACCGAACAGAGCTCTCCAATGGCTTCCTACGACGTGATCTTCATAGGCGGC
>JBIQMO010000129.1:0-10021 GCA_044463245.1 Gemmatimonas aurantiaca
ACATGGTCGACATGATGCGCCTCTTCGCCCCCGACGCATCCAACGAGGCGCGCCTGACAGACCGGATCGACTCGCACATCGGGAAGGTGCTGGAGCTCGGCTTTCTGCGCCCGCTCGTCGGACACCCCGACCAGTACGAGGTGCGTCGAATACTGAAGGCATTCGTCGATGCACAGTGGCTGCACGACTTCGACGAGCGCCTGGCTGCCTACCGCGAGCATGCCGATACACGCGGCTGACGACGACGCCGTTCCCGGCTCCATGGCTACTTCGAATGCGGGGCCCGAGACGGGATACACGAATCGACGGCATACTCCTCGTCCCGGCTTCCGGCTCGATCGCCTCGAGGTCTACAACTGGGGGACGCTCGACGGGTCGGTATGGGCGCTCGACTGCCACTGCGAGAACGCGCTCCTCACGGGCGACATCGGCTCGGGGAAATCCACCCTGGTGGACGCCATCAGCACCCTGCTGATCGCGCCGCAGAAGATCACCTACAACCGCGCCGCGGGCGCGGAGGCGCGCGAGCGTACTCTCCGCACGTATGTGCTGGGGCACTACAAGTCCGAACGCACCGGTGGCGGCTCGGCGGCCAGGCCGATCGGGCTGCGCGATCACAACGAGTACTCGGTGATTCTGGGGCGCTTCACTAACGAGCAGTTGGGGCAGCAGGTGACGCTCGCCGAGCTGTTCTGGTGGAAGGACACCCAGGGGCAGCCCGCGCGCTTCTACGTGGTGGCCGATGTCCCACTCTCGATCACCGAGCACTTCACGAACTTCGGCAAGCATGTCGACCGTCTGCGCAAGCGGCTCCGCGAGATGGATGGCGTGGAGCTGCACGACAGCTTCCCGCCGTACGGGGCAGCCTATCGGCGGCGCCTGGGGATCGAGAGCGAGCAGGCGATGGACCTGTTCTACCAGACGGTGTCGATGAAGGCGGTGGGGAACCTCACCGAGTTCGTGCGCGCGCACATGCTCGAGCCGTTCGACGTCGAGGAGCGGATCCAGGCGCTCATCGCGCACTTCGACGATCTGACGCGGGCGCACGAGGCGGTGCAGAAGGCGAAGGCGCAGATCGATCTCCTCACGCCGCTGGTGGAAAATTGCGGGCGGCACGCGGCGCTCGTGCAGCAGGTGGAATCGCTCCGAGGCTCGCGGGAAGCGCTCACACCCTGGTTCGCGATGCTGAAAGGCGAGCTGCTGGATGAGCGAATCGCGAAGCTGGAGGCGGAAGCGCTGCGAATGGAGGAGCGGCTGGCCGCCCTCGCCACGAAGATCAGCGATGGGAGCGCGAAGTGCTCCTCGCTGGAGAGTGCGATCGAGCGGGAGGGTGGCGCCCGCATAGCCGAGCTCCAGCGCGAGATCGCGGCGTGCGCGGAGGAGCGTAATCGTCGTGAGAGCAAGGCGGAGCGCTACCGCGACCTGGCGCGCGCCGCCGAGCTGCCCACGACGCTGGACGCGGAGACGTTCATCGCGAATGGGAGCGCGATCACCAGAAGGCGCGAAGAGGCCGGGATGGCGCAGGCGGCGGCCCAGAACGCCATCACCGAGGCGACCGTCGAGATGCGGGATCTGAACGAGCGGCACCGCGCTCTCGTAGCCGAGTTGGAATCGCTTCGCCGGCGCCGCTCGAACATCCCCGCCCACATGCTCCGGATTCGCGAACGCCTGTGCGCCGCACTCGGGCTCGATGAAGGAACCGCCCCCTTCGCGGGTGAGCTGATTCAGGTGCGCGAGGACGCCCGCGAATGGGAGGGTGCCATCGAGCGGCTGCTCCACGGCTTTGGCCTCTCGCTACTGGTGGACGATGGCCAGTACGCGCGCGTGGCGGAGTGGGTGGATCGCAACGATCTGAAGGGGCGGCTGGTCTACTATCGCACTGCCGGCGGAGCGCAGCGCGGACGATCTCGAGGCGATCCGCGCTCCGTGGCCGGCAAGCTCCAGATCGAGCCGTCGTCCCCATTCTACGGATGGCTCGACGATACGATCCGCCAGCGCTTCGATCATCTCTGCTGCGCCACGACCGACGAGTTTCGGCGTGCGCCGCGCGGCATCACGCGCGCGGGGCAGATCAAGGAAGGTGCAGAGCGTCACGAGAAGGACGACCGGCACGCGATCGGCGACCGCACGCGCTGGGTGCTGGGGTGGTCGAACGAGAGAAAGATCGCCGCGCTCGAGAAGCAGGCGGAGGATGTCGCCACGCGAGGGGACGCGGCGCTCAGCCGGCTCACGGGTCTGCAGGATGAGCAGCGCGCCGTTGCGGAGCGCAAGGCCACGCTCGACCGGCTCTCGATGTTCGAGAGCTTCCGTGAGATCGATTGGAAGAGCGTCGCCCTGTATATAGACGATCTCCAGCGCGAGCTGCATCAGCTGGAGGCGACTTCCGATCGTCTCCACACGCTGCGCGAGCAGTTGCGCGCGGCGGGAGAAGCATTGGGCCAGGCGAAAGACGATCGCGATGCACGGTTGAAGGAGCAGGGCGCGCTTGGTGGTAAACTGAGTGCGGCTCGCGAAGAGCGATCGAGGTGCGCCGAGCTGCTCGCCGCCTCCTCCGAAGAGTCACGCGCCGAGTACTTCCCGCGGCTGCGATCGCTGCGCGATGAGGCTACAGGTGGGGCGTCGTTTACCGTCGAATCGTGCGACGCACGCGAACGCGAGATGCGCACTTGGGTACAGGACCGGATCGATGCCGATGAGGCCCGTCGCCGGCACCTGGGTGAACGAATCGCCAGCGACATGCAGAAATACAAAACGGCCTATCCACTCGAGACGCGCGAGGTAGACGCCACCCTGGAGTCGGCTGGCGAGTTCGCGGCGATGCTCGAGCGGCTGCGCTCCGACGATCTGCCGAGGTTCGAGGAGAAGTTCAAGGAGCTTCTGAACAAGAACACCATCCGGGAGATCGCCAACTTTCAGTCGCAGCTCCATCGCGAGCGCGAGACGATCATCGAGCGGATCGGGCGCATCAACCAGTCGCTGAACGACATCGACTACAATCCCGGCCGCTTCATACTGCTCGAAGCGGAACTGAGCACCGACAGGGAGGTGCGCGACTTCCAACAGGAGCTGCGCGCCTGCACCGAGGGAGCGCTCACCGGCTCGGAAGACGACGCGTACTCGGAAATCAAGTTCGCGCAGGTGAAGCGGATCATCGATCGCTTCCGCGGCCGCGAGGGGAGCGCGGAGATCGACCGGCGTTGGACGCGCACCGTGACCGACGTGCGCAACTGGTACGTCTTCTCGGCGTCGGAGCGCTGGCGCGAGGACGGTAGCGAGTACGAGCACTACACCGATTCGGGCGGGAAATCGGGTGGGCAGAAGGAGAAGCTCGCCTACACAGTGCTCGCGGCTAGCCTCGCATACCAGTTCGGCCTCGATGCCGTTGCGGGGAAGGCGCGCACTTTCAGGTTCGTGGTGATCGACGAGGCGTTCGGCAGAGGGTCGGACGAATCGGCACGCTACGGCCTGGAGCTCTTCCGTAAGCTGGAGCTCCAGCTCCTGGTGGTGACGCCGCTGCAGAAGATTCACATCATCGAGCCGTACGTGGCGGCGGTGGGCTTCGTGTACAACCCCGAAGGCAATGCCTCGATGTTGCGCAATCTCACGATCGAGGAATACAGGGAGCAGCAGGCTGCCGCGAGCGTGGCTCCCGCGATCGACGGGCGGGGGAACGGCGGCGGCCCGGCTGGCACTCGGGGGAACGGCGCGAAGTAGATGAGCGAGTGGACCAGGCCCGCGGAGCTGACGCGGCAGGTCGAGCGGCTCTGGGATCGTGGTCGGATCCTGGGGGGCATGGTCGATGGAGAGTCGGTCTTCCTCCTGCGCCTGCGGCTTCGTGGGCCGACGCGGTCGGACCTCGCCGATCGATTCGACGAGGTGCGAAAGTGGATCGGTGAGCTGGAGGAGAGCAGCAAGGGCGTGCGTGGCTACGGCTATGATCTGGAATGGATCGAGAGCCGGCATCGCCAGTTGGGACGCAATCGGTGGCCGTCGGGAGCGACCGTGCAGACCGAAGACGATGCGTTGCACCTCATTGGTAAGCGGCGCGATGCGGCGCGATTCAGGGAGATCATCGCGGCGACTGAAGCGAGCTTCCCGGAGTTACGCGAGTGGCTGTCCCGCTCTCCCTTGATCGCGCTGGAGCACGCCCCCCACTGGAGCCGGATTCTCGCCGTGCTCTCCTGGTTCAGGGAGCATCCGCGCTGCGGTCATTATCTGCGGCAGCTCGACATTCCCGGTGTGGACACGAAGTTCATCGAGGATCACCGCGGCCTGATCGCCACATTGCTCGATCGAGTACTTCCCCCCGAGTCCATCGATGCGACAGCCGTGGGAGCTCGCGGATTCGAAGCGCGCTACGGCCTGCGGTACAAGCCGGCGTTGGTGCGCTTTCGGATACTCGACCGCAGGCTGCGGTTGCGAGGTCTGTCCGATCTCACCGTACCCGTAGAGGAGCTCGCGGAGCTCCGGTTGGGTGCGCGGCGTGCGTTCGTCACGGAGAACGAGATCAATGGGCTGGCATTTCCGGAGCTCCCCGAAAGCATCGTCATCTTCGGCATGGGCTACAGGGCGGAACTGCTCGCGGGGATCGGGTGGCTGGCCGATCTGGATATCCATTACTGGGGCGACATCGACACGCACGGGTTCGGGATACTCGACAGGCTGCGTGGCGCGCTCCCACACGCTCGGTCGTTCCTGATGGATCGCGACACACTGCTCGCGCATCGCGCGCTCTGGGTGGCGGAGGAGAGCGGTGAGACGAGGGTGCTGAATCGTCTCACCGACGCAGAGCGAGCGTTGTACGAAGAGCTGCGGGGCGATCGCTACGGCCAGAAGGTTCGGCTGGAGCAGGAGCGAGTCGGGTTCGCGTGGGTGCAACAAGCGCTGCGCGAGCTTCGGGCCACGACCTGAAAGAGGAGGCCGCAATCCTCAGTATCTGGGCGCGCTCACATCGTGGTCGTCGGGGAATTCTCCGGTATCGTACGTCGGCAATTACATCGCCTTGCGCGTCCGTCTATATAATAATAGACGGTCGGATGTGTGTCAATGTCAACATAGACTAGACCATGGACTTCAAGACGGCAACGGACCGCCTCACCGCTTGCATCAGCCACGTCGATATTGCCGACGCTGCCGGCGTATCTGTCCAGTCGATCCGACAAGCTCGTCTCGACCCGGCCAACCCGAACCATCGTCCGCCGCCCGATGCGTGGCAGAAGACGGTGGTGCGATTGGCGAGGGAGAAGCGACGCGAGCTCAGGGAACTGATCGAGGAGCTTCAGCGCGATTCAGCCTGACAAGTATCTGATTATCTCTCGTACCGGCGATGCGTACGCCGGCATAAGCTGACACCTTTCCAGACGATGGGTTCTGATCGGGGCCGTGCTGGTCGCCGTGCTTGCTGCGGTGAGTTGGATGGGCCACCGCAGGGAGTACCGTACGGTGGCCGGGGTGGAGGCCGTCCTCGATGCATCTGGCGTGAGAGCCGGGGCCGGCGCCGAGCGTGTCCTCGAGGTGCTCGATTCTCTTCGAGTTTTGCCGCGGGAAGCCAGCCACGGCGGATGGCGTGTCGCAAGCTCGGTAGGCGTGTATTGCCGAGCTCGCCGAGGCCGACAAGCCGTGACGGGTTGCTGACGGTATTACGGAGCGTGTTCGGAGTACCAAGTGATCCAAATTTGGATACCTGGCACCTTGGTTCTCTCGGAAGTAGCGCCGATGAGTCGTTTCGGGTTTCGGGAAACAAGAGACAGTATTGTATCACGCCGGATATCCGTATCTAATACGGCTGCTTTCGGCTTTCCCGAAAACCGAAAGGAGCTCGTTGATGAGGACCGTACTACAGCCCCTGGACATCCCGGTGGCTCTCGCCCTCTTGGACCACCCTGAGTCCACCTATCCCGACCTCGCTCGGCGCCTGCACATCAGCCTCAGCACTGCCCACAGTGCCGTCAAGCGTCTGCAATTCGCAGGTCTCGTGACGAGGTTCCGCGGACGCCTACGGGTCGAGCGGAGTGGGCTCGAGGAGTTCCTCGTTCATGGGGTCCGCTACGCATTCCCAGCCCAGCGTGAGCGTCCAAAGCGTGGGGTGCCGACGGCCTACGCGGCGCCGGTCCTCGCCCACGATCTCGACGCCGAGGTCGAACCTGTGGTGTGGCCGAGCTCCCGCGGGTCCGTGGTTGGTGCCGCCATCACGCCTCTCATCCCTAGCGCGCCGAGCATCGCCGAAGAGTCGCGTGAGCTGTATGACCTGCTCGCGCTGGTCGATGCGCTGCGCGTCGGCACCGCTCGCGATCGCGAGGCCGCGAAAGCACTGTTGGCGCACCGCCTAAGGCACGCGGCCGAATGAGAACACCGGGCACGACGTGGGTGGAGACGCTGGACGGTCGGATGATTCCTGCGTCCATTCGACGCCTGATCACGGTTGCGAAGGATCTGGACGACGTACTCCGCGAGCAGATCGTGTTCATCGGCGGCGCCGTCCTCCCACTTCTCGAAACCGATCGGACCGTGCTCGGTTCCCCGCGTCCGACGAAGGACGTCGACGGCGTCACCGGGACGACGAGCTACGGCAAGATGTTCGAGCTGGAGGAGGCCCTGCGGGCTCGCGGATTTCGGAATGTGAGTGAACCTCCCGCGCATATTGGTCGATGGAAGACTCCTTCCCAAGCGATCTTCGACCTGGTGAGTGCGGGAAGCCAGACGGGCGGGACGGGTGGCGAGCGTGACCGGTATGCATTGGGGTCGGCGTCGACGCTGGATCTACCGCCGGTCGTGCGGCATGCCAACAGTGTCGGATTCCTGGTCCTCGAGCTAGACGCGTACAGGGACCGGGGAAGGAAGGAGCCGCGCAGGAGCAAGGACCTGAGCGACATCGTGGCGCTGTTAGCGACCCGCCCCGAGTTGGTGGCAGAAGTGCGCGCGGAGCCAGATCATATACGCGGGTGGATACGCGACGATGTGGGCGGTCTGTTGATGACCGACCGCGATATGGAGTCGCTATCATAGCGCATGTCTCGGATCGTGACCCGCTGGTAGAGGACGCCGCCGAACGGGTGCTGGAGGTGTGCGAGGTCCTTGCACGGCTCGAATGATTCGATTGGCATTCTCGCGCAACGCGCGGACGAGAAATAGCGAGTTGTTATATCTCTTCCGCATTGCGAGCGGTCCGCGCATCGGCGTAATCCCCTCCCCCACCTCATCGCGGCCCTCCCTCCTGCTCCGTGCGATGGTTTCCCCGGCTCGTACTAACCTTGGCCTCAGCACCGACATCGCACTAGTTTGCCTCTCTCCCAGCTGCTGGGCCCGCCAGCTTTTCAGGCACCTCCGACCGTCCGGTCGTGAAGCTGTCCATCCAGAGGAGCAGACAAGTGCGCGATTACTACTCACTCAGCGTGCCAATCCTCACGGCCGCCCTCTGCATCGCCATCGCTGGCTGCACCACAGCCGCGCAGACCGACACCGCGGACGCTCGCATCGACCGGCTCTTCGCGGAGTGGGACAGGCCCAGGTCTCCGGGGTGCGCCATCGGGGTGATCAGGGACGGCCGGTTCATCTACGAACGCGGCTACGGGATGGCGAATCTCGATTACGACATCCCGAACTCGCCGCGGATGGTCTACTACATCGGCTCCGATGCCAAACAGTTCACCGCCGCGGCGGTCGGTCTACTGGTCCTGGATGGGAAGCTCTCCCTCGACGATGACGTCAGGAAGTTTCTGCCGGAGCTGCCGGACTACTCGAAGGTCTACGGTGTCCCGATAACGGTCGGGGATCTCATCTACCACACGAGTGGCCTCCGCGACGTCTACACGCTCATGGGGCTCGCGGGATTGCGTCTCGAGGACGTCATGACGGACGACTCGGCGATGGCGCTGATCGCGCGCCAGAAGGAGCTCAATTTCAAGCCCGGAACCGAGTATCTGTACAGCAACTCCGGCTACTGGTTTCTTGGTAAGATCGTGGAGCGCGTTACCGGGAAGCCGCTGCGTGTCTTCGCCGATGAACGCATCTTCGAGCCGCTGGGCATGACGAACACGCACTTCCACGACGATCCAGGTCACGTCATGCCGAACCGGGCGATGAGCTACGAGCCCGATGACGCCGGTGGATTCCGAATCAGCTACCTGCAGAACTTCGACAAGGTGGGGGCGGGAGGTCTCTATTCCACTATCGAGGACCTCGCGAAATGGGACGCCAACTACTACAGCCATGAGTTGGGCGGGGAGGAGCTGCAGCGGCTCATCCATACGCGCGGGGTGCTCGCGAATGGCGACACGCTGACTTATGCGTTCGGCAACGAGCTTTCCACCTACCGAGGACTCCGCACGGTAGATCATGGCGGCAGCATGATGGGCTACAAGGCTCACTTCCTCCGCTTCCCCGATCAGAAGCTCAGCGTGATCGAGAATTGCAACCTGGGTTCCATCAGCCCGGGGCCGATTGCCCGACAGGTGGCGGAGCTGTATCTCGCCGATCAGATGGGGCCAGCGGAAGAAAAGCCGGCTCGACGCGAGCGTGCCGATGCACCGACGGTCACTCTGAGCGCTGCGGAGCTCGGGCGTGTAGTGGGCGAGTATTACAGCGACGAGGTGGGAGCGACGTATCGTATCTTCCAGAGCGGCGGGCAGCTCCTGCTGCAGCGCCCCAACGCGATGGACACCCCGCTGGTCGCCGAGGATCGTGCCACCCTTCGCGCACCGGGTGCGGGGCCGACCGTGCCTGTTACGCTTCGTTTCGATGACGGGAAGGGAGGTCCGGCTCCATCGTTCACCGCGGAGGCTGGGCGGGTCACGAACATCCGCTTCGTGAGACGATAGATCAGCTCCGGCTCTTCCTACCCCCGACCTCTACGCGATCCCTGATGCTCACCGTCTCCATGATCCACTCGGGATGCTGCTCGGCTATTTGAAGTAGCCTGAGCGCTGCCCCGTCAGGCTCCCGCTTCCCCTGCTCCCATGCACGCACGGTTTCGGGGCTCACGTTGAGCGCCATGGCGAAGACGGCCTGCGAGAGGCGCAGCCCGTCCCTTATTCGAGCGATCCGCGCGCTGGTGTAAGTAGGGGCGGGAGGGGCCTCGGCGACGCGAGCGGTGAGGGTCACGCGTTCTATGTGAGTTCCCGGCAGCTTGCCGTACTCGAAGGCAACCGCCTCCTCGAGTCCTTCGATGATCTGCTCGCCGATGGAAGCTTTCCTCTTCGTCCTCTTCATGGCTCCGCCTCCATTTCGAGTGAGTCCTCGGCGTGGCATAACTATAGTACCTGGTACTATGTTTCGCAACTGACGGGGGGCGGCCGAGACTCGGCGTCCAGGCCAGGCGCGGGTCGCGTAACACAGTGTGAGACAGCGTATTGCACCTGCTCGCCATAGCTTGCCGTGGTACACCGTGACACGACCACCGCAAGCGACCCTGGCGAATGGCGAAGACCGAGTTCCTCCAGATTCGAATGACACCGGAGAGTCGTCAGCGTCTCAGCCGCGTGGCCGAGGCTGACCATCTCGACGAATCGACGTGGGCTCGGCGAGCCATTCTCCAGGCGCTCGATCGCTGGGAGGCGATGGAGGAGCGCGGTCATCCTGTTACGGGTGGAGGAGCTTCGGAGTCGCGGCGACTCCGCAAGGTCGCCGAAGCGAAGCCACAGAGTGCAACGCAGTCGCGCGACAAGCGACCAGCGCCCACCAAGTCCAAGCGCCCGTCCAGACGAAAGCGTAGCGAGTGACGGCTCTTCGCTGCCGTCCGTAGTACAAGGCGAGACGGCGCAAAGGGATGGAGTAGCCTCGACTCATCCCCCTGCTTCGTGATGCGAACACGAGGCGCGCATCCTTCATGCATCCGAGTTCCACGCGCCTATTGACACGAGTCGCCTGTCGTGCGACAGTGTGTGACATCGTAGCACGATACGGTTCTCGACAGATCGAGGTCCGAATGGCGGAATCCGTGGGACTGGCGCGGAGCGACCTGCCCGCCGTGCGCTCCGGATCGGCAGCGACTTCCGACGCCCAATACCCGATGCGAATCAACGCT
>JBIQMO010000130.1:0-9936 GCA_044463245.1 Gemmatimonas aurantiaca
GAGCCGTATGAGCGACCGCTCATACGGCTCGAAATTAAAGACCTGACCCCGTCGGTCCGTCGGTCCCCGCGCTATGCGGCCGGAAGCAGGACGGTGAACACGCTCCCGCGTCCCACCTCGCTGACCGCGCGCAGCTCGCCGCCCATCCCTCGCGCGAGATCGCGGCTTATCGCCAGCCCGAGCCCGGTACCTTCGCGCGTCGCCGCGGGGTCGGAGCGTACCTGCACGAACGGCTCGAAGATCGTCTCCAGCTTGTCGGGTGAGATGCCGACTCCCGTGTCGCTCACGGCGATCGACACGGAAGTGGGAGGTCCGCCGTTCGCACTCGCGGCCCCGATCTCCACGGCGATCCGCCCCCCGGCCGGCGTGAACTTGGTGGCGTTCGACAGGAGGTTGAGGAGAACCTGCGACAGCTTCTCGCGATCCGCCACCGCGTACAGCTGGTCGTCGTCGTGATCGACCCGGAGTGCGATGTCCTTCGCGCGCATCTGGGGCTCGACCATGGGAATCACCTCATCCACGAGTGCGGCCACCGGCAGCGCCGCGAGATCGTACTCGATCCGTCCACTCTCGAGTCGCGCGAAATTGAGGAGATCGTTGATGACTCCCAGAAGGTGTCGCTGGCTGCGGCGTATGCGCTCCAGGTCGACGCCCTGCAGTTCGGTGATCGGGCCGCGGAGTCCCATCACCAGCAGCTCCACGTAGCCGCCGATGGCGTTCAGCGGCGTGCGCAACTCGTGGCTCATCATCGCGAGGAACTCGCTCTTCGCCCTGCTGGCGCGCTCCGCATCCGCGAGAGCGCGATCGCGCGATTCTATCAACGCGCGGACCTCGACCTGACGCGCACGAGCGCGGATCGCCGCGCGAGCCGCGCTCGCGAGTGCAGCCACGCGCACCGGGCGATCCAGCACGGTGAGACTCCCGCCGTCGGTGAGACGCTCGGCCACCGCGGTGGGAATGCTCGATCCCGGCCAGCTCCGCTCCGGCCGGACGCCGCTCGAGCTTGCGAGAAGGATGATGGGAAGATCCGACCAGGATGGCTGCCGCTCGAGCACCCGCGCCAGGCGCGCCGCCCAGTCCACGCCGAGCGAGTCGTCCGTGACCATGATCGCACCGAGCAGCGGCGCGCCGCCATCGAGCTCCGATTCCACGGCGGTGATGAGCTCCTCCGGGCTCGCCAATACGCGGGTGGAGATCCCAGCCGCGGCGAGTGCATCGGCAAGGAGACTCCCGTCGCGTCCTATCGGAGCGAGCAGGAGGACCGTGAGCGTAGTGCGCGTGTCCTTCACTTCGGCATCGTGTGCATCGGAGCTCGTCTCCATGGAATTCCCGTTCCCACGCACAGGCGCCGACACGTCCCGGCCCTCTCGTTCGTCAACCGTCGCCGTCGGCCGGGCGGAGCAACCCCGCCCCACCGCCGGTATAGCTGGGCACACCGAGAAGCACGCCCTGGAACTCGCGCAGCGGCTCGCCGAGGTGCAGACCGCCCTGGCCGATGCGGAATTCGCGAATGGTGGATTCGTTGGCCGCGCTCCGCTGCTTTACGGCGGAGATGGCGCGTCGCACTTCGCCCTGCGCCTCGAAGTAGCGGAGCAGGATCACCGCGTCGGACAGGTAGCTGATGTCCATCGCATCGTCGGCCGGCGTACCGAAGATTCCGCGCTGCGCGAGCGTGAGGATCGTCGTGACACCCCGACCTCCCAGGTAGCCCAGGAGCTCGTGGATCTTGCTCGTCATCTCCCGCTCCTGCGACATCGCGTGAGTGAAGCCGCTGAGGCTGTCGATCACCACGAGTTGCACTCCGTCGTCGGCGGCTCGGGTGAGACGCGATGCGAACTCGCCGGGAGAGATCTCCGTCGCCTCGAGGGAGGTGATCGCTGTTCGGCCCGAATCCAGGTACGGCCCGATGTCCATCCCGAGGCCACGGGATCGGCTGACGAAGGTGTGCAGCCGCTCATCGAAGAGATAGATGGCCACCCGTTCGCCGCGCTCCGCCGCGGCCAGGGCGTACTGTGTAGCGAGGATGGACTTCCCCGTGCCGGGCGCGCCCGTCAGGAGCGCGCTGGTCCCTCGAACGAGGCCGCCGCCGAGGAGATTGTCGAGCGCGGGCGAACCGCTGCTCGCCCACCCCGCTTCGATCTCGACGGGTTGTGCGCCGAGCCGGATTCTGGGGAAGACGTCGAGGCCGCCCGTGCGGATCACGAAGTCGTGGTACCCGGAGTGAAAGCGCACCCCGCGAAGCTTCGGCACGCGGAGCTGCCGGCGTTCCGCGCCGTGGGCGAGCACGAGCTGCTCGAGGCGGATGACGCCGTGCGCCAGACTGTGGAGCGGCATCTCGACCCCGTCCGTGGTCTGGTCATCGAGGAGGAGAACCGTGGTGCCCCGCCCGGCGAAGAACTGCTTGAGCGCCAGGATCTGCCTGCGAAAGCGCAACGGATCGCGAGCGAGGAGTCGCATCTCCGAGAGGCAGTCGAGCACCACGCGCGCCGGCTGCACCTCCTCGACGCGCGCGAGTATCGCGCTCACGGTATCCTGGAGCTCCACCTCGGAGGGGTGGAAAACGGTGTACTGCTCCCCCGGGTTGGTGAGGGCCGGGGAGGAAGCCATATCCAGGAATTCGATTCCCGCGAGCGACCAACCGTGCGACTGGGCCGCGCCCTCCACTTCCTGATAGGTCTCCGACATGGTGACGTAGAGACCACGCTCCCCGAGGTCGCGTCCCTCCATCAGGAACTGGAGCGAGAGGGTGGTCTTCCCTCCTCCAGGCTGTCCTTCCACCACGTAGAGTCGCTCGGCGGGGAGTCCACCGCCGAGGATGTCATCGAGACCGGGAATCCCCGTGCTCAGGGTGTTCGGTCTCGGGTCACCTTTCGGCGACGAGCTCTGGATGAGATCCCTACGCAACGGGCCTTCGCCCGCGAGGCCGGAGACCGGCTCCGCCTGGCCGCGAATCTCGGTCTGATCCGTCATACGTCAACCGCTGCCTCACCCGTGTATGCCGGCCAGCACCTCGCGGCTCAGCCGTGTATGTCACTGGTTCCACAACTCTTGTTGCGGAGGCGAAGGTGTGAGACCCGCCCCGCCGACGCACCCTTTTGCAAGAAAGGAACCGGCGGGGTCAGGTCTTGAATTTCGAGGGGGCTGAGCGACTGCTCAGCCCCCTCGAAATTCAAGACCTGACCCCGCCCGCTTCCTCGGCGAGACGAGCGAGCAGCTCGAGCGCCTGGCGTGGGGTGAGGTCGTCCACGTCGATCTCCTTCAGCTTCTCCACCACGGGGTGCGGCTGCGCGACCTCGAAGAGCCCGAGCTGTTCACCTGAACCCTGAACCCTGCCTCCTGAACCCTGCCTCACCAGGTGCCCTCCCTCGAGCAGGCGCAGCACCTGGCGCGCACGCCGCAGGACCGGCTCGGGGAGGCCCGCGAGGCGGCCAACTTCGATGCCGTACGATCGGTCGGCGCCGCCGGGCTGGAGCTTGTGGAGGAAGAGCACCTCGTCGCCCACCTCGCGCACGGCGACATTATAGTTACGAACTGCTACTAATTCGTCGGCGAGCTGAGTGAGCTCGTGGTAGTGCGTGGCGAAGACGGTCTTGCACGCCACGCGGTCGTGCAGGTGTTCGCTCACCGACCACGCTATCGACACTCCATCGTACGTCGATGTGCCGCGGCCGATCTCGTCGAGCAGCACCAGACTCCGCGCGGTCGCGGTGTGCAGGATCGCGCTCGTCTCCGACATCTCCACCATGAACGTCGACTGGCCTCTCACGAGGTTGTCGCTCGCGCCCACGCGCGTGAAGACACGGTCCACGATCCCGATCCGCGCGCGCGTCGCCGGGACGAAGCCGCCCATCTGCGACATGAGCACGATGAGCCCCACCTGGCGCAGCACGGTGGACTTCCCGGCCATGTTCGGACCGGTGAGGATCACCATCCGCGCGTCTTCAGTGAGAAGAAGATCGTTGGGGATGAACTTCTCGCGCGGCATCATCCGCTCCACCACCGGATGCCGCCCGCTCACGATCTCCAGCTCGAAGCCGTCGTGCATCTCCGGCCGCACGTAACCCTCGTGCTCGGCCACCTCGGCGAGCGTCGCGAGCACATCGAGCTGCGCCACGATGGATGCCGCGCACTGTAGCCGCTCCACCGCCTGACCCGTGCGCGCGCGGAGCGATTCGAAGATCTCCCGCTCCTTGGCCTCGATACGCTCGGCCGCCGAGAGCACCTTCTCCTCGTACTCCTTGAGCTCGGGCGTCACGTAGCGTTCCTCGCTGGAGAGCGTCTGGCGCCGCTGATAGTGCTCGGGGACGAGGTGGCGGTTGGAGTTGGTGATGCTTATGAAGTAGCCAAAGACCTTGTTGTAGCCCACCTTGAGCGAGGAGATCCCCGTGCGCTCGCGCTCGGTGGCCTGGATGCGCGCGATCGCGTCCTTCCCTCCCCTGCGCAGCGCGCGCAGCTCATCCAGCTCCGCGTCCACGCCTTCGCGCACGCTCTCCTCCTCGCCTATCGCGAGCGGCGGTCGCTCCACGAGCGTGCTCGCTATCTCATCCGCAATGTCGGAGCAGGCATCCCAATTCTCCAGCAGCGGCGCCACCACTCCCGCGCTGCCCACGCGGCTCGCCGCCTCGTGCACGGCGGGGAGTCGCGCGAGCGAAGCGCCGAGCGCGGCGAGCTCGCGCGGGGTGGCGCGTCCGGCGGCGGTCTTGCCGGCGAGCCGCTCCACGTCGCGCACGCCGTCGAGTGCGCTCCGGAGTGCGGCGCGCGCGAGCGAGTCGGCGGCCAGTGCCTCCACCGCATCGAGCCGCGCCTCGATGGGGGCGCGCTCGGTGAACGGGGTGAGGATCCACTGGCGGAGGAGGCGCGCCCCCATGGGCGTCGTGGTGCGATCGAGCACGCCGAGGAGCGTCCCCGACGTGTCGCCGCTCGCGCCGCCGCGGAGCGACTCCACGAGCTCGAGGTTGCGGCGCGTCATGTCGTCGAGCGGCATCGCGCTCCCCGGGCGCTCCACCACCGGGCGCGCGAGGTGCGGCACGCCCGAGGGTTGCAGCTCGCGCAGGTAGCGGAGCAGCGCACCCGCCGCGCCCACCGCGGGTGCGTCGCCGGCGCCGATCCCGAAGCCATCGAGCGACGTCACGCCGAACTGCCTCGTGAGCTCGTCGGCACCGAGCGCGGGATCGAACTCCCACGCCTCGCGCTCGGTCACGAGGACGTTTTCGTCACTATATGTTACTAAATCAAGCTCCGCCGCATCGCCGCCCTGCTCGCGTGCCACCAGGAGCTCGCTCGGCGCGAGGCGCGCGAGCACCGGCGCCACATCGGAGGCGGGCGCGGTGGCGAGGCGCAGCTCGCCTGTAGAGAGATCCACGGCGGCGATCCCCGCCACGGGCCGCGACGCGTCGAGCGCGCAGAGGAAGTTGTTGCGCGCACCGTCGAGGAGATCGTCGGCGAAGGCGGCGCCGGGAGTGATGGTCTCCACCACCTCGCGGCGCACGATCCCCTTGGCGAGCTTCGGGTCCTCCACCTGCTCGCAGATGGCGACGCGGAAGCCCTGGCTCACCAGGCGGCGGAGGTACTCGTTCACCGCCTTCACCGGCACGCCGGCGAGCGGCACCTCCGCGGCGCCGCCGTTGTTGCGCGAGGTGAGCGTGAGGCCGAGCACGCGCGAGGCGACTTCCGCGTCGTCGTAGAACATCTCGTAGAAGTCGCCCATGCGGAAGAAGAGGATCGCGTCCGCGTGACGCGCCTTTATCTCCCGGTACTGCTGCATGAGCGGAGTGCCCGCGTCCTTCACCGCCACGCCAGCGGTCTCAGTTGGGCGCGGCCGCGGTCATCGCCTCGGCTCCGCCGAGGTGACGTAACCGTCCACGTGCTTCGTCTTCATGCCGGCTGCTACCGAGTCGGCCGCCTCTCTCGTCGGGTAGCGTCCCACGCGCACGCGGTAGAGCGCCGCGTCATTGGTGATGCGCGCGTCGTAGCCGAGCTCCTTCAGTCGTGCGCGGAGCTTCTCGGCCGACTCGTGGCTCGAGAAAGCCGCCACCTGCACCGTGAACTCGTGCGACGTCGCCGCGCTCCCGGTGGACGCGACCGGAGTGCTGGCGGCGGGCTTCGCGGGTGTGCTCGTTGCCGGTTTCGCACCCGTGTTCGTCGTCGGCCTCGCCGGCGCGCTCGGCGCTCGCGCAGCGGCCGGCTTCGTCGGAGCCGGCACCGTCGTCGTGTCGACCCCCGCGCAGCGCGGCATCAGGTAGTCGATCTGGTTGCGCAGCTCCACCTGTCCCGCCGGAGTGCTGCCCGCCGCGTCCGCGAGGTGCCTGCACGCCTCGGCGTTCTTCCCCTTGTCGAAGAGCATGCGCGCCATCCAGAAGCTCGCGCGCGGACGCGAGGCGCTGCGCGGGTGCTCCTTCACCACGCGCTCGAGGTGGCCTATCGCCTGCTCGTCCTCGCCGCGCGTCATCTCGAGCTGCGCGAGCCGCATGAGCGCATCGTCGCTCTCGTCGGAGAGCGGGTAGTAGATGACGATCGTGCGCAGGTCTCGCTCCGCATCGGCGGCAGTCTTCGCGAGCACCGCCCTCCAGTAGAGCGCTTCCACGTAGCGCGCCGAACCCGAGTCGGCGGCCTTGAGCTCGCTCTCGATGAGGTTGCGCCCCGTGTCTCCCTGCCCCGCCGCGACGAGACGGCGAGCGCGCTCGAAGACGTCGTCCTCGGCGGCCACGGGAGCGGCCGTGGCGGCGTGAGCGGGCGGCTGGGCCTGAGCGGAGGTCTGCGCGGGCGGCGTCCTGTCCGGTGCCTCGCTCTGCGCGTACAGGGGCGTGGCTGCCAGCACGCCGCCGGCGAGGAGAATTGCGGGGAGATGTCTCATGGCTCCAGCTACAGCGGTTTCGAGGAACGAAGGAGGGCGAGGGAACGCTGCGGTGATCGCCGTCATCCAGTCTACACGGATATCTACTCTACGCCACGGTCGCCGTGATGATCCGCGAGCGGAAGGCGCTCAGGCGGCCGCTCGCGACGACCCGCCCTTGGCGCCGCGGCCGCTGTCGCGGCGACCCGGGGAGCGAGAAGCGCCCGCGCAGAGGGCGAGCACCAGCGTGGCGATCGTCTGCTCATCGGACGAGACGCGGGTGTCCTTGAGGGCGATGTCGGCCGCGAGGAGCGCCTCGAGCGCCGCGTCGAGCGAGCGCGCGTCCCACTTGGATGCGGTGGCGGCCCAGGCGCGTGCCGCGTCGCCCCACGGTCTCCCCGTGTACGCGCCGCCGCCGCTCTTGAGGAAGTTGAAGTACTCGCCCTGCAGCCGTCCGGGCGGGAGCCCGCGCGCGAGTGCGGCCTCCCCCCATGCGAGTGCGAGCGTCTGCGTGGTGAGTGCCATCACGATCGTGACGCCGTTGACCTTGGGTTGCGTGAGGATGTGCGGCACCAGCGTGAGCGCGCGCCCCGCGTCGCGGCGCGCGACGAGATCGAGGAAGTCGGCCAGCGTCTCGCCGCGCCGCACCCCCACCACCGCCGTCACCGCGCTCTCGTCGATCTCCTCGCCGCGCGTGTAGCTCGCGAGCTTGTCCAGCTCCGCCGCGAGCGCCGCCAGATCGTTCCCCACCGCCTGCTGCAGCAGCTCCGCGGCCGCGTCGGTCACCGACACACCGAGCTCCGTGCTCGCGTGATGCGCGATCCACCTGGGAAGACGATCCCAGCTCAGCGGCGCAAAATCCACGGCCAGAGTGCGAGCGAGGATGTTCTTCTCCGGCTTCCCCTTTTCCCCCGACGCGTACGTGAGCACGAGCACCACGTCCGACGCATCGCTTCGCGCGCTGCGCTCGAGGTACCCGTCGAGCCACCCCTTCGCATCCTTCCTGAGCGCCGCCGCGTCCCTCACCACGACGACCCGTCGCTCCGCCATCATCGGCGGCGTCGAGAGCAGTGTGCCGAGCGTCTCCGCATCCAGCTCTCCGCCCTGCCGCACGTCGAGGTTGAAATCCTTCGTCGCCTCCTCCACCGCCGCCCCCACCAGCTCCTTTACCGCCTTCTCCTTGAGGAAATCATCCTCCCCATAGATGCAATAAGCCCCCGCGAACTCCTTCGCCTTGAGCGATTTCCAGAACGCCCGCTCGGGGGAGGGAGAGGAGGGGGGCATGGGGGAGAAGATAATACTGCAGGGTTCAGGAGGCAGGGTTCAGGAACTGCCTCGGGGAGTGGATCTCGACTCCGAGGTAGTACCTGAACCCTGAACCCTGCCTCCTGAACCCTTCGTTCCTACCTCCCCATCTCCATGTTCGCAAAGTGCACCGGCGCCTGCTCGGCCATCATCGCGGCGGACCAGACGGGGAGGCCGGCGGAGGCGGAGGCGACGAAGTCGAAGTCGATGGGAGGAGAGGGTGGCGTGGCCGGTCGCATCGCGACCACCGGTGCGAAGCGGATGTCCTGGACCGGGCCGGTCCAGTCCAGCAGTGCGGCGGCGAGGAAGCCGGCGGCAAGCATGCCAGTGGCGACGGCAATGAAAGAGCCGACACCCGGACCGCGGTAAACGGCGGCGCGTGCATCGGCCTTTTCGAGCTGGTAGAGCTTCGCGTTGAGGCGATCGAGGAAGTCGGGCGCGGCCTCTATCGGTGCGAGGTTCCTCAGTACCAGGAGTCCGCGACGAACTACGGTGTCGTAGCGATCACAGCTCCTGCATTCGGCCAGATGGACTTGCATCGCCATCTGCTCCTCGTCGCCGAGAGTGCCATCCGTAAAGGCGAGGTGATGCTTTCGGAACTCTCGACAATTCATGACTGGCAGATGACCGTAACGGGGTGAACGGTGGAACGACGACCGCGCCGCGCGGCGCGGTTGCAAGCCTGCATACCCGGCGTTCACGAGAGGGTTCCGGCCCTCGGCGGGGCCTTCGGCAGGCTCTTGGGATGCTGCCTACAAGGCAGAGTCCGCGCGCGATACGGAGCGTGAGCGGAGCTTCCAATATTTTCCGCCCCGCACACGGAAGGTGCGATAAATGCGACGTTTATCACATGCGTCACGCGGGCGGCAGGGCGTGGCGCCCGACGGTAGTGAATACCGCCAGACCGGCTGACAGGTAGGCACTCCTGTAGCGGTAATCGGCAGTTCGATATGCAATTGAACAGGCGAACACGCACCGCCCGGTTCGCTCCGAATCAGGCGACCCGTAACTCGCCTAGGCCCAAACGTCCTATGAGGAGGTCATTGCCTGCCGTGGTCCGGAGTGACTCGAGCGATCGTGACAGGAGGACCACATGAGCACGCAAATCGGCATCACTCACAGAGATCAAACCGCAGCGGTCCGGGAGATCGAGGGCGGTTCCACCACCGAGGCCATAGGAGGCGCCGCGGCCATAGTGCTGGCCATCCTTGGTCTCATCGGGGTCCTCCCCACGGTGCTGGCCTCGATCGCGTCGATCGCCATAGGCGTGGGGCTCATAGTGGCGGGCGGGGCGATAGCCGCCCGCTACGAGAGAGTGCTGGCCGCGCCCGAGACCACCACGGCCAGACGCGAGGTAGCCGGCGGGATGGGGATGGAAGCGTTCGCCGGTGTAGCCGCGCTGGTCCTCGGGATCTTGGCGCTGCTCGGCATATCGCCCATCACCCTCCTCTCCATCTCGGCGATCGCGGCGGGCGCGGGGCTTCTCATGGCGAGCGGTTCGATGGCTCGCCTGGAGTCGCTCGTCCGCTGGGAGACCGCGCACGACGTGGAGTCGAGGATGCGTGACACCGTCTACGCCGCATCGGGCTCCGAGGTACTGATCGGCGTCGGCGCCATCGTGCTAGGCATTCTCGCCCTCACCGGGACCGATCCCTTGACGCTGGTACTGGTAGCGCTCCTGAGCATCGGCGCGTCGCTCCTCGTGAGCGGCTCCACGCTCGCTGGGCGATTCTTCAGCATGTTCCACTGAGCGACGGGGTCAGGTCTTTAATTTCGAGCGGGCTGAGCCGTGAAACGGC
>JBIQMO010000131.1:0-9865 GCA_044463245.1 Gemmatimonas aurantiaca
TCGACGTTCCGATCAGCGCGTGGACGGCCGACTGGCGCGACCTCTCGCACAACCATGAGGTGCGCTGGCCGTACGTCTTCGTCTCCGCCTACGAGGATGGGCTGCAGGTGTTCGACCTGAAGGACCCGACGAAGCCGAAGACCGACGGCTACTGGTACACCTGCGAGTGCACGCACCGGCACGGCTTCGGCGGCACGCCCGACAACGGCTGGGAGAGCACGATCAGCGTGGAGCAGGGCGCCTTCGGAGTCGACGTGCGGAACTACGACGGCCTGATCGCGCTCTCCGACATGCGCACGGGGCTCTGGCTCTTCCGCATGGACGGCTTCAAGGGGTGGAAGGGGAGCGACGTCGGGATGCCGAACATCTCGAGCGTGCAGGACTGGGACAACGGCCCCGATGGCGCGCGCAACGCATCGACCGGCGGCGCATCGGGCGCGAAGAGCCACGCCTCGGATCACGGGGTTCGGTGAGCTCTGGTTGTATCCCGATGCCTCGTGGAGCTGGAGCACTGCTGGTAAGATTGTCGACGCTGCTGTCGATTCTCGCGGCGGTCGCTCCTGCGGCCGCCGCGCAGGCGTCCTCCAACCGCCAGCAGCCCGGCCCCTACGACATCGTGCTCTTCAACACGCCCAAGGCAACGGACGCGAAGGGGAAGGCGCGGCTGGTCTCGGCCGAGTCGCCCTTCGGGATCGCGGTGACCACCGACGGACACGCGCGCTACGACGTGCACATCGAGGTCACCGGACTTCCCAGCCCAGCCACACTCGGCGACTACAACGCCTTCGTCGCGTGGGAGGTGTCGCCCGATCTCTCGAAGTGGAAGCGACTGGGAACGGTGGAGAACGGTACCAGCATCGTGGGCACCGCTGATCTCGACAAGTTCCTCCTCGTGATCACCGCGGAGGCGAGCGCCGATCCCGGCGAGCACACCGGGCCCACCGTTCTACACGGTACCTCACCCAGCGGGTGGCTGCAGAGCTTCCTCTCGCATCCGTTGTTCAGGGGCGTGTACTGATGCGCATCCGTAGTTGCTGCTGGCGGGTCGCGTTTGCCGTGGCGATCGCGATCTGCTCGACGAGCGTGCTCGCGCCTGCGCAGCAGAACGACAGCTCGGCCAGGGCGAACGTGTCTGGCATGGATCACATGCACGGGATGCACGCCGACAGCTCCTCGGGGATGCCGATTCCGATGCCGAAGGATATGCCGATGCCTCCGAGCTTCGAGGGACTACTCCCGCCGGTGGGGAGCTTCCTCCCCGGCGAGGGAGTCGATCCCGCCACGCTCCCGATGGTGCTGCCGAGCGCCGTGGTGCGGATGAACGACGGCGACACGCTCGACCTCACCGCGCGGCTCGTGCGGCGAACGATCAACGGGCACACCTTCGTGATGTACGGCTTCAACGGCCAGGTGCCCGGTCCGATGATCCGCGTGAAGCAGAACGAGACCATCGTCGTGCGCTTCCACAACAGGATCGACCTCCCATCCACCGTGCACTGGCACGGCGTGCGGCTCGCCAACCCCAACGATGGCGTTCCCGGCATCACCCAGGAGGCCGTGGCGCCAGGCGGTGATTACACCTACACGGTCCACTTCCCCGACGCCGGCATCTACTGGTACCACCCGCATGTGCGCGAAGACATCGAGCAGGCGATGGGGCTCTTCGGCAACATGCTGGTGGACTCGCCGGAGCAGGGCTACTACTCGCCGGTGAACGCCGAGCAGACGCTGATGCTCGACGACCTGCTCATCAACGCCGATACGCTCATTCCCTTCGGGAAGAAGGGCCCCGACTTCGCGCTGATGGGAAGGGTGGGGAACGTGCACCTCGTGAACGGCGAGCCGCGCTGGAAGATGCACGTGGACTCCGGCGCGGTGGTGCGCTTCTTCATCACCAACGTCGCCAGCTCGCGGACGTACAACCTCTCGTTCGGCGATGCACCCATCAAGGTGGTGGCCGGAGACGTGAGCCGCTTCGAGCGCGAGGAGCGCGTGCCGAGCGTGGTGATAGCTCCGGCGGAGCGGTACGTGGTGGAGGTGCAGTTCCCGCACTCGGGGCGGTACGCGCTCGTGAACGCGGTGCAGGCCATCAACCATTACGAGGGGGAGTTTCGCGCCGTGGTGGACACCATGGGCGTGGTGGAGGTGGGGCACGGGGCTGCGAAGCCCGATCTCTCGCGTCAGTTCGCTACGCTGCGGAGCAACGAGGCGGTGACGCGCGACATAGCCCGGTATCGTCAGTACTTCGACAGGAAGCCGGACAGGTCGCTGACGCTCACGATACGGCCGGGGAACCTTCCACTCTTCACCGTTCAGTTCATGAGCG
This sequence comes from Gemmatimonas aurantiaca, assembly GCA_044463245.1. GTDB lineage: Bacteria > Gemmatimonadota > Gemmatimonadetes > Gemmatimonadales > Gemmatimonadaceae > JADGGM01. The sequence continues at coordinate 2,327 of JBIQMO010000131.1, forward strand.
TGGATACCGCGTACTTCGCGCCGGTGGAGTGGGTGGACGGGATGCCGATGATGAACTGGCTGTCGAGCAGCGAGCAGCTCGAGTGGATCATCCGCGACGACTCCACCGGGAAGGAGAACGGCGACATCGACTGGCACGTGAAGCAGGGGTCGGTGGTGAAGCTCAGGATCTTCAACGACCCACGGTCGTTCCACCCGATGCAACACCCGATACATCTGCACGGCCAGCGGATGCTCGTGGTGGCGCGAGACGGGGTGCGGACGAAGAACCTCGTGTGGAAGGACACGGCCATCATCCCCGTCGGGTCCAGGGTGGATCTGCTCGTCGATGCGTCGAATCCCGGAGCCTGGATGCTCCACTGCCACATTGCCGAGCATCTGGGGTCGGGGATGATGGCGGTGATGCACGTGGATCCGTAACCGTGCGCCGCGTGCTGGTGATCAGGCTCACGAGATCACCAGGGCGCCGACGCGAGGAGGTTGGCTGGAGGGGTCGGCGGAGAGTCGGCATCCGGCGCGGATTGAATCTTGCTCGCGAGAAGGAGAATGATCGATCGCGAGGATGGACCGGGCACGAACGGATCGACGGACGCGAGTCCGGGTACCCGACGCCCGGACTCCGGCGCGCAGGCGGCACGCCCGGACACGGGAGCTCGGAGCGCGACGAGCGGTGACGCTACGCGCCACGTCACAGCGGCGAGTCTCGACCTGAGCCACCTGCTGATAGACAGTGTACTGGATTACGCCATCTTCGTGCTGGATCCAACGGGGCACGTTCTCACCTGGAACGCCGGCGCCGAGCGACTGAAAGGGTGGAGTGCCGAGGAGATCATCGGCCAGTCCTTCACGAGCTTCTACCCGCCCGAGGTAGTGGCGTCCGGGTGGCCGCAGCGCGAGCTGGAGTACGCCCGGCGCGATGGGCGCTTCGAGGACGAAGGGTGGCGCGTGCGCAAGGACGGCTCGCGCTTCTGGGCAAACGTCATCTTCACGGCGCTGCACTCCCCGGATGGCCGGCTCGTGGGATTCGCGAAGGTGACGCGAGATCTCACGTCGCGTCGCGCGGCGGAGGAACAGGCGCGCGGGCTGGCGGCGGCGGAGGCGGCGCGCGCCGAGGCCGCGCGCCGAAGCGAGGAGCTCGAGCGGTTGAACGACCAGCTCCAGGAGCAGGCGATGGAGCTGGAGACGCAGGCCGAGGAGCTCACTACCCAGAACGAGGAACTGCTCGATCTCAGCGAGGCGCAGAGGCGCACCAACACGGCGCTGCAGGAGGCGCTGGCACGAGCCGAAGCGTCGCGTGAGGAGGCGGCACGGAGCGTGGCCGCCGCGGAAGAAGCGTACCGCGAGCTGGACCAGTTTGCCTACGTGGCATCCCACGATCTCAAGGCGCCGCTGCGCGGCATCGCCAACCTCGCGCAGTGGATCCAGGACGACCTCGGCCAGCTCCTCGGCGCTGAGTCGGCGGAGCACATGCGACTGCTGCAGGGGCGAGTGCGCCGGATGGAAGCGCTCATAGACGGGATACTCGCCTACTCGCGCGCCGGCCGCGCACCGTCGAAGCCGGAGCTGGTGGACGTGGGTCAGCTCGTGCGAGATGCCGTGGAGCTGCTCGCTCCCGGGGAGAGCGTCGCTACCGAGCTTCCGGCCGGGATGCCGACTGTGGAGGCCGAGCGCGTACCGCTGCAGCAGGTATTCATGAACCTGATCGGCAACGCGGTGAAGTTCACGCGCGCGGTGCGCACGGATCCCGTCGTCCGGCTCACCTGGCGCGACGACGGCGATGCATACGAGTTTTCCGTGAGCGACAACGGACCGGGGATTGCTCCGGATTACCACGAGCGGATCTGGGGGATCTTCCAGACACTGGAGGCACGTGACAAGGTGGAGGGAACCGGCATTGGCCTGTCCGTGGTAAAGAAGATCGTCGAAGCGCGCGGCGGTCGGGTATGGCTCGAGTCCTCCCCCGGCGCGGGTGCCACCTTTCGTTTCAGCTGGCCCAAGACCATCCGAGGCAGCTCCCTGCCATGACGACGAAGCCCCTGAACATCCTCCTCGTCGAGGACGACGAGGTTGACGTGATGAACGTCCGGCGCGCGTTCCAGGCGAACCACATCGCCAATCCCCTCTTCGTGGCCGGCAACGGAGTGGAAGCGCTGGAGAAGCTCCGTGGTGGCGAGGTCCCCGGCGAGCGGCGGCTGATACTCCTCGATCTCAACATGCCACGGATGAACGGGATCGAGTTTCTTGCCGAGCTGCGCCGGGACCCCGAGCTGGCCTCCACTCCAGTGGTGGTGCTGACCACGTCGAACAACGATCGCGACAGGGTGCAGGCGTACGACTTCAACGTGGCCGGCTATCTCCTGAAACCCGTCACCTTCTCGGAGTTCGCGGAGCTCATGGCGGCGCTCAACAAGTACTGGACGCTGGTGGAGATGCCGTAGGCGGATGGAATACCGTGCAGCGGAATCACTCATGAGCGTAGCTTCGGGTGCGAACGGCGCGCTGCGCCTTCTGGTCGTGGATGACGACGAGTTCGATCGCCTCGCCGTACGCCGACTACTGAAGACCTCCGATCTGCGCACCGTGGTAGACGAGGCGGCGACGCCGGAGGAGACGCTCGAGCGCCTTGCCGGTGGGACGTACGACTGCATACTCCTCGACTACTACATCCCGGGCGTCGACGGTCACGCGCTGATCAGGGCGATCGGCGAAGCGGTGCCCGATGTGCCGGTGGTGATCTTGACCGGTCGGGGCGACGAAGACGTGGCCGTGGATCTCATGAAGGCCGGTGTCGCGGACTACCTCCCGAAGGCGTCGCTCACGCTGGAGCGGCTTTCGTCGAGCCTGCGTCACGCAATGGAGATCACCCGCTACGCGGTCCGGCGCCGCGATGCGGAGCTCGCCATGCGCGAGAGCCTGAAATTGGAACACGAGGCGCGCGCCCGGGCCGAGCAGGCGAAGAACCTGCGCGATGAAGTGCTCGCGATCGTCGCGCACGACCTGCGCAACCCGCTGCACACCATCCTCGCCAGCTCGTCGGCGATGCTGGAGCTCCCGCTCTCCGACGACGAGCGCACCCGGCAGCTCGAGGTGATCCGCCGCTCCGCCAACACCATGAACGTCCTCATCTCAGACCTGCTCGATGTAGCGAGTATCGAGTTGGGGAATCTTTCCGTTGGCCGCGACAGGGTCGCCATCGAGGAAGTGCTCGAGCACACGGTCGAAACCTTCGACCAGCGCGCTCGTGAGCGCGGCATCACCGTGGAGCACGACCTGTCCGGTGCGCTCCCGTCGGTGATTGGCGACAGCGGCAGACTGGCTCAGGTCCTGTCGAACCTCCTGGCTAATGCGCTCAAGTTCACGCCCGAGGGCGGACGGATCCGGTTGCGTGCAAGGCACGGGGAGGGCGAGGTGGAAGTCGCGGTCGAGAACAGCGGTTCGGGCATCGCGCCGGAGAATCTGCCGCACGTCTTCGATCGCTTCTGGAGGGCGGACCGCACCACGCGCGCCGGGGCCGGGCTCGGCCTCGCGATCGCCCGAGGGATAGTGGAGGCTCACGGCGGCCGCATATGGGTGGAGAGCACACCGGGCGAGACGACCACCTTCCATTTCACGGTGCCGGGGGCGGGGTCAGGTCTTTGAATTCGAGCGGGCTGAGCATCTGCTCAGCCCGCTCGAATTCAAAGACCTGACCCCGCCGCTCACATGAGCGCTGTCGCTCCCGCCCATACCAGCAGGATGATGCCGGAGATCCTCCCCACCAGCGGACCGGCCGGCGCGATCTTCTCCACCGCCACCAGCAGAGCGAGCACGGCGATCCACGCGAGGTTCATGATGCCGCCGACGAAGAGCAGCGTCATGAGCATCCAGCAGCAACCGAGGCAGAGAGCGCCGTGCCGCGCGCCCATCACGAAGGCGCCGATCCGCCCAGGGCGCCAGTAGCGCATGAGGAACCCCACGGGCCCGCGGCACTGCACGAGGCAGCTGTGCTTGAGCGTCGAGAGCTGATAGATCCCGGCGGCGGCGAGGATCACCGCCGAGAGCGTCGCGCTGCTGGACCACCATGTGGAGGCGTCGAGGAGGCCGATCGGTTCGAGCAACGACTGGAGTGTCGCGGCGCAGATGGAGAACGCCAGCCAGACCACGAGGTAGCCGGCCGCGAGGAAGGCCGACGGCGCGTACGCCGCGCCGGGACGCGTGTCGGCATGCGTCTTACGCAGCACCCCTCCGTACAGCAGCACCAGCGGCGCCGCGCTCGGCAGCATCATGGCCACCATCATGACCCACCACATCAGGACCGCGAGGGTCCAGGGGAAGTACGGCGACTCCATGCTCGCCATGGGCATCGGCTCGGCGTGCAGATGCGGGAAGAGCGCCAGCCGGGTCATGTCCATCGCGGACATCCCGGTGCCGGCGCCCATCCAGACGTAGCTCCAGGCGAGCAGCGTGAGGAGCGCGAGGCCGCCGGCGACGACCACTCGCTCACGGCGGAGCAGCGCTTCCACTGTGGTCAGACGGTGGGGCGGGTCAGGTGGTGGCGCGATGCCGGACGACACCGTTGTTGGAGAGATGAATGCGCGCGAACTGCGCGTAGCTCTTCTCGAGCTCCATAGCCAAGTTGCCGCTCGAGCGGCTCGTCCCCGAGCCGATCTCGGCGATCTCGTATTCGAAGCCGTGCGGGAGCTCGATGCGGACGCGATGCTCGTTGCCGGTGACCGGATTGCGGATCGGTTCGCCGCTCATCTCGATGAAGCCGTCCACTCGGATCGCGCCGCGCCGGGAATCCACGTCGACATCGAAGTCGATGGGCGCGAAGATCGGGTCGAACACCTTGTCCATCGTCGTGGCGAAGACCGCGAAGACCGTGGCGAATGGTTCCGTATCCTGGCCGGAAATGATCCTGAGGATCGCCTCGCGCTGCCGCTCATCCGCCCTGACATCCACGATGGGCTGGCACTGGCCGCCCCCCTGGTGGACGGCGCCGGGCCACTTGAAAACCATCGCGGCCTTGAGTCCGTCCAGAGTGACGTCGCCGTGGTGGCCCCGGTCGACCTCGAACGCGCCGATGGCCTGACAGAATCCATACGTAGGCAGGGCGTTGAACTGGCAGGGACAGCCATAGGAGCAATTGCAATTGACCAGCTCGCGGCCTTCGATCTCCCACGATGTCATGGCTCCTCCATGCCGAGCGAATCCCTGGTGGTAGATAGCCGAGGATAGAGTACGACAGCTGGGCGGTAGTGGCAAGCGTGCGACTGGTCGGGTCCGAACCGCGCGCGCTAAGGTCCGCGCACGCGCTCGCTGTGCGCGTAGACGTTGGCCGTACGCCCGCGCAGGAGCCCGATGAGCGTGAGCCCGGCCGCATCGGCGAGGCGAATCGCGAGGCCGGTCGGTCGCGACACTGCCGCCAGTATCGGGATCCCCGCCACAGCCGCCTTCTGCACCAGCTCGTAGCTCGCGCGACTCGTCATCACGACGAAGCCGTCGCTGGGGTCGGTCCCGCTCCGCGCGAGCGCGCCGATGACCTTGTCGAGGGCGTTGTGTCTCCCCACATCCTCGCGCGCCACGCGGATGGTTCCATCGAAGGTCGCCCACGCCGCTGCGTGCATCGAACCGGTGGATCTGTTGTACTCCTGGCGGCCGGCGAGCTCCGCCTCCGCGCGCCAGAGCGACTCTACATCGAGCGGCGCGCTCCCGTTCACGGGCGGCGTCTCGCGCAGCGCCTCGTCGATGGTCTGCACTCCACACAACCCGCACCCGGTGCGTCCGGCGAGCTGGCGTCCGCGCGCGGCGAGCCGCTCCGCCACGGCGGGATCGACCGTGAGCTGGAGCTCGATACCTTGGCTGTAGCGTATGGCGTCCACCTGCCGGATCTCTCCGGCGGAGCGCACGATCTCCTCGGAGAGTGTGAAGCCAATGCCGAACTCCTCGAGGTTGGAGGGCGTCGCCATCATCACGACGTGCGGGCGTCCGTTGTACACGAAGGCGACGGGCACCTCCTCCGCGACCGGCACGGCGCCCTCTCTGGCGCCATCCTCTCCCAGGGCGAGATATGGATAGCTGCGCACGGGCCTGGTGTAGCCCAGCCCGAGCAGCGGGTGACCTGCGCGCAGAGTAGGAGGGAGCCGCTCGCTCGTTTCGCGCTCGGCTCCCTTCGGTGCATCGCAGGTTGGATCAGCCCGGGTCGGCTCCATGCTGACTTCCTCCAGGGGAGCTGCCCCCTCCATTCCTCCTGCCTGGTCCGCCGGCTCCGTTGGAGTTCCCATCACCGGAGCCGTTGCCGCGGCCATCGCCATGTACGCCAGGGAGCGGACTCGGCCCGCGGCTCTGGACGAACCTCCACCCGAACCTCCCCTTGATGCAGAGATTGCCGAGGGTGATGTCGTTGTCGAGCGGCGCCATGACGCGGACGATCTCGTTGTCCTGGATGCGGAGCTGCAGCGTGCAGCCCACGCCGCAGTACGGGCAGATCGTCTCGACCTCCTTCTGCCTCGTCTCGTCCCACTCGCCGGCGGCACGGAGATCGTGCTCGGACTTGAACATCAGTGCACCGGTGGGACAGACCTCGATGCAGTTTCCGCAGTACACGCACGCCGAGTCGGGGAGCTCGACGGCGAACTCGGTGGAGATGCGTGCGTCGAAGCCGCGACCGGCCACGGCGATCGCGAAGGTGTTCTGGTGGTCCTCGCCGCACGCTTCTACGCACTTGTAGCAGAGGATGCACTTGGCGTAGTCGCGCACGTAGAGGTCGTTGTCCACCTTCACCGGCTGCGCGACCGTGGCCGCGTACTCCGGGTCGGGAGGTGCGTGGTGGCCCGTCGGCGCGAAGTCGCGCACGCTGTTGGGGACGGGAGGCGCGGGCGGCCCGTAGCGCTCGGGCTTGCACTCGTACTCCTCGAGCCACTCCGCGGTATTGGGCGCGGTGGAGAGGTCCACCGACGACGCGAGAAACTCGAGCACCATCTTGCGACTGTGCTTCACGCGGTCGGTGTCGGTCTTCACCTTCATCCCCGGCTCCGCCTTCCGCGAGCACGACGGCACGAGGACGCGCGAGCCCTCCACCTCTACCATGCAAACCCGGCACGCATTCACCGGGTGCAGCGTCTCGAGGTAGCAGAGCGTGGGGATGTCCTTCCCGCTCTCGCGACACGCTTCGAGAATCGTCGATCCCTCGGGAACGCTCACCGGGCGATCGTCGATCGTGAGCTCCACGGAGCGCCGCGGAGGTCTGAGCTGAACGAAGTCCGTCATTGTGCCGCCTCCGCGCCGAGCAGTCCACAGCGTTTGATGGCCGACTCGATGGCGCTGTACGCGGTCTGACCCAGGCCGCAGATCGACGCGTCTTTCATCACGATCCCGATCTCCTCCAGCAGCGCCAGCTCGTCCGCCTCGCTCCCGCGGGTCCGCCGGGCCGCGATGCGGTGCAGCGCCTCTTCCTGTCGCACCGTCCCCACTCTGCACGGCACACACTGGCCGCACGACTCATCACGGAAGAAGGCGGCGATGCGGCGGAGCGCGTCGCGCATGTCGGCCGTCTCGTCGA
>JBIQMO010000132.1:0-9832 GCA_044463245.1 Gemmatimonas aurantiaca
CTCACCTACATGCCCTTCATCATCAAGGCGGTGGTGGATGGGCTCAAGGCGTACCCGGTGATGAACAGCTCCGTGAGCGGCACGAGCATCATCTACCGCAAGGAGTACAACATCGGTGTCGCCGTCGCGCTCGATTGGGGGCTCATCGTGCCGGTGGTGAAGCACGCCGATGATCTCTCGCTCACCGGTATCACGCGCGCCCTGAACGATCTCGCGGCGCGCGCTCGCGCCAAGAAGCTGGACCCCTCGGAGGTGCAGGGTGGCACCTTCACGATCACCAACCCGGGCGTGTTCGGCTCGTTGATGGGAACTCCGATCATCAGCCAGCCACAGGTCGCCATACTCGGTGTGGGGGCGATCGAGAAGCGCCCCAAGGTGATCACCGGTGCCGATGGCGAGGATACCATCGCGATCAGGACGTGCGCGTACTTCTCGATCTCCTTCGATCACAGGATCATCGATGGCGCGGTGGCCGACCAGTTCCTCGCGCATGTGAAGAAGTCCATAGAGACCTTTCCAGACGCGGGTATATGAAGCCATCGCCTTCGCCTTCGCGTTCGCTGACCATCCAGCGCTCCATCGTTCCGCTGTCGGAGCGCAAGAAGTACATGACCAAGCTGCGCGCCCGGAAGGCGTACTATCAGGGTGCCAACTGCACGTTCTGCGTCTTCGAGGAGGCCGATCTCGCCGGCGCTTTCATCGAGTTCATAGAGGCGGACGATCCCGCGGTGCTCGCGAAGGCGCTGCAGGAAGCACCCGAATCGCACGTGGACGCGTCGCGCATTTACCAGGAAGTGGAGCTGGAGTGATGCCTTATCGTACCATCAACGTCGCCGGTCGCGAGTGGAGAGTCATGCCCGCCGGACGCGTGACCCAGTACGACCACGATGAATTCGCGCTCTTCTTCATCTCCGGCGAAGGGAAGGATCGCGAACTGCGCGTGACACGCTACTCGCCGCAGGGTTCGCGCTGGCGCGACCAGTCGCTCGCGGAGCTCTCCGAGGAAGATCTCGTTCGCCTCCTCGGCCAGTCGCAGCCGAGCGCCACTTCGCCGGAGGCGGGTTACCTGCCGTGAGCGCGCCGACGCGCGACGCGACGTCGGCGGACGGTGGCTGGGTAGATCTTCACATGCACTCCACCGCGTCCGACGGATCGCTGCCGGCGGCAAGAGTGGTGGAGGCCGCGTCTCGGGCGCGGCTGGAGGCCATCGCGCTCACCGATCACGATACCCTCGCCGGCGTCCCGGAGGCGCGGGAGGCGGGCGAGCGGCTCGGTGTACGAGTGGTGCCGGGCGTGGAGCTGAGCGCGCACGACAAGGGCGAGGTGCACATGCTCGGGCTGCACATCTCGCGCTTCGACGTGCTGGAGCGGCGCCTCGCGGGCTTTCGCGAGGCACGCCGTACTCGCGCCGAGCGGATCGTGCAGCGGCTGAACGAGCTCGGGATCCCCGTCACGATGGAGGGGGTGCTGGAGCACGCGGGAAGTGGCGCGATCGGTCGTCCGCACGTGGCGAAGGCGATCGTATCGCTGGAGCGCGCCCGCGACCAGCGCGAGGCATTCGACCGCTGGCTCGGCTTCGGTCGACCCGCCTACGTGGAGAAGGAGTACCTTGCCGTGCGCGATGCGGTCGAGCTCGTGCACGAAGCGGGGGGGATCGCCGTCCTGGCGCACCCGGGCGCAACCGCCACCCGCGCGCGGCTCGAGTCGCTCCGAGCACTAGGCCTCGATGGCGTGGAGGTGCGCCACCCCAGCCACAATGCGGAGGATATCGCGCGCATCGGTACGCTCGCAGACCACCTGGAGCTCCTACCCAGCGGCGGCTCCGACTGGCACGGCGCGAGCGAGGGCACGCGCACCATCGGCTGCATGAACGTTCCCCGTAGCTGGCTCGAGAAACAGGATGCCTTCCTGCGCGAGCGCAGGAAGCGGGAGAGAGTCGCATGAGTGAGCTTCTCGCCATCGGCAGCACTGCTCCGTCGTTCACCGCGACGGCGAACGACGGGAGCACCATCTCGCTGGAGGATCTCCTGAAGAAGGGAGCGGTGGCGCTCTTTTTCTATCCGGGGAACAACACGCCTGGGTGAAACCGCCAACTCTCCGCCGTGCGCGATGAGATGAGCGAATTCAGGAAGGCGGGCGTGCAGCCGGTGGGAGTGAATCCCGCCAGTGTAGCAGGGCACGCGAAGTACGCATCGAAGATGGAGTTCGGCTTCCCGCTGCTGAGCGACGCCGATCGGACGATCGCGGAGGCGTATCACGCCATCAAGCTGGGCGGCTTCGGCATCCAGCGAACGGTGTACGCGGTCGGGCGCGACGGGAAGATCGCGTTCGCCGCTCGGGGTGCGCCGCCGCCGGCGGAGATCATCGCGGCCGTGGCGAAATAAGTGGAGCTGCGGGGGAGGGTAGCGCTGGTCACCGGTGGCGCCCACCGGGTGGGACGCGCGCTGGCATTGGCGCTGGCGGCGCGCGGGATGAAGCTGGCCATCCACTACCATGCGTCGGGAGAGGAAGCGGGTCGCACCGCACGCGACGCCGAGAGGGCGAGCGGCGGCGCAGAGGCGTGGACGGTGCGCGCGGATCTGGGCGAGAGCACGGCCCCGGAGCGGCTCGTGAACGAGGTCGCGTCGCACTTCGGCGCGCTCGATGTGCTGGTGAACTCCGCCGCGATCATGGTGCGCACACCCCTCGACGAGGTCACTCCGGAGGAGTGGGACCGGACGCTGCATCTCAATCTGCGCGCACCCTTCTTCTGCGCGCGTGCGGCGGCGCGCGTGATGCGCAGCGGCGAGGCGCCGGCCGGAGGGACCCGTGGCGTGATCATCAACATCGCCGACCTCGCGGGGCTCGAGAGCTGGCCAGGCTACATACCGCACGGAATATCCAAGGCGGGCGTCATCCACATGACGACATCGCTCGCGCGCGTCCTCGCGCCGGACATCCGGGTGAATGCCATAGCGCCGGGCGCGGTGCTCCTTCCCGAGAGCTGGGGACCGGAGGACGCGTCGCACCTCGAGCGCACCACGCCCTTGCACCGCCTCGGCTCGCCCGACGACGTGGCGCAGGCGCTTCTCTACCTCCTGGAAGCCGACTACGTGACGGGTGAGACGCTGGTGGTGGACGGCGGGCGGCACATCCGCTGAGCGCGAGTCATCCACGTTCCCGGCCGCTTATCTTTCGGGGATGCAGCGTTACGGGACGGTGGTCGTGGTCGGCGGAGGGTGCTACGGATCGTACTACGTGCGCCAGCTTGGCCGCGCGGTGAAGGCGAGTGCGCTCGAGTACGAGCGACTCCTCGTGGTGGACCGGGATGCCGCCTGTCGCGTAGCCACGGAGCTCGAGCACGCGCCCCAGGTGCGCGAGGGCGGGATGCGGCAGCCGGAGGTGGTTGTGAGCGAATGGAGCGTGTTCTTCGATCGCTATTTTCACGAAGCCGGTCGCGACGGCTCCGTGAACGATGCGATCGTCCCGTTGCCACTAATGCCGCACCTGATGTATCGGTGGCTTCTCGATCGCGCGCGGCGGCGCTGGCCGGATCGCGTAGTCGAGACGCGGCCGCTCGACGGCACTCCACCGATGCCGTGGCAGCACGGCGCGGACGACGGGACCCACTACGTGAGCTACGCCACCTGGACCTGCCCGATAAACTGCGTGGAGCCGGCTACCTGCCCCCACACTCGCGGTCCGCGAAGCTGGAGCATGCCTCCCGGAATCGACGACTATGTTCGATCCGAGCGCCAGCGCGGGAGAGCGCTCGAGGGACCGGCGATCTTTCACTGCACGCACCGCGCGTACGGCGTGGGGATGTTCGACACCGCGGACATACTCGCGGCCGACCGCCTCGTGGCGGAAGCGGGCACTCGCGGAGCCGCTGAAGTGTTGATAGCTACGGTGTCCCACTGCCACGGCGCGCTGAACGTGCTTGGTATAGGCGAGAAGGGGCGCGACGTGAACCCGAACACACGACTCCAATGACAGAGCGCAGAAGAGAAACTCTCGTGATCATCGGCTCCGGCCCCGCCGCGTGGACGGCCGCCGTGTACGCTGCGCGCGCGAACCTGGATCCGCTCGTCTTCGAGGGCGAGCCTATCGGAACCGCCATCCCGGGCGGCCAGCTCATGACCACCACGGAAGTCGAGAATTTCCCCGGATTCCCCGAGGGGATCACCGGACCCGAGCTGATGGACCGGATGCGCGAGCAGGCGCTGCGCTTCGGAACTCGCGTGGTGAGCGAGGCGGTGGAGAGCGTGGACTTCTCCGGCCCACCCTTTCGTCTGAAGCCGACGCAGAGCGGGGAAGTCGAGGCCACGGCGGTGATCGTCGCGACCGGTGCCAACGCGAAGTGGCTGGGCGTGCCGAACGAGGAGCGGTTGGCGCAGAGCGGTGGCGGCGTCTCCGCCTGCGCGGTTTGCGATGCCGCGCTCCCGGTGTATCGCAACCAGGTGCTGGGAGTGGTGGGCGGCGGCGACACCGCGATGGAGGAGGCGCTCTACACGACCAAGTTCGCGCGCGAAGTCGCGATCATCCATCGGCGCGACGCCTTCCGTGCATCGAAGGTGATGGCCGACCGCGTGCTCTCGCACCCCAAGATCCGCGTGGTCTGGAACAGCAAGGTGGTGGAAGTGCTGGGCTACGATTCCATCACCGGTGTGCGTCTGGAGAACACGGCTACCGGTGAGCGCAGCGACCTGGAGCTGGGCGGACTCTTCGTGGCCATCGGCCACACTCCCAATACCGCCTTCCTGGGCGGGCAGCTCGAGCTCACTCCGCACGGGTACATCAAGCTCCCATCGCCATGGCGCACCGTCACGAGCGTGCCGGGTGTGTTCGCCGCCGGCGACGTGATGGACGACTACTACCGGCAGGCCATCACCGCGGCTGGCACGGGGTGCATGGCCGCTCTCGAAGCGGAGCGCTGGCTGGCGCACCAGGGAGTGGGAGAGCCTCCGGTGATCGAGACTGCGGAGGCACCGGTGTCGAGCGATTCGATGCTCTCCTGATGCTCACTCGAGTACGCCCCGACTCGGCGCGAGCGCATCGGCTTCCATGAAGATCCAGACTATTCCTGTCGGACCTCTACAGGAGAACACCTACCTCGTGGTGGACGAGGAGACGGGGCGCGCCGTCTTCGTCGATCCCGGCGACGAGCCCGAGCGCCTGCTCCGCGCGCTCGATGCCGCGGGCGCCACGCTGGAGGCGATCTGGCTCACGCACTCGCACATGGACCATGTGGGAGGGATCGCCGGAATCGTGCGCCGACATGACGTGCCGGTGCTGGTGCACCCCGCCGGGAAAGCCGTGTACGATGGCGCCGCCGAGCACGCGCGCTACTTCGGGCTGGAGATCGAGCAGCCGCCGCCAGCAACCGGGACCTTGAACGAGGGAGACATCGTGAGCGTTGGCGCCACGCAATTCCGGGTGATGCACACCCCCGGACACGAGCCGGGCCATGTGGTGATACACGGGAACGGCGTTGCGTTCGTGGGCGACTGTCTCTTCGCGGGCTCGGTAGGGCGCACCGACCTCCCGCTGGCGAGCGGCCTGGAGCTCGCGCGCTCGCTTCGGCGCATCGCCGAGCTGGGCGATGACGTGAAGGTCTATCCGGGCCACGGCCCGGCCACCACTATCGGGCATGAGCGCCGCTACAATCCGTTTCTCAACGGAAGCGCGCGCATCGCCGGCTCGCCATGAGTCCCAGACGTCCGACCCCTGGCGCCGCTCAGGCGGGGATAGCCACAGTGCTCCTCGCCGCCTGGCTGGGCGCGGCTGTGTACTTCAGTGCGGTGGTTGCGCGGGCGGCCTTCGCCGTCCTCCCATCGCGCACGTTGTCGGGCGACCTGGTCGGTGCAACGCTCCCGACGATTTTCGTGGGCGGTGTGGCGATGGCCGGGCTCGCGGCGCTTCTAGCGCTCCCAGCGCCGCGCCGCGAATGGTACGCCGGGCGCTTCGTCTGGCTCCTCGCATCGCTCGTGGCGGCCGGCCTCTGTGCCGTGGGGCAGTTCGTCCTCACTCCGCGGATCGATGTCCTCAGAGGATCGCTGGGGATGGCGCTCGACAATGCATCGACCGGCGACCCGGTGCGTGCCGAGTTCGCCCGGCTCCATCTATTCTCGGTGGGCGCGCTCGGTATCGCGATCCTGCTCGCGCTCGTTGCGCTCGTGGCGGCGGTGCGCCACGCGACCGCCGCGCGGGTACGATGAGAGGATCGGGAGGGCGAACACGTCGATGATTCATGCGTCGCAGCCGGCGGCCGCTGGCACGGAGGCGCGACAGTGAGCAGATTGTCAGTGAGACGAGTGCGATCGCGCTCTCGACCTTCCATGCATGGGCCGCGCATCAGGCCGCGCCCTGACCACCGCTGACCGCACCCGAGGAGATCTTGTATGCGAACGTTCCCTGGTTTGATCGCAGCGAGCGCGATCGTCCTTGCTGGCTGCAACCTTTCGAGCGACCTACCCACATCACAGAGACTCGGTTTCGTCACGATCAGTCAGTATGGAGAGGGCGACACCGCCACGATCGATGCCGTGGGCTCGTTCTTCCAGCCCAGCGCTACCATCCAGCCGAGCATCCCGAACACCGCCGCGGTCCCCGATTCGTGCGAATTGTTCGACTACCAGGGAGAGCCCGGTGATCAGGGTCCGGTAAAGGTCGACAACCTCAATGCCGGCGACTCGATCGTCATCAAGACCGATAAGGCGACGGGAAAGCTCGTCCCGGTCATCAACCTGGCCGGCTCCGTGGACTATCGCCTGGTCGGTGGGCGCCTACCGTTCACCCCCGGTTCCAAGATCACGATCGAGATTCCGGGCGACAGTGGCGGCTTCCCGGCGCACACGGATACGGTGAGCACCTTCGTCACTCCCACCTTCACGCCGGTGGAGCGTCATCCGACGGAGGACCTGGAGCTTCACTGGACGGGCGGGGGAGCTACGGGTGGCGCGATGCAGGTGCAGTTCCTTTACTCGAACAACGCGAACTCGGAACCGAACAGGGGAATGCTCTGCAGGCTGCGGGACGACGGCAGCTTCACGATCTCGCGCTTCGTGATGGGCGGGGAATGGAAGAGCTCGCCCGACAATGCGCAGTCCGTGATGGCCGTCCGCTGGAACACGACGATCGCGCAGGAGCGCGACGTGTTGCTCGACGTACTGGTACAGCTGCAGCCACAGACGCTTCCCCTAACCACGCCGGCGCCGCCGGCGCAGGGCGATCTGGCTGCGGCTTCTATTCGCTGAGCAAAACCTATCACTGGAGATGGAGGCAAGCTGATGTCGGAGCAGACGCGCACGGAAAAGGATCCCCTCGGGCCTCTCGCCGTTCCGGCGAAAGCTCTCTACGGCGTCCAGACCGTGCGGGCCACGCAGAACTTCCCGATCAGTGGGCTGCGCCCAGCGCCCATGTTCGTAACCGCGGTAGTCTGGATCAAGCGGGCCGCGGCGCTCACGCACGAGGAAACGGGGCGGCTCGACCCGCAGCTCGCGCAGGCCATCGTGAAGGCCGCCGATGAGGTCCTGGCCGGGAAGCACCGCGATCAGTTCGTGGTCGACGTGTACCAGGCGGGCGCGGGTACCTCGCACAACATGAACGTGAACGAGGTGCTCGCGAACCGCGCGAACGAGCTGCTCGGGGCTCAGCGGGGCGAGTACAAGCCCATCCATCCCAACGATCACGTCAACATGGCGCAGTCCACGAACGACGTGATCCCCACCGCGATTCGCCTGGGAGCGCTGGCGCTCCTGGAACCGCTCGTGAAGTCGTTCTCGTCGCTGCGCGACGCGTTCCTCCAGAAGGGAAACGAGTTCGACGACGTGATCAAGGCGGGGCGCACGCACCTGCAGGACGCGATGCCGATCCGCCTGGGCCAGGAGTTCCGTGCCTACGGACGCACGATCGATCGCAACATCCGCCGCCTCGAGCGCGCGGCGGATGATCTGCGCGACCTCGGCATCGGCGGGAGCGCCGTGGGAACAGGCGTCAACGTGGAGCCGGAGTACCCGGAGCTCATCGTGAAGCATCTGCGCGACGAGACGCGCCTCGAGCTCCGCGCTGGAGAAGACCGGATCCAGCTCATGCAGAGCATGGGCGACGTGGCCGCGTTCAGTGGGCAGCTTCGCACGCTGGCGGTGGACCTGAGCAAGATCGCCAGCGATCTGCGCCTCCTCGCCTCGGGTCCACGTACCGGGCTCGATGAGATTTTCCTTCCCGCGGTGCAGCCGGGGTCGTCCATCATGCCGGGGAAGGTCAATCCGTCCATCGCCGAGATGGTGAACCAGGTCTGCTTCCAGGTGATCGGCAACGACACCTGCATTACTTTCTCCGCCGAGCACGGGCAGCTCGAGCTGAACGTGATGATGCCCGTCATCGCGCAGAATCTCTTCCAGTCGATGGTGATCATCACCAACGCGGCGACATCGCTGGCCGACCGTTGCGTGCGTGGGATCGAAGCCAATCGCGAGCAGTGCGAGTACTGGGTGGAGCGCTCGGCCGCGCTCTCCACCGCGCTGGCGCCGGCCATCGGCTACGCGCGCGCGGCGGAGCTCAGCAAGCGCTCGGTCAAGGAAAACGTTCTCATTCGCGACCTCGTCCACCGCGAGCACGTGATTCCGGACGAAGAGGTGGATGAGGTGCTCGACCTCCGGCGTATGACGGAGATCGGCGTGCCGGGCGCCAAGGTGAAGAAGTGACGCGAGCCGGCGCTCTCTTGTCCTCCACACCCTTGGGACCTATCCTCCAATCATGCGGATAACCACCTGGGCCGAGTACGGATTGATCTGCGCGCTCCACCTTGCGAAACGCGAAGGAGAGGGGCCGATCACCGGGCGTGACATGGCGGACCGCGAGCGGCTGCCCACCGACTACGTGGAACAGATCCTTCTCCGGCTGCGCCGGGCCGAGATCGTCACGAGCGTGCGTGGCGCGCGCGGCGGGTATCAGCTCGCGCGCCCGCCGGCCGAGATCTCGGTGCGCGAGGTGATCAACGCCACCGAGCTTGCAACGTTCGACCTGCACTGCGTGTCCCATCCGGTCGATGACAGGCGTTGCTCGCAGTCCGAGGCGTGCAGCATCCGTCCGGTATGGCTCCTCCTCCAGAGCAAGATCGATGACGTACTCGAGAGCGTTCACCTCTCCGACCTGCTCTACGAGGAGCCCGAGGTGCGTGAGCGCGTGGGGCTCCCGGTCCTGCAGGGTTGAGCCGAGCGGGAGCGTCACCCGCGATCGGCATCATGCTTCCAGAACCTGACCGGTACCGATGAGCTTCTGGCGTCGCTGGGTCGAGGATCGTTCGCTCGGCGTGAAGGCCGCTCAGTTCGTGGCGTCTATAATCGCGGAGCCGGACGAGGCGGACGTGCGCTGGCTCGCGGAGCACGGCACCGAAGGCGACATCGACCACGCGCGCTGGGAACTGCGCTACGCGCGCCGGGCTCTCGGCCTGCACGCGGCCAGGAGGGACGCGCTGGATGACCGCACGGCGTCGCTGGTGGCGCGGGCGCTCTCCGATTATCTGACCCGCGACCCCGCCGTGGCGGCGGGGAAGCTCCGCGTAGTGGAGCGGCAGCTCAACGAGCGGCTGCGCGCCTATGGCGAGGCACTGGCGAATCGGGAAGGGGCAGGCGCCGGCTGGCACCTGGGTCGCACGCTACTTGAATTCGCGGGGCGTCGCGATGCCCTCCCCACCGAAGTGGTGCTGCACGGCTCGGAGCTGCTGGCCGGGTATCTGGGCGCCGCGAACGAGGCGCTGCGAAGGAGCTTCGGAGCGGCCAGCCTGCCGGAGGACGTGACGACGGGGTCAGGTCTTTAATTTCGAGCGGGCTGAGCATTCGCTCAGCCCGCT
>JBIQMO010000133.1:0-9805 GCA_044463245.1 Gemmatimonas aurantiaca
TCCTTGAGGAGCGTGAAGAGCACCGAGCGCTCGAACCACTGACGAGTGATCTGCCTGAGCGCCACCTCGTCGCGCGCCACCTCATAAAGGATGGCGGACTCGCTCCGACCGTGCGTGAGGAGATCCACGAAGTTGAAGACGAAGGCGCTCACGCCCTCGTTCGCGATCGCCCGCGAGACGCGCCGCTCGAGGTCGGCCGAGTCGGCCGCGGAGGAGATCTTCTCGTAGCGCACCGGGGCGTCCACCCTCAGCTCGCGGAGGTGCGCCTGGAGGAGATCGCGCTCGTGCGCGTTGAGCGACTCATCCTCCCGCTCGCCCCACCAGTCCGGGAATCTCGCGGCGATCTCCGCGGGAAAGAGCCCGCTGAAGAGCGCGTTGCGCGAATACGGCGTAGCCGTGGGGAGGATGGAGAATTGGTGCGTCGTCTCCACCTCGAAGTGCGGCGCGAGGAGCGGCTGGATGACCTGCCATTGATCGAGTCGCAGGCAGTCGATCACCACGAACATCGCGACCGGCGCCTGCTCGAGGATGGGAACGAGGAACTCACCCACCACGTCGATAGAGAGCGGCGGGCGGTCGCCCTCCAGCTCGCGCAGCCAGCGCGGGTACTCGGTGCGCATGAAGGCGGCGAACTCCCGGCGCATGTCAGGATAGAGAGCCTGCAGCGAGTCGTAGAGGCTCTGTTCGCGCGCCTGGATCAGGGCGATGTCCCAGTCCACCATCTCGGCGTAGCGCGCTACCCAGTCGCGCCAGCTCAGCGTGCGCTCACGCTCGAGCTCCATCGCCCGGAAGCGCTCCACGAAGGAGCGGGCGATGGCCTGCTGCCTGATCCGCGGCCCCTCGAGCACGCGCGTGATTACGGTGAGCACCTGGCGCGGGTTGATCGGCTTCACGAGGTAGTCGCGCACATCCATCCCGAGCGCCTCGCGGAGCGTGGCGTCCTCCTCGCTCTTGGTCACCATCACGATGGGGAGGAGCGGGTCCACCTCGCGGATCTCACGATACGCCTCGAGACCGCGCTTGCCGGGCATCTGCTCGTCCAGGAGCACGATGCCGTACGACCGCCGCCGGAGCATCTCCACGGCGTCGTCCGCGTTGGTGGCGGCGTCTACCTCGAAGCCCTTCTCCCGCAGGAAGATGCGGTGAGACTCGAGGAGATCGGCCTCGTCATCAATCCAGAGTACCGATTTGAGGGGAAGCGCCATGCTGGCTGAATGTAGCGGTAGTGAGTGTAGCCTGCCAGCCACAGCGGGCTGTTGCTTGCAGCATGTATGGCCGGGCGGAGCTCGTCCACCTATCTTGATGCCCCATGCCGACACGCACTGACATCTCCCCGCTGACGCTCCTGCTCACGCGCGTGGACGCCGTGGTGGACGGGGCGGCGCCGCCGGACGGGATTCCCACCGGCTATCCGAGCCTCGACAAGCTTCTGGGCGGCGGGCTGCGCCAGGGCGACCTGGTGGTCCTGGGCGGCGACGTAGGCTCCGGGAAATCGGCGCTGGCGCTCGCGATGGCGCTGCGCGCGAGGGCGGCGGGGCGCAAGGTGGAGCTCATGACGAGCGAGAGCGACATCCCCCGAATCCTCGAGCGCGCGCTCGCGATCGAAGGGCGCGCCTCGATAGACAACATCCGCCAGGGAACACTCGACGACACGATGCGCGCAGCGATCGGCTCCGCCGCGCTCCGCATGCGTGACGCTCTCCCCGGGATCTCGCGTATCTCGCTCACCCACGAGAACGGCGGTCCGCGCGAGCTGGCGCAGCGGGTCGTGGAGCTGAAGGAAGAAGCGGAGCTGGTGGTGATCGACTCGCTGCAGGGCGTCCCCGGCGGAAGCATGCCGCAGGACGAGGAGCTGGCGCTCACGGTACGCCTCCTCAAGTCCGCGGCGGTGGACGCGCGGCTCGCCATTCTCCTCACCGCGCAGCTCCCCGCCCTCGCCCGCGCGCACCCCGACAACCGCCCGAAGCTCGACGACTTCGGTGCGCTCGACGCCGTCAAGCAGCACGCCGACATCGTCCTCGCCCTCTACCGCGAGGAGCTCTACTCCTCCGCCCCGGGCCAGGAGGGCGCCTCGGACCTCATCGTCCTCAAGAACCGCAACGGCCCGACTGCCTACGTGGATCTCTACTTCTATAAGCAGTGGCTGAGGTTCGAGGATATGGTGGAACCCTGAACAGTGCCGACGGGGTCAGGTCTTGAATTTCGAGCGGGCTGAGCGAATGCTCAGCCCGCTCGAAATTCAAGACCTGACCCCGTGTTTTCTCCACAGAATGTACTGCACCGCCAGATCCGTACTGCTCCAGAGCTGGATATCTGAGCTGGTGCCGTAGCGGGTCGGGATGAGGCGGCCGTCTCCGATACGGTAGCTCCACAGCTCGGCGTGCTTGAAGCCGGAGGCGAGGACGGCGTCGTCCACCTTGCGGAGGGCGTCCTCGAGGGTGCGGGCGTAGGCGGCCAGCGAAGGGGATCGGGTTGCAGTGGAATCGGCGCCGAGGGCGTCGAGCTGCTTGGCGAGGCCCAGGAGGATGAGGTTCACCTCGCGGCCCCACACCACGCGGGGGCCGTGATAGGGATCGTCGCGGAAGGCGTTCCACACACCTAGTGAGGCGTAGGCGTCGTTGGCGACGAGGGGGCCCAGCCCTTCCACGAAGAGCGCCACCGGGAATGGACGCGTGAAGACCTCGACCTCCTTGATCGCCTTCGCCGCCGATATGGAGTCGGCGAGCAGCTGCGCGGTGAGGTCGCCGAGGAAGAGGCGGGTCGCCGGGTCGGTGTTCACCACGGAAATCGGCCGGCCGGCGCTGTCGAGCGAGATCGCGAGGAAAGTGAGCGAGTCGCGCACTCCACCGTCGCGCTCGAGCAGGCGCTCCCAATAGCTGCGCTCCTCCGCCGGGAGCCAGGCGAGCTTCGCCTGGATGCTCCGGCGAATCTCGGCGGGTCCGAGTGCGACGGTGAAGTAGCGCTCCGCGCTCCGCCAGACGCGCGCGTCGCTGCGCGCCCGTGCTGGGTCGCGCAGGTAATCGCGGAGCGGCGTGCCCACGGCTCCCGGTGCGAGCGAGTCGAGTGCGGCAGCCGTGAAGCCCAGCGAATGGAGAACGTCGACGATCGTGGCGATGGACTCGAGCGCGGCAGGCGCCCAGATCACATTGATGTCCATCGCGAAGCGGCCGTTCGCATAGCCGGTCTGGCTGTCGCGCCAGCTCGCCGAGCGCCAGTGAGTGGAGTCGAGCTTCGGGAACGCGACGAGATTCTGCACCGACGGGTCGCGGACGTACGCGCCGGTTTCCGAAGTCACCAGCGAGAGCTCGCGCAGGAGGAGCGCGAGGCGCGACGAGCTGTCGGGCGCTCCGGGAGCGAGGAGGAAGTCGCGCTTCCGCTCGGCGGGGAGGTCGCGATCCTCGAGGTAGCGCGCGGCGACTACCGGGAGCTGGAACTCATCATCCATCATGTGGTAATTCTCGCGCACCACGCGGATGTCGCGCAGCTCCGTGCGCGCTCTGGCGAGCACGCTGTCCCCTGCCGCGCGCGAGCGGCGGCGCGCCACGGGAAGCGAGTCGCCGATGAGCGTGTTGTAGTTGCTGGCGTGTTCGCGGATTGCCTGGCCTCCGAGCGCCTCCTCGTGGCTCACGTCGCCGCGCGGCGAGAGCTTGCGCAGCACGCTCCCGATCACGTGCTCACCCATCTCCTCCCTCCAGATCGGCTGCATCATCAGGGAGCTCATCATCATGTCGCGGCCGAAGTAGGTGGCGTAGTTGGGCATCCCGGCCATGAGCTTCTCCTCGGTGCAGAGCAGCTCCACGCTCCGTACCTCGCGCTCGAGCCAGCGGTAGCGCGCGATCGTCGCCGAGTCGGCAGGAGTGGGCCGGCCGCTTCCCACCACTCGAAGCACGCTGTCGTGCCCGCTGCGCGCCTCCGCGAGAAAGCGAAGGAAGTCGCTGCTGAAGATCCGATCGCGAAACAGCGGTGTGAGCGGCCGCGCGTCGGTGGAGACGGTGACCGTCACCTGGACGGGCGCTTCGGAGCGGGCGCGCAAGGTGACCGTTCCCCTTTCGATCCGCGTGCTCACCGAGCGCGGATCGGTACGCAGCTCGAGCGCCATGTGTCTCTCGCCATCGAAGCTGGTGTGCACGGCGCGCACGATGCACGCATTCTCCGCACAGCGCGACGTCACCGTGGGGACCAGGCGGCGCGACAGCTCCGCAATGCTCGTCGCGTGGAGGAGCGCGAGCTCTCGCTGCTGTTCATCCGGTGGAAGCGTGCGGAGGTTGCGGATGAGATCCACCAGCTCCTGCTCGCGGAACGGTGTCGAACCGAAGGGCTCGAGGTGGTGCCGCGCGTACTGGAAGTCGCGCTCGACACGCATGGAGCCGAGGAGCACCCAGCCGACGTCGAGCCGCGTTCCCTCGGCGGCGAGAGTGTAGGTCACCGTGCGCACGTCACCGGAGTCGGTCACCGCCGCGCTGTCGCTCCCCCATCCGATCGCGACAGGCTTCCCGGCCCCATCGCGCGCGGTGAAGCCGATGCTCTCATCGGCCGCATCGGCCCACATGTTGACCACTCGTCCGCTCCGGCCATCCAGATAGACCTGCAGCGCATTCCCCTTCGAGTCGCGGTAGAAGCGCGTCCTGTACCCCTGGTAGGCCGCGGTGTCGTCCATCCCGGGCTCGGGGAAGTCGAGCACCGGCGCGACGCGCCGCACGCCTTCGGTGCCTGCCAGGCCAGGGGTCCGCTCCCCGCCGCGCGCACCGTCGCCGTGCGGTACGATGTGCCGGCCGGTGGAATCGACCACCACATCGTAGAGCTTCCCGCGCACATGCACGCCTCGCAGCGCGAGCCGCGTGACGTGCGAGGGGAGCACCGGCGCGAACGCCTCCTCGAGTCCACCATCGCCCAACCGTAACCCGGTGTAACCGAAGATCACCTGCTGGAGAAATCCACCGGCGCCGGTGGCGAAGTACACGGCGCGGTTGCGCGGCGTCTCGGACAGCATGAGGAAAGGACCCAGCAGATGCTCGCGGTAGCTCACCGGGAGGAGCGAGTCCACGAGCGCGCTGTCACCCAGCTCGGCGGCGTCCACCGAGAGGAGCGTCGACCCCATCATCGCCCCCTGCCCCTCCGACAGGAGCTGATGGATGGCCTGCTCCAATTGCGCGCGCTTTGCCTCCGCGGTCATCGGGACGCCCAGTGGATAGGCGAGAAGCGGTGTGACATCGCCGAGCGTCGAATCCGGCGCACCGGCGTAAGTTCGGAAGAAACCGCTCGCCGAGTCGTACGGCAGCACGATCGCATCGGCGAGTCGCTCCCAGCGCGGATCGGGCTCTCTGCCGAGCACCCTGCTGGCCGCCGCCGCTATGCGAAGATTCTTCCGCGCCACGGCGTTGGTGTAGGCGTCATCGGTGACGCCGATGAGCCCCTCGGAGACCGACACGACGTTCTCGATGTGCGCTACGCCTCGAGCGGAGTCGTTGGTTGCGCGACTCAGCCAGAAGTCCGCGGTCTCGCGTATCACCGAGAAGCCCTCGCGCGCCAGCCAGGAGGAGTCGCCGGTTGCGAGATAGTACTGCCACTGCGCGAGCGCCACATCGCCGGTGACGTGGATCTCGGAGCTGGCGTTCTGCGCGGCGAAGCGCGGCGTGGCCTCGCGCCCCTCATAATCGGATTCCCACGGGTACATCGCGCCGTGGAAACCGTTGGCGCGAGCGTTGGCACGCGCGGCATCGAGCGAGCGCGCGCGGAACTCCACGAGCGAGCGTGCGATGTCCGGGTGCGTGACGAGGAGCGACGGGAACATCCACGTGTCGGAGTCCCAGAAGACGTGCCCATAGTAGCCCGCGTTCGCGAGCCCCATCGGCGCGATCCCGAGCGCGGTTCCGCTGTCGGCGCTGCAGAGGAGGTAGAAGAGCATCGAGCGCACGAGCCGCTGAAGCCGCGGATCGCCATCGATCTCGATGTCAGTCTTCCAGCGCTCCCTCCAGGCGCGCGCGTTCGCATCGCGCGCGGCGGCATACCCGCGCGCACTCGACCGCACCGCATCGCGCCTGGCCACCGCGAGAGGGTCGGATCCATCCCGCGACGTGGCCACGTGCACTATCTGCGAGAAGGTGTAGCTCTGGCCCTGCGACGCATCGAACGCGACTTCCACCACCGCGCTGTCACCATGCGCCGTGCTGCGCGTGGACACGCCTTGCAGCTCGCGCGGCCAGCTCACGGTCGCCTCCTGGGCCACCGTAAGGGCGTTCCCCTCGGCACGCGAGGTGACGCTCAGCCGCGCTTCCCCCGCCCCGATCAGGGCTTCCCGCCCTGTCACGGAGAGGTGCCCGGGATACCAGATGTCTTCAGGCCGCCACGCCGGAACCGCGCGCTCGATGCGGGCGAGGGCGAGCCGGCGCGGAGGCGGACGACCCGTCATGGCGAACCGCACACGCAACCGCCCGACGTAGCGTGGAACGATCTCGAGCTGCACAGCCGCCAGATGCGGATCGGCGCGCGAGACGAAAGTCTCGACTCGCACGGAGGTGCGATGCTTCCCGCGCACCCAGTCGTAGCTCGTGCGCGCGATGCCGTTTCGCATGTCGATCACCTGATGGTACGCGTGCAGCGTGCCCGGACTGGTCGCACCGTCGAGCCGATGATCGCCGTCGATCACCGCTATCGCATCCCACGACGGGAGCGCCACGATCCTGGCTACGTCTCCATCAGCGCGCTCGTCGAGCCCCGCCAGCATCGAGAGCGATGGCCCGAGTCCCGCTGCGGGAATGACCACGCTGAAATGCCCGTTGCCGATGAACGGCGACGGAGCGCGCGCGGGATCACTCGTGGCGAGAACGAAAGTGGAGTCCCGCGTTACCTCCGCCCCGGGCCGCTGTGCGGCAACACGGCTGCTGGCCAGGACGCCAAGGCATCCCAGCGTGGCGAGGAGACGAACGACAGGAACGACTGGGTCAGGTCTGGGCTCGTGAATCGACTTTATCGATTCACGAGCCCAGACCTGACCCAGTCGTTCCCCCATCATGCCGATCCTACTGCTCCGGTTGCGCAGTTGATGCCGCGCCTCCCGCACCGAAGTCGTACGTCAGCGCGAACATCACGCGGCGCGGCAGGATGGGACGCGCGAGGAAGATGGGACTGAGCCCTGTCGTGAGCAGCCGCGGATTCCCCTCCTCCAGCCCCTTACTCATGAAGGCGTTGAGCACGTTCACATCGAGCCGCGTCCCCTGCCGAAGGGTGTAGGACGCACCGAAGTTGAAGTAGTTGTACGACGGCAGATCGAGACCGGCGGTGACGTCCACGAACCGCGATCCCACCCAGTGCCAGTCGCCCGAGAGCCGCAGGCCGCCCGAGTTGGGGACATCGTACGTCGCCGAGATGTTGCCGATCGAGGTGGGGACGCCGTTGATCCGGCTCCCGATGTCGGCGCCCGCTCCCGACCCCAGCTTGGCGGTGAGGAAAGTGCCACTGCCGTAGAGGTTCAGCCCCTCGTACGGGTTGGCCGTGAGCTCCACCTCCGCACCGTACGACTTGTTCTCTGGGGAGAAGGCCACTATCCAGCTGGAGCGGCCCGTCGTCGAGTCGAGGACGAGTCCCTGACTGACGATGTTCTTGAGCTGCGTGTAGAAGCCGCCCACCGTGAAGCCGAGCGGGCCGATGACGCCCTTCACTCCTCCCTCCCCCGACCACACCACACGCGACTCGAAGAGATCCACCTGTGCCTGCGCAGCAGCGTTGAGGAACTCGTCGAGCGCAGGCATCTTGTACCCGCGCGACCCCGCGGCGTAGAGCGACAGGTTGGGCTTGAGAGTGTAATTCAGACTGAGCGAGCCTGCCCAGTCCGTGAAGCTCTTGTTGAAGTGACGGAAGCTTCCGTTCCCGTACGTCTCATTGTCGAACGTCGTCGTCGAGTCGCCGTCCAGGTCGAATTCCGATGTATTCTCCGAGGCCTGCACGAAGTCATCGTACTCGACGCGCGCGCCGAGATCGGCACGGAGCCGGTCGGTCAGCTGGATGGAGCCGCCGATGACGCCCGAGACGATGCTCGTCTGGCCGTTCCCATTCGTGTATCCGGAAAGGAAGTTCATGAAGCCGTTCCGGGTGATGGGTGTCGGCGAACCCCCCGGGGCTGTCACCACCGCGTCGAGGAGTCGCGGGTTGTCGCGCACGTCGGAGAGGACCTGCGTGAAGTACCACTGGTTGGTCTGCGAGTAGTTCGCGGCGTAGAGACCGAGCGAGAGGTTGTTCTTGCCGAAGGCGCGACTGAGCGTCAGCTGGTCCTGCACAGCCGAAATGGGTTTGGAGACGTGGATCAGCTGACCCGGCGCAACCAGACCGTTCGGCGTATCGAAGGGGAGCGGCTGCGGCGTCTTATGATTGTCGAAGTGGTTGGTGTAGGTGAGCTGGAGCGTGGAGCCTGCCGGCATCCCCAGCCCGCCCTGCCCCTTCGGGCCATTGAGGAAGTCCGCCACGGTCAGCGCGTTGGAAGGGACAAAGGCATTCCACTCCTGGTGGTTGCCCATGACCTGGCCGGAGTTCCGAAGGTGCCAGTCGTCCCCCACGTCGAACGATGCATCCACCGTGAACCAGCCGGCGCTGGTGCGCAAGCCGTTGCCCAACGGCAGCGTCAGCTCGCCGACCGGCGTGCGCACGCTCAGATCGAGCGCCTCGTTGGTGTTGAAAGCGCCGTAGTCGCTGAAGCCGGGCACGAACTCGGGATTCTTCAGATTCATGAACGGCAGATCGAGAATGAACTGGTTGCGGTCGTTGATGATCTTACCGGAGAGCCGCACGTAGCCGTTGTCGAGCAGTCGCGTGACGCTGGCCTTCATCTGGCCGCCACGTATGCCGGGGAATCCCGGATCGCGCACGCCGTGGTCGTAGCGGTAGAAGCCACCGACGTTGAAGCGCCAGTCCTCGCCGATGGGGCCGTTGGCATCGACGTCGTACCGGGCGTACCCCTTGGTACCACCCGTCACCTTCATCGTACCGGTGAATTCATCACCGCCGGTCTTGTTGATGTAGTTGACGATCGCGCCCGGCGTGTTGGATCCGAAGAGAGCCGAGCTCCCGCCGCGTACCACCTCCATCCGCTCGAGATTGAGGTCCGGGCGGAAGAGGTTGTCGGCGTTCATGAAGAACGTGTGCATCGTCGGAAAGACCGGGAGTCCGTCTTCCATGAACATCACGTACTCCACACCGAGGATGCCACGCATGCTGATGTTCTCGTTCACTTCGCCGCCCGAGCTCTCCACGCGGGTGAAGCCCGGCACGTAGCGCAGCATCTCCGTGGTGCTCCGGGGCGCGGACCGCTCGATCTCGGCCAGCGGCATGGACGTGATCGCGACGCTGGCCTCGATGTTC
Source organism: Gemmatimonas aurantiaca (assembly GCA_044463245.1). Taxonomy (GTDB): domain Bacteria; phylum Gemmatimonadota; class Gemmatimonadetes; order Gemmatimonadales; family Gemmatimonadaceae; genus JADGGM01. Next base: position 9,352 of record JBIQMO010000133.1, read on the forward strand.
ACGCGCGGCGTCTGCGTTCCGGTCACGACCACCTGCTGCAGCTGCAGCGGGTCGCGGACGAGGACGAAGTCGTGTGTCGTGGTCTGCCCCGCCGTCACGGTGATGCTGTCCGCCTGGGCCCGATACCCTATGATCCTCGCGCGCAGGAGCCGCGTGCCTGCCGGAACGCCCGCGATCTGGTACGCACCGCTGGCGCTCGTGATCGCGCCGAGGTTGGTTCCCTCGACGAACACCTGCACGTTGCTCAGCGCCCCTCCTTCCTGACTCGTGATGCGACCGGCCACCGTGCCGGTCTCACCTCCCTGTGCCCGCGCAGCTCGAGCCGGTAGGAGCGCCGCCAGGAGTGCGAGCGCGGTGGCCACGGCGATGGTGTTGGAGAAGAGACGACGCCGACTCGAACGCGATTGCTCCGACATAGGCATACCCTCCTGGGTTGCGTTGAAAGGCAATCGGA
>JBIQMO010000134.1:0-9790 GCA_044463245.1 Gemmatimonas aurantiaca
TCAGCCCGCTCGAAATTAAAGACCTGACCCCGTCGCTCCGGGCGTGGCGAACAGCGAGTATGGTGGGGCGAACGTCAGGGATCGCGCGCCTGGCAAGGCGTCAAGCAATCTCTTTCTGAAGAATGTGACGTCGCGAACGCTGCACGATCACTGCTGCCGCGAGACCGACGTTCACGGGGAGCGCGAAGGCGATGATCTCCCAGTTCACCTGACTCGGCCCGGGGAGGAGCTTGAGCACGAGACCGGCGAGCGAAGAGATGGCGATGAACATCGCGAGACGCTCGGCGACGGGATGTGACTTGCGCGGGCGCCACGCGACACGCCTGAGTGTGAACGCAAGCAGTAGCGCGACCGGCGAGAGCTGCAGCAGGTTCTCGTTGTAGTACGTGGCCCAGTGGTCGGTGAGCCCCCAGAGCGCGGCGAGCACCAACCCGCCGAGTCCGGCGAAGAGCGTCCACGCGCCGCCCAGCAGTAGAAAGCCGGTACGAGCGGGAGCCGACTTCTCGAAGGCTCCGCTCATCGCGTAGAGAGCTCCGCCCACGATGAGCCCGGCCAGGAGAAACCACGGCCACCAGGTGGGTGGCTCCGCTGGAGGAGGAGTCGCGGTGGAGGTGTAGAGCGTGCGCTCCGACTTGACGAGTGGATGCGACTTCCCATCGGGGCCGGTCACCGTGACGTCGCGCAGATAACGATGCAGCGCCATCGGGAGGAACATCTCTTCGTAGCGCGAGATCGGCCTGTCGGTGGGACGGGCGAGGCCCAGCTCGATCCCGACGTAGACGGGGAGACTACTCTCCGTGAGTCGACGGGTCTCGGAGCGAAAGCTGGTCCCCGCCGGAATGTCTTCCGTCTGCTCCCTGATGGCGCCGCCGATGACTCGATCCACCACGTCGCGCACGCGAGTGGAGCAGTTGTCGCGGAAGTAGTCGTAGTGATAGAACTTGTTCTCGGGGAGCGCGTTCCACTCGAGGAAGCGCTTTATCTCCAGCCGCTGCGCCGGCTCGATGTCCAGCTCCTGCGCCCAGACCGTACGGTTGCTCTGGAAGTAGAATGGAAGCTCGAGGCGCACCTGACCGCCCTGCATCCAGTAGCGCATGTCGCCCTTCATGAAGCGCGGCCAGAAGTCCGTCGCGCCGAAGTCGAACATACCGTAGTTGTACCACACCGCCTGGCCCGTGCGCGTGTCCTCCAGCATGATAGCATTGTGCCCGAAGCGCTCCCACACCTGGGCACCGGGTCCGATGGTGATGACCGAGATGCGGAGGTTGGAGCCCGGCTCCTGGGCGCGGAGCGCAGGCGCCGCCGCCGCGAACGACGTGATGCCAAGCAGCAGCGCGAAGAGCAGCGTGGAGGAGGAACGGCGCGATGACGAGCGGGCCCACTCGAGGAGTCGGCTCCGACGTGGAACAGTGGCGCTGGGATGCGGTGTTGGTACTGGCAAGCAGGGTCTCGAATGGAAGTCGCTCGAATTCTACTTGGCGGCACGTGGCGGGGTCAGGTCTTGCATCGTGCACCATTGACCTCGTCCGCCGCTGAAGAACCAGGAGCCAAAGCAGATGCCCTTTCATCTCCCCGATGCCATCGCTGTCCTCGAACGCACTCCAGCCACCTTCCACTCGCTGCTGGCAGGGCTCCCCGATGTCTGGACGCTCTCGAACGAGGGCCCCGAGACTTTCAGCCCCTTGGACAACCTCGGACACCTGATCCACGGCGAGCGTACCGACTGGATCCCCCGCGCCCGGATCATCCTCGAGCAGGGCGCCGACCGGCGCTTCACTTCCTTCGATCGCTTCGCGCACGTGCATGAGAGCGAGGGGAAGGGTCTCTCCGAGCTGCTCGACGAGTTCGCGCGGCTGCGCGCACTGAGTCTGGATACCCTGCGCGGCTGGGAGCTCACCGCCGACCAGCTCGCGCTCGAGGGGGAGCACCCCGCGCTCGGCACGGTGACGCTGCGGCAGCTGCTCTCGACGTGGGTGGCACACGACCTGAGCCACCTGGCGCAGACCTCTCGTGTGATGGCCAAGCAGTACCGGGAGGACGTGGGTCCGTGGCGCGCGTATCTTCCGGTGCTCGATCGCGGTCCGCGCTGAGGAAGCACGGCGCGAGCACAGCTCGCTGTCGATCCCCCGCACACGCCCAACGAGATGTCCGTACGACTTCCAACGATATTACTGGCACTGACGATCGTCGCGTGCGGCCCCGGGGATCGGCCCACGCCGGATTCCACCGAGCAGCGAGCGGACACGAGCCGAACGCCGACGTTCGAGGTGGCACTCTGGCCGGGCGAAGGGGTTCCAGTCATCGCTGCAGTGCGAGGCGAGCTACCGCTCCTGCGGTCGCCCTCGCCCGAGGCTTCGAGCTCGGGGTTGCTGGGCGCAGCGGCCGGCTCTCGCATCGACTACGACAGCACTCGCCTCCAGACTATCTCTCCAGCGGAAGTCACGGCCACCGACAGCGCCGTCGTGCGAGGTCGCTTCCTGGGTACCGTGCGCCTCCTCTCGCGCGGCCGCTACTACTCGGACACGTTCCGCGACACCACGATTACCCTGGTGCCATCCCAGCGCTTCGAGTACCTCCAGCCGCGCGCCGAGGGCAGTTGCTTCGTTCACATCGACAGCTCGATGATCGAGGCGAATCCCTGCCCCGCGCACGCTTCCGCGAGCTTCGCGGTTTCCGGCGAGCCGGTGCTGCGCTGGTGGATTTTCGTGAGGAGCGACTCCAGCAGCGGCTGGCTGCTCGTTTCCGACAGCACGGCGAAGGTGGTGCGGCGAGAATTCTGACCGCGCCCTGACAACGATCCCTGGTTCGGGCCGCTGCCGCTCTCGATATCGGGCGCGATCGAAGTCCAGCCTGTCACTCTGGAGTCGGAATCACGCGCGACGTTCCTTGCGGCGATAGCGGCAACCGGTGAGAAGAGGGTGGGGGCCGCACCGATCGCTATTCCCTCGCTCCACCTCCGCGCTCCGAGGACGCTGATCGGCCCGCCACGCTCTCCCGGTCGTGAGTGACGATTGCGTGCGTGGATGCGGCGGCGCAATAATGGGGGAAGTCGATCACCTCGAGCGAAGCTCGTACGAGGAGGAACCATGGCACAGATCCCCCGATGGCACGTGGAAGGCGACTGGTTCGACGTGTGCAAATGCAGCATCCCCTGCCCCTGCACCTTCGCGCAGCGGCCCAGCTTCGGCGACTGCGACGGAATCCTCGCGTATCACATACGGCGCGGCAGCTACGGGGGTGTCGAGCTCGATGGGCTGAACATCGTCGCCGTGGGGCACTTCGATGGCAACATCTGGGCTGGTGAGACGAAGGTGACGCTCGGGATGTACATGGACGAGCGTGCGAGCGAGGAACAACGGGACGCGCTGCGCAGGATATGGAGCGGCGAGGTCGGTGGATTCCCCGCCATGTTCGCGCAGCTGTTCGGAGAGGTGCGCGGACTGGAGTACGTGCCGATCGAGATCGAGGTCGCCGACGACCTGGCGTACTGGCGCGCCGAGGTTCCGGGGAGAGTCAGCGCGCGCGGCGAGGCGTTGGGCGGACCGATGACACCTCCGGGTAAGCGTGTCCAGACGTACAACGCTCCAGGCTCGGAAACGGGGCCGGGAACCGTGGCGACATGGGGGACCGGTGTCACCGACAGCGTGAATGCCTACGGCTTCGAGTGGAATTGGGCGGGCCGATCGAGCAAGCATATTCCATTCGACTGGTCGGGACCGGATGGCGGCTGAACGCACGCTCGCCGGTGCGCCAAAAGCAAAGCTCGCGACCCTGTTAAAACTCGAGAAATTTTCTCCTATCACGATGATACCGTTCTGCCGGACTATCGCTGCCCTGCTGTGCCTGACCACATCCGCTCTCGCACAGACCGACGGACGAGCGGCGAGCCCACCTTCTCCGCTCGTCATGGGCGAAACGTTCACGATCCAGTCGAAGACGCTGGACGAGACGCGGCGGATCAACGTCTACCTCCCGCCAGTCTACAGGGACTCCACGAACGTACGGCTGCCGGTGCTGTACATGCCCGACGGCGGCATGGGCGAAGACTTCCTGCACATCGCCGGCCTGGTGCAGGTGTCGGTAGGGAATGGGACCATGCGGCCATTCATCCTCGTCGGTATCGAGAACACCGAGCGCCGCCGCGACCTCACCGGCCCCACGCGGAACGCCGAGGACAGGAAGATCGCGCCACGGGTCGGAGGATCGGCAGCATTCCGAAAGTTCTTCGGGACGGAACTGATCCCCGCAATCGACGCGCGCTATCGTACGACAGGGGAGAGGGCGATCGTCGGCGAGTCGCTGGCCGGGCTCTTCATAGTGGAGACATTCTTCCTCGAGCCCGATCTCTTCGATACCTACATCGCCTTCGATCCGAGCCTCTGGTGGAACGACCACGCACTGGTGGACAGCGCCGCTGCTCGACTGCGCGCCGACGAGTTCGGCAAGCGTACGCTCTATCTCGCGAACAGCAGCCAGGACATCGATCAGCTCTCGAAGGTTCTCGCCGATACTCTGGAGAAGTACGCACCGCCGGACCTCACCTGGCGCTACCAGCCCATGCTGGATGAGACTCATGCGACCATCTATCACCCGGCGGCGCTGATCGCTTTTCGGCGACTCTTCAAGCCCGACCCTGCCGGCCACTGAGCTCCAGCGTCCTACGCGGCGCTCTCATCTGTCGAATGTCGACAAGGGCCGCGCCGGCGAACAGCTCGTGGGCTATTCGGTAGAGCGGCTGCACGGCGGGATCCTGGTGAAAGACGCTCGAGCGATGACTCATGACGATGGACATCGAGATCCGGCTCCTCCGCGCCGCTGACATGGCAGTCCTCGACAAGGTGGCGGACGGCGTGTTCGACGCCCCGGTTCAGGAGCGACTGGCGCGCGAGTTCCTCGCGGACGCGCGGCACCACCTCGCCGTGGCCATCGATGACGGCGTGGTGGTCGGCATGGCATCTGCCGTCGACTACGTTCACCCCGACAAGGAACCGCAGCTCTGGATCAACGAGATCGGGGTGGCACCCACGCACCAGCGACGCGGCATCGGTCGCCGGTTGCTCGATGCGCTGCTCGAGCACGGCCGCGCCCTCGGCTGCACTGAAGCGTGGCTCGGTACGGAAGAGGACAACCTCGCCGCACGTCGCCTCTACGAGAGTGCTGGAGGCAAGGCGGAGCCGTTCGTGCTCTACTCCTTTCCCATCGAGAGGAACAATCGATAGAATATGCCCTTCGACGCTCACCTGACACCTCCAGCTCCAGGGCATTGACGGGCATCTATGTCGAGACCCGCATACGCGGCCCTCTCGATGATATCTGGCGTCATACACAGGACCCGGCGCTGCACGAGCGCTGGGACCTCCGCTTCTCCAGCATCACGTATCTCCCGCGGCACGACGGCCAGCCGCAGCGCTTCCGATACGAGACTCGCATCGGCTTCGGGTTGCACATCGAAGGCGAAGGCGAGAGCACGGGTGGTCGCGAGGGCGTCGCGAGCGAGCGGGCCTCGGCGCTTCGCTTCTGGTCAGACGACCCCAAGTCGCTCATACGCGAGGGAAGCGGCTATTGGCGTTACATCCCGACCTCCGACGGAGTCCGCTTCCTGACGTGGTACGACTATCGAACGCGCTTCGGATCCTTCGGCCGGCTGATCGATCGCCTGCTGTTCCGACCTCTCATTTGGTGGGCTACCGCATGGAGCTTCGACCGTCTCCGACTCTGGATCGAGAGGGGAGTCGACCCTGCCCTGTCGATGCAGCGTAGCATGGTGCACGCTGCGGTCCGCATCGCACTGTCAGTGATTTTCCTGTATCAGGGACTCGTGCCGAAGCTTCTTTTCCGACATGCATCCGAGCTGGGAATGCTCGCCGACGCCGGCTTGCCGCTAGATGTCGCTCGCCCAGTTCTCATCGCCCTCGGAGTCGCCGAGGTGTCATTGGGTATCGTTCTCCTTCTTACCTGGCGACGGCGGTGGCCGCTCGCAGTCATCCTCGTGCTCATGTTTGCAGCACTCGTTGGAGTAGCGGCGACCTCGCCGGGCGTGCTCGTGGGAGCGTTCAATCCGGTCGCACTCAACGTGGCGGTGGCTGCGCTCGCGGTGGTCGCGTGGCTGATGGTCGCCGATCTACCATCCGCCGCCGACTGCATTCGCGTACGGCCGGCCACTGACCGGAGCGGCTCCGCTTGAGGTCAATCTACGAGCGGGCGCTGGGCGCCGACTTCGCGCGGCTTCACCCGCAGATCCAGCGGCGGTTCGGGTTCTCGAGTGCGGATGGAGTCGCGTCCATCGGTACAGGCGTGATGGAACGCGTATGGCACGGCCCCATATACACGCTCCCTTTCCTCTACGTCGGTGCGTGGCGCCGGATCATGTTTCCCGAGCAGGGGTCGAATGTGCCCTTCACCATCGAGAACTACGCCTACGTCGATCGCTTCGGCCGAGAGACTGTAACGTGGCTGCGTACCTTCGAGACCCGGCGCCGCCGGAGGTTCGATGCGTACATGATCTACTCGGAGCGACGCGGGCGAGTGGTTGACTACCTGGGCACCCACCAGCATCTCGCTGTCGATCTGGACCTCTCCGTGGACGAGCGGGGTGGCCTTCGCATCCGCTCGGGCGAACAGAGATTCTACGAGGGACCGGTTGCCTTCAGCTTCCCGATGCCGTTCTCCGGAGCCGCCGACGTGTGCGAGTGGTATGATGACGACCTCGGACGCTTTCGCATCGAGGTCGCAGTGCACAATCGGCGCTGGGGACCGCTGTTCGGGTATCGAGGAACCTTCGATGTCGAGTGGCGTCCCATGGCATCGTGCGGGTCGCTGAAAGACGTCACGCCCCTCCGTGAGGAGCGCCGCGAGTAGCCGAGAGGGGTGCGTTCGCCTCGCACCCGCTTCAGAGGCCGGTGTCACGAGCGAAGAACACGCCTGGCTTCTAGCTTTGTCTGACCCCTGTAATTGATTGGCGGGACGCTCCTCATCACCCGAACGGTGCGGGCATGAGTCATCTCACCAGGGCGCTTGCACTCCTTTCCTTCCTCGCGTCCGCTGCTCTCGCCCAACACGAGAGCCCGCCGCCAGCCGACATCATCCTCCTTGGCGGCAGGATTTTCACGGCTGATTCGCTCCGTCCATGGGCAGAGGCGGTAGCGATTCGAGGAGACCGAATCGTGGCCGTGGGATCGAGCGAGGAGATCGCCCGCTTCGCCACCCGCGCAACGCGCCGCATCGAGCTCCGCGGTCGCACGGTTCTCCCCGGCTTCGATGACGCGCACGCGCACCCCGGCGCGCCTCTTCCGGGCGTAGGCTTCCGCACATCCGATGACCCGGTTCCGGACCCGCCGCTTTCGATCGTGCTCGACTCGCTCGGTGCACTCGCCGCCCGCGTACCTGCGGGCACATGGCTGCGGACGAGCGTAGACGCCGCGATACTCGACGATCCACGAGCCAGGCGTGCTGCGCTCGACTCGGTCGCGCCGCGGCATCCGGTGTGGCTGGGGGCGAACACCGGGCATGGTATGATCGTCAACAGCGCCGGCCTTCGCGCGCTCGGCATCCCGGACGACCCGCCCGATCCGGTCGGCGGCTTCTACGAGCGTGAAGGCACGCCATACCCGGGGCGTGGGCGCGGAAGAATCACCGGTCTGCTCCAGGAGTACGCCGGCTCGAACGCTAGCCTGCGCCTACGCTCGGCGCAGCCGGAAAGCATCCTCGTCGCCGACATGCGCCGCTACGGCGAGCGCGCACTGCGCCTCGGCATCACGTCGGTGCAGAACGTAACCATGCAGTACGATGCGGCAACAACCCGCTTCACTTCACCGACCCGCCGGAGCTGGTGGGCGCCCGCTTCGGCGCCGAGCGCGGGCGCGGCTATCAGCCTTTCGCATCGCTGCTGGCGGCGGGGATTCCGCTCGCCATCGGCTCCGATGGTCCGACGAACCCCTTCGTCAACCTGCACTTCGCGGTCACGCATCCTGCCAATCCGTCAGAAGCGCTCACCATCGAGCAGGCGGTGATCGCCTATACCAGCACAGCGGCGTACGCCGAGCACGAGGAAGAGGAGAAGGGGACCATCGCTCCGGGGACGCTCGCCGATCTCGTGGTCCTGTCGGACGACATATTCACCATTCCGCCGGAGCGCTTCGACGAGGTTACAAGTGTCCTGACGATTGTGGGAGGAGAGATCCTGTTCGACGATCTCTCGCGGGATCGAAGAGGAAGGAGTCGTAGCGAGCAGGCTCCATCGAAGAAGGGGCTGGCGTTGCGAGCCAGGCGCTTGCAAGTTCTCTCGCTCGCCAGGCGCTGAATCCACCCCTCCCCTCTTCCGGATCAGGTAGACGATGCTCTGCCGCACCCTGCTGGTCGGGCTCCTCTCACTGGGCTGCACCGCTAATACCGGCGCGCGCGCCGCTTCCGGCACTCCTGCCACTCGCGGGAGTGCGAACGTCGAGGCCGCAGCGTCGACAGCTTCTCCCGTACCGGCACCGGAGCGGACGTCGCCCACCGCGCAACTCCACGGTCACGCGCTCGACGTGATGGTTCATGGCAGATCGCTCGAGGGGAATCTCTTCGGCGATTCGCCCGATCGCACGATCACGGTCTACCTCCCACCGAGCTACGATCGCGCTCCGGAGCGGCGCTACCCGGTGATCTACCTGCTGGGTGGCTTCCACGCGGTACCGGAGCTGGCGAAGATGCCGGGCTTCGGTGTGAGGGACATCATCTTCACACCCACCGACGAGGCGATCGCCAGCGGCAAGCTCGGCGAAGTGATTCTCGTGAGTATCGAGGGATGGAACCGGTTGGGTGGAAGCTTCTGGGTGAATTCCTCGACGACTGGCAATTGGGAAGACTTCGTCACCCACGACGTGATTGCCACCATCGATGCGAAGTTCCGCACTATCACCGAGCGTTACAGCCGCGGCCTGTACGGCGGATCGATGGGCGGCTTCGGGGCGATCTCCGTCGCCATGCATCGACCGGAGCTTTTCGGATCGGTGTTCGCGCAGTCGCCATGCTGCCTGGCGCTGGTCGAGGAGCTGGGACCGGCACCGGCATGGGGAGCACTGGCCCGGGTGACGCTCGAGCAGGCCGACGCCGCATTTCAGCACGGCGATCCAACGCCCCTCGAGGCGCAGGCGCTCGCCGCTGCCTTCGCGCCCGACTCGGGCCGCGCACCGTTCTACGGCGATCTCCCTTATCGCGTGGAGGGCGACCGGGTGCTACCGAACGAACCCGCCTACTCGCGCTGGGTCGCACAGCTTCCAGCGGCGCGGCTGGATCGTGAAGCCGCGGGCCTCGCGTCGCTCCACGGCTTCCGCATCCAATACGGTGACCATGATACCCTCCGGCACATCGTCGTGAGCGTACCGGCTCTCGACAGCGCGCTCACCGCGCACGGCGTCCCGCATGAGCTGCACGTGGATCACGGCGGGCACGTCGAGATCGAGCGCTTCGCCAACGATGCCATCCCCTTCTTCGCACGCACGCTCGCCGGCGCCGCCGGAAGGTCGGCGCCGACGCGGTGAGCGATCAGGTTCCGGCCCGACATCACCAAGGTGGACCTCGAGGTGGAGCCGGCTCGGCTGTATCGCGATTGCGTTGCCGCCGTCGCAGAGGGAGCCGGGGCGGCGGATCGGGTCGTCGCGGGGCGGATGCCTTGACACGACCCCCTCTGTCATACTCTATTGCGAAAGTAGTCGACAGCTACTGCAGCCTAACGCGCGCGCCGTGATGCGCGCAGCGCGGCGGGGGACCCGATCGAGATCCGGGGTGCATCCGGCAACACTGGAGGGAG
>JBIQMO010000135.1:0-9768 GCA_044463245.1 Gemmatimonas aurantiaca
GCCGGTAGAGGTAGTAGCGCGAGTCGCCCACCTGAAGGAGGTACACCCAGGGCCACACACCCATCCAGAGCGTGAGCGTGGTGGCCATTCCGCGAAGATCCGGGTCCGCACCCGCGCGCTCCACCACGCGCTGGTGCGTGCGCACCGCGGCTTCCTGGAGCAGGTCGATGAACTGCTCGTCGTGCGGGTCCGCCTGGTAGTAGCAGCTCGTGCTGTGAGCGAGGTACTGCGTGACCTCCTCGAGCGCGAGGCGGCTCGCCTCCTCGCCGGCGAGCTGACCACCCACGCCGTCGGCGACCATGGCGAGGAAGCCGATTCGCTCGTTGCACGCCCGGAACTGCTCAGCGGCCGGGAGCGACGTGGCTCTGATGTCGAGCCGCTTGTGCAGCGAGCCAAGAAGGAAGTGGTCTTCGTTGATCTTCCGAAGCTTGCCCGGGTGTGTGAGCCCCCAGACGTCGATCTCCTCGTCGAGCGGCTTGCGCGACGATTCCGGGACTTCCCTCATCGCCGCAGTCCGATCTGGTGCAGTGCTCACCGTACGCTCACAGTCGCGGTGGTGGTGGCGCTCACTACGTAGCTGGCAACGTACGTGATTCAGCCGCGAACTGCCAGCAAGCTCAGACGCGCTGGCGACCCAGGCGCTCGCCTATCCAGGGAATGTTGACGCGGCTGCGTCTGGCGAGGAGCCCTCCGCGAAGTATCCGTGGCTCCTCGACGGTGACGAACGCCTTCGAGTCCCACTGGTCTACGATCTTCACCACGTCATCCAGGTGCTGGCGTTGTACCACGGAGTGCACGATCTCCACTCCGCCATCGCGACCGTAGCCGGGCACTTCGGTGGCGCCGTAGCCGCGCTCGCGCAGCGCCTCGGCGATCTCCACCCCGCCGTGCTGCGATACGATCCTCACCTGCGAGAGCCCGTAAGCCAGCAGGCGCTCGATGGTCATCCCCACCATGGTGCCGGTGGCGAAGCCCGCCGCGTACCCCAGGATGTGGTACCAGCTGTTGAGGTACTTGATGGCGTTCCCCACGGCCACGATCCATAGCAGTGCCTGGATGAAGCCGAGGCTGGCGGCAGCCAGACGGTTCCCGCGTACCACGGCGAGCACGCGCGCCGTGTCGAAGGAGACGTCGATGATGCGGAGCCCGAAGATGATGAACGGACCCCAGGGGAGGGAGAAGAGCGATGTGAGTTCTGGTGTCATACGCGACTGTCGGTAGTCAGCGGCGTGTGGCAGGTGGCGACTGTACGAGCCGTATGATAACACCGGGATGACAAAACGCCGCGGATCTCCGCGGCGTTTTCACGAACTTCCTGCCAGGGTCTTTCCGCGCGGGTTCGCCACACGCGCCGCACATTGGAACTCTCCGTCCTACCGAGCGGCGGCGGGCAGATCCCGTCGCAGAGCGGTAGCAACCCTCATCATTGGAACTCTGCGTCCTACCGTATGAGGGCGCACCCGCAAGAATTTCGGCCACAGACCATATGGCAGTCTGCATGCCATGGAGCTGAGGGGGATCGAACCCCTGACCTCTGCAGTGCGATTGCAGCGCTCTCCCAGCTGAGCTACAGCCCCGACAAGCACTTGCGGCTCTCGTGTACCATGTTCAGTACCACGATTGCCACGTGTCCGACGCCTGCTGAAAGGCCCCGCGTATGGCGGGGCCGCAACAAGCCGTTGAACTTTAGCCGCTTCATGGGCTCGAGTCAAGCTGGTTCGGCTGCCTACCGCGCTGATGACGCTTCACGGACTGCAGAGGTAACGACAGTTCCACATCGGTCACGGCATCACTGAGCGAAGGGGGAAGCGTCAGTCGAAAGGTGCTCCCTTCTCCCAGCGTGGACTCCGCAATCAACGTCCCGCCGAGCGCCTGACCCAGTCCGCGCGCGATGGAGAGGCCGAGCCCCGTTCCACCAGCATCGTTGCGCTCCCTCACGAACTCGTTGAAGATCCGCTCCAGCTCCTCGGGCGCGATCCCCGCGCCGTGGTCGCTCACTTCGATGTAGACGCCGTCGCTCGCAGCGCTTCCCCTCCGGGCAGCGTGCCCGCTTCGGATGGTGATAGGCCCGCTCCCACCGTACTTGATGGCGTTCGTGAGCAGATGCAGCAGAATCTTCCGGATCCTCCGCGGGTCCGAGACGATGTGCGGGGTATCGGGCTCGGTCTCGTGTCGCAACTCGAGCGCGCGCTCGTCCGCCAGCGGCTGTACCGAGTCGAGTAGCCCCTCCACCAGATCCTCCACGTCCACCTCTTCGGCACGCAGATCGAGCCGCCCCTCCTCGATCCGGGCGAGATCGAGCAGGTCGTTTACCAGCTCCTGCAGGTGGCTCGCGGCACGCAGCGAGCGTCGCAGGATCATCGCCTGCGCGGTGGAGAGCTCCCCGTAGATTCCGTCGAGCAGGAGCTCACTGTAGCCGACGATGGCGTTCACCGGCGTGCGAAGCTCGTGGCTCATCGAAGCGTAGAAGCGGTGGCGCGCCTCCAGCGCGGTCTTCAGCTCGCCCGCGCTCCGGGCAGCTTCCCGTGCGTTCTCGCCGAGCTTCGCGCGCTGCGCCTCGAGCTGCGCGACCATGTGCTCGCGCTCGCGACGCCGCCCGGTGAGGTCGTGCACCAGCACGGCCATGGTGGCCCCACGCGGACCGTCCAGCGGCCACACCACCACGTCCGCCTCCGATTCCTTCTCGCCCGGAATGCCGAAGCAGAGATCGGCCCTGGCTTTCCTCGCCGCCCCACGACGCAGCAGATCGTCCACCGCGTCGGGCTCCTCGCCCCAGAAGATCGCCTGCAGCGGTGTACCAGCGAGGGGAGTATCGCCACGCGAGAGCGAGCGCTCGGCGTCCTCGTTGGCGGACACTATCAGGCCCCGACTGTCCACCTCGAGCAGCGGCTCCTCGATCGATTGCGATAGCGCGGTGAATCTGCCTGCCTTTTCCATGACTGCAACTCCAGGACGAGCCCCTGCTACGAAGTCAACAATGCAGGTGCCGCGCCACGGCTTCGGTGACCAGGACGATCTTGTCACAGTCGCGCAAGGCGGGTAGCATGCCCGGCATGTTCAACGATGTCACGGCACACGACGTCATCTCCGCGGCCCGACGCCTCACCGGCGTGGCGCGGCGCACTTCGCTGCGGCGCTCGACAGCGCTCGGCAACGTGGCCGGATGCGACGTCTACCTCAAGCTCGAATCCGAGCAGATCACCGGCTCCTTCAAGTTGCGCGGTGCCTACAACCTCATCGCCTCCCTCCCCGAAGAGGTGCGCGAGCGCGGAGTCGTCGCTTCGTCGGCCGGGAATCACGGACTCGGCGTAGCGTGGGCGTCGCACCATTTCGGGATCCCGGCTACGATCTTCGTCCCCGAAACGGCGCCGCGTGTGAAGCGCGAGGGGATCGCCGCGCTCGGAGCGACGGTGGACGCAGCGTCGCCCCACTACGACGCGGCGATGGAGCGTGCAATCACCTTTGCGGAGGAGCACGGTGCGACGTTCGTGCATCCCTGCACGGGTCGCGACCTGCTCGCCGGCCAGGGGACGGTGGCCGCGGAGATCCTCGAAGAGCTCCCGGAGCTGCGCACGCTCGTCGTTCCGGTAGGCGGTGGGGGACTGCTCGGGGGTTGTGGTGCACTTCTGCGAAACACAGCGCCGGGCGCTCGCATCGTGGGTGCGCAGAGCGTGAACACCGCCGCCATGGCGCGTTCGCTCGAGGCAAGAGAGATCGTACACATCCCATCCGTCCCCACGCTCGCTGATGGCCTTGCCGGCGACATAGACGACGTTGCCCTCGACATTGGTCTTCACGCGCTGGATGAGATCCATACGGTCACGGAAGAGGCCATCGGGCGCGCCATCGCGTGGCTCGCGCGCGAGGAAGAGCTGGTGGTGGAGGGTGCCGGTGCCGTTGGCGTCGCCGCGATCCTCGAGCACGCTGTCGCGCGTCCCGAGGGACCGCTCGCCATCGTGGTGAGCGGCGGGAACATCGACCGCGAGCGCCACGAGTCGCTCCTCGAGCGCTGGTAGCTCGTGGCGCTGGCCGCTACGTGCCGGGCGGCCAGCGCTCAAACGTGCGACTTCATGGTGTCGTCATCGTCGTACGCTGCGCGCACGTACCCGCGCAGCCCTGCCCAGTCGCCGTAGCGGGCCCATAGATCCTGCGTCCATCCACGCTGGAGCTCGGGCTCTATCTCGGCGAAGCTGCGGCCGGCGTAATCCGGGTTCCGCCTGGCCAGATATCCGAGCAGGTAGGCGTGCCGCACGCTGTCGTACGAGCGATCGGCCAGATGCTCGGGTGACGACTCGTAGTGCGTCTGGTAATTCTGCTCCAACTCGGGTGTTATCGCACGGCTCGCATCGGCCACTCCCCTCCCCGCCCACCAGCCGCCCACGACTCCGGCGAGCGCGCCGATGATAGTGCCGAGCGGACCGAAGACGAAGGTACCTGCGGCCGCTCCCACCGCCGCTCCTCCGGCGGCCGCGCCAATCGATGCGGCGGTACTGTCGGACAGGCCGCCAACCTGCTCGGCGGGAGCCTCGCCGTGCCGGACTCGCTCCGCCTCCTCGCGCGACGCGGTGTGCGCAGGGTCGTTGGACACCAGCTTCGTTTCGTGCTCGTCACGCCGCTCCATCTCTTGCCTCCGCATGGCGTGCGGGCCCTGGGGCAGCTCTGCCTGCCCCAGGGCCCGCACTGATTCAGATAGCGCTGTCGTCCGAGTGCAGCCGGTCGCGTGCCGCTTCGGTGGGTGACATCGTCCGCGGTTCTCCGCCCAGCCGCTCGTGCCGCTCGCGATGCATGTACCCCTCGCGCACGAAGTTCCGCACGGTAGGCCACTCGCCGTAGCGCACGCACAGGTCGCGCGTCCACGCGTGCGAGAGCTCCGCGTCGACCTCATCGAAGGAGCGACCCTCGTAGTCGGGATTGAGTCGCGCGAGCCGGCCGATATGATAGGCGGGACGCGCCTGCTCGTAACTGCGGTCCGCCAGCCGCTGCTCGCTGCTCTCGTAGTGATCGCGCCACTCGCTCTCCTCTTCCGCGCTAACCCCGCTCGCCGCATCCACCACCGCGCGGCCGGCCCACCAGCCACCCACCGCTCCCGCGATCGCCCCGATCGCGGTACCAAGCGGGCCCGCCAGCGAGCCGAGAGCCGCGCCCACGAGACCGCCCGATGCGCCGCCCACGCCCTCTCCCACCAGCTCCGGGCCGGTAGACGGCTCCTCCACCGGCGCCGCGTACGGACCGCGCACGCGGCGCTCTTCGGGCGTCTCCGGCCCGGGCTCGTTGCGCAACTCGTCGAAGATCAACGGTTCACCCTGGTATTCCGGAGATACTGGTCTGGCATGGCGCGCCTCCTCGCGATACTCCTCGTCGCGTCTCTCTTCGGCGCGCCGCTCGGCGGCGTCGTTGCGTTCCCTCTTACGTTCGTCCATGCTACCTCCTGGTGGCCGCGTTCTCGCGTTTCACTCGCAAGTGAGCGCAAGAGTGAGACCCCCGTTCCGGCGGTCCGTGTATCGCCGCCTTGACATCCGGTACTCTTTCACCCCCATTCCCGCGCATGCCCTCTACCGTCCGGATCGGCACTCAGGGGTGGAACTACAACGCCTGGACCGGCCCGTTCTATCCCTCGGGCACGCGCCCGGCGGACTACCTCTCCGTGTACGCTCGCGCGTTCGACACGGTGGAAGTGGACTCCACTTTCTACGCCATCCCGCCCTCGAAGACTGTGCGGGGGTGGGCCGAGCGTACTCCGGGGCACTTCGTGTTCGCGCTGAAGCTGCCGAGGGAGATCACTCACGAGCGGCGGCTGCGCGACTCGGAGGACGTCGCGGAGCTCTTCTTCGAGCGCGCCCGTGAGCTGGGCGCGAAGCTCGGGCCGATCCTCATCCAGCTCGCGCCCGACTTCGGCCCCGCCGAGCTCCCGGCGCTCGCTTCCTTCCTCCCGACGCTACCGCGCGATCTCAAGCTCGCGATCGAATTTCGCGATCGAGGCTGGATCCACGAAGGCGTGCTCGCGCTCCTCGCCGAGCACGGAGTGGCGTTGGCGCTGAGCGATGCGCGCTGGATCCCACGCCGCACTGTTCTCGCTCTGGCGGAGAAGCCCACCGCCGACTTCACGTACATCCGCTGGATGGGTCCGAACCGGGACATCGTCGACTATTCGCGCGTGCAGCGCGACCGCACGAGCGAGTTGGAGCGCTGGGCCAGGGCGATTGCCGCGATGGCGCGCAGCATGTCGGCCGTCTACGGCTACGTGAACAACCACTTCGCTGGCCACAGCCCCGCATCGGTGCGGCAGCTCCAGCGGCTCATAGGGCAGCGCCCCGTGGAGCCGGAGGAGCTGGGAGAGCAGATGAACCTGTTCTGAGTGGTAGCTTACGTACATGTCACGCAGCGCAATCATCGCCGCCGTCATCGCCCTGGCCATGGCGACACTCTTCGCGCGCCTGGGGGTGTGGCAGGTGCACCGTCTACGCGAGCGCCGAGCGCTGAACGCGGAGCTGGTGAGCCGGATGAGTCTCCCGCCCACCACCGTGGCCGAGCTTCCTACCGACACCGCGCTCGCAGCGTACCGGCTGGTGAAGATGAGCGGCCGCTACGACTACGATCATCAGATCATCCTCACCGGGCGCTCGCGCGGTGGCGCGCCCGGCGTGTACATCGTGACGCCGCTCATCCCCGACTCGGGCGGGACGGCGGTGCTGGTGAACCGCGGCTTCGTCTACTCGCCCGATGCGGCCACGATCTCCATCCCCACCTGGTACGAGCCGGAGCACGCGACGGTGGAGGGGTATGCGCGGCCGGTCCCCGTGCACGAGCGCAGCGACCCTCGCTCGCAGCGAAATCCGATGGCGTGGCGTGACCTCGACTCCGCACGCGTAGCGGAGACGATCCCCTACCCCGTGGCGCGGATGTACGTGGTGAATCTCACGCCGGGCGAGCGCTCGCTCGGTGCTCCGGTGCGGGTCAGCGCACCATCGCTCGACGAGGGCCCGCACAAGAGCTACGCGATCCAGTGGTTCAGCTTCGCGGCTATAGCGCTGTACGGGGTAGGCTATCTGGTCTGGCTGGAGACCAGGAAGAGGCGCAGCGTCACTGTCTAGTCTGGGAAGGACGGCGGCTCGCGGGTATCTTTCAGGGGCACGACAAACTGGCGCGCCGCTCGGGTAAGCCAATGGTGCGCCAGGTGTCCAACCAGGAATGGGGACCCATGGCACAGCCGACGCACGACCTGGCCTCCGAGAAGGAAGCGCGCGATGTCGCCGAAGCCGCGCGCGAGAGCGAGTGGGCCCAGCCGAGCTTCCTGAGAGAGCTCTTCCTCGGCCGCTTCCGTCTCGACCTGATTCATCCACACCCCGTCGACGATCCCGCGGAGGAAGCGCGCGCGAAGCCCTTCATGGACGCGCTGCGCGATGTGATGGAGCGGGTGGACTCCGACGCCATCGACCGCGAGGGTAACGTCCCCGAGGAGCTGGTGCAGGAGCTCCGCGACATCGGCGCCTTCGGGATAAAGATTCCGCGGGAGTACGGCGGGCTCGGCCTCTCGCAGACGACCTACATTCGAGCGATGGGGATGGTGACGTCGAAGGATGGATCGTTGACGGCGCTGCTCTCGGCGCACCAGTCCATCGGCCTTCCCCAGCCCCTCAAGCTCTTCGGGACCGAGGAGCAGAAGCAGAAGTACTTCCCTCGCCTGGCAAAGGGAGCGATATCGGCGTTCGCGCTCACCGAGGTGGACGCGGGGAGCGACCCGGCGAACCTGCAGACCACGGCCACGCCCACCGAGGATGGCAAGTACTTCATCCTGAACGGGAAGAAGCTCTGGACCACCAACGGAACGCGCGCGGAGCTGCTCGTGGTCATGGCGCGCACGCCGGACGTGATCGTGAACGGGAAGCCGAAGAAGCAGATCACGGCGTTCATCGTGGAGACCGACTGGCCCGGAGTCGAGGTGGAGCATCGCTGCCACTTCATGGGGCTCAAGGCGATCGAGAACGGCGTGCTCCGCTTCGACAACGTGAAGGTGCCGCGCGAGAACATCATCTGGGGCGAGGGAAAGGGTCTCAAGCTCGCGCTCATAACGCTGAACACCGGGCGCCTCACCCTCCCCGCCAGCGCGGCCTATGCGGCCAAGCAGATGGTGCGCGTCTCACGCGAGTGGTCCAACGAGCGCGTGCAGTGGGGGAAGCCGATCGGGAAGCACGAGGCCGTGGCGCAGAAGCTGGCGCACATGGCCGCGCACGCGTTCGCGATGGAGGCGATCGCCGAGCTCTCGAGCGCGATGGCGGATCGCGGCGGCTACGACATCCGCCTCGAGGCCGCGATCGCCAAGATGTGGAACACGGAAGCCGGCTGGCGGATCGTCGACGACGCGCTGCAGATCCGCGGCGGGCGCGGCTACGAGACCGCCGACTCGCTCCGCGCGCGCGGCGAGCGTCCCATCCCGATAGAGCGCGCGATGCGCGATTTCCGGATCAACCTGATCTTCGAGGGATCATCGGAGATAATGCGGCTCTTCATCGCGCGCGAGGCGGTGGACTGGCACTTCCGCACCGCCTTCGACGTGGTGAACCCGGAGGCCACGCGCAAGGAGCGGCTCGCCGCTCTCGCGCGCTCGGCGAAGTTCTACCCGAAGTGGTACACCACGCGCTGGCTCGGCGGCTTCAAGAGCTACTCCGAGTTCGGCGCTCTCGCTCCGCATCTTCGCTACATCGAGCGCACCACGCGCAAGCTGGGCCGCGCGATCTTCCACGCGATGGTGCGCCTCGGTCCGAAGCTCGAGCAGCGGCAGATGGTGCTCTTCCGCGCCGTGGATATCGGCGCCGAGCTCTTCGCGATGTCGGCCGTATGCTCGCGCGCACAGATGCTCGCCAGGCGTGGCTCCACCAACGCCGTCGACCTCGCGAACGTCTTCTGCCGCGAGTCGCGCCTGCGCATCGCCGACCACTTCCGCACCCTCTTCGGTCCCAATGACGCCTCCCTCTACCGCCTCTCGCAGCGCGTGATGAAGGGCGAGTACGAGTGGCTGGAGGCGGGGATCGTGGCGATGGAGGGGGAGAGTGAGGGCGAAGGTGAGAAGGAGACAGGGAACAGGGAACAGGAAACGGTGAGCTACTAGGGTTCAGGAGGCTGGGTTCAGGGTTCAGGTACTACCTCGGGGAGTGGATCTCTACCCCGAGGTAGTACCTGAACCCTGAACCCTGCCTCCTGAACCCTGCAGTTCCCCTCACGCCACCGCGTGCTCGCGGGCGGTGAAGCCGAAGTAGCCCATCACGACGCCAATCAGGGCATTGAGCCAGATGTCATTGCCACCGGCGGGGAAGAGGCCGACGAAGGTTGGTGCCACGATTCCCCAGATCGCCAGTATCACGTAGACGATGGCGGTGATGCGGGCGTAGTTGCGCGCGCTGCGGTGCCACTGCGACGATGCCAGCCCGAAGACGCCCCACGTGAGATGCAGCACGTTGATGACGATGTTGACGGGCCAGATGCCAAAGATCCTGGCAGCGACATCGGGGTCGGCCGCCATGGCGCCCGGCGAGGTGATGAAGCCGATGATGCCGAGGGCGATCAGGGCCCAGCCGCAGATGAAGGCAGCGCGTTGAACCGTGGATGTCATGGCAGTCGCTCCGCGTGAGAGAGTCGCGCGAAGCCGCCGCCACCGCCCACGCGGCTCGCGCTCTACCCGCGGAGCGCGGCATTTCCCGCGCCAGATTTACCAGGGTGCCGACGGGGTCAGGTCTTTAATTTCGAGCCGTATGGGCTACTGCCCATACGGCT
>JBIQMO010000136.1:0-9690 GCA_044463245.1 Gemmatimonas aurantiaca
AGCGCGGCGTGGTGCATCGCGACATCAAGCCGGACAACGTGCTCCTCTCCGGACATACGGCGGTCGTCACCGAGTTCGGCATCGCCAAGGCCATCGCTGCTGCCGCGGCCGGACCGTCGGGTGCTACGCTCACACAGCTCGGCACCGCCGTGGGCACGCCGACTTACATGGCGCCCGAGCAGGCCGCGGGCGACCCGACCACCGATCAACGCGCGGACATCTACGCCTTCGGCTGCATGGCGTACGAGCTCCTCGCTGGGCAGCCGCCCTTCGCCGGTCTCTCTCCGCACAAGCTGCTCGTGGCGCACATGAGCGAGAACCCCAGGCCGGTCGGTGAGCTGCGTCCCGACTGCCCGCCGGCGCTCGCCTCGCTCGTGATGCAGTGTCTCGAGAAGGAACCAGAATCGCGTCCATCGAGCGCGACGGAGCTGCTCCGTCGTCTCGACGCGGTCGCATCGCCCTCGGCGCCGCAGGCGGCCATGCCGGCGATTCTCCTCGGCGGACGCCCGATGCTCCTCCGCGCGCTGGCGATCTACGCGGCCGTATTCGTCGCCGTTGCAGTCGTCACGCGCGCGGCGATCATCGCCATCGGCCTCCCCGACTGGGTATTCCCCGCGGCGCTCATCGTCATGGCGCTCGACTCCACCAATGCCGACGCCGCCAACTCGCTCGGCACCGTGCTCAGCGACACGCGCCAGTACGCCGAAGCCGAGCGCGCGTACCAGATCTCGCTCACCGGTGCTCCGGGGAACGGTACGATCCTCAGCAACCTCGCGGGGACGTACACGAGCATGGGTCGACACTCCTCGTTCGACTCGGTGTTGGCGGTGCTCGAGAGCAACGACGTCCCCTATCCGACGGCCGAGATCCGCATCGAGGAGCTCTGGACGCGTGGCGAGTACGACGCCGCGGAGCGGCTCGCGACCGCGGCGGTGGACACCGGCCAACCTCGCACCATCCTGCGTGCGGCGCCCGCTCTCACCGGGCTCGCCGTGCTCCGCAGCCGGTTGCACGAGGCCGCGCGCCGCTAAGCGCGGGAGGTAGAGACGCTAGCCCGCGTGCGGGGCGGCACGGCGAACCCGTACGCCTTGGCGTTATTCCAGGCGATGCTCGAAGGCCACCTCCGCGGCAATGAAGCGAGAGGGATCGCGATGCTCGACACGATGCTCGGCGCGGCGCGACGCGCGACTCCGACTGCCAACATCGCGGCGGATCGTGACCTGGTATTCTGGTTGACGCTCGCCTACGCGCAACTCGGTGCCCCGGCGAAGGCGCGCGCGATCCTCGAGGATCGCCTGTCACGGCTGGATGAGACAGGCCGCCGGCGCGATCACAGTGACATCGAGCGGATGCGTGGCCTGGTAGCGCTGGCCGAGGGGAAGACGGATAGCGCCATCGTCCACTTCTGCAACGGCGACAACGAGGCCGACGGGCTGCCTACGTATTTCTGCGGCGTGTGCACCCCTCTCTTCGTGGGCCCTGCCTTCTACCGCGGTGGTCAGCCCGATTCAGCTCGCAAGTACCTCACGCAGTACGACGAGATGAGCGGCACCTGGCGCAGCGGCATCGACCGCTACTTCCTCGCGCCGGCGCTCTACCGTCTGGGCGAGCTGTACGAGGGCGCTCACGACACGAAGCGCGCCGCCGAGTACTACGGTCGCTTCGTCGAGCTCTGGAAGAACGCGGACGCCGATCTTCAGCCGCGCGTCGCCGAGGCGCGCTCGCGCATCGAT
Source organism: Gemmatimonas aurantiaca (assembly GCA_044463245.1). Classification (GTDB taxonomy): domain Bacteria; phylum Gemmatimonadota; class Gemmatimonadetes; order Gemmatimonadales; family Gemmatimonadaceae; genus JADGGM01. Next base: position 1,734 of record JBIQMO010000136.1, read on the forward strand.
CACCTGAATCGCGCGAAGCAGTGAACGATGGGGTCAGCTCTGGAATCGTGAATCGATACAACCAGCGGACCAGCGCACTTCCTGCCGCCATCGCGCGGCTTGCGTGATTCCCTCACCGTCATCCCCGCGTAAGCGGGGAGCCATGTTCAGGTCAAGTAACATGGATCCCCGCTTACGCGGGGATGACTCCCTTACAGGGATGGCTCCTTCGCGGGGATGGCTCCATCGTGGGGATTACTCCTTCCATATCCCACTCGTGAAGTAACGAGTGTAGTGCTCGCTGACAGCATCGACGATGACACCTTTTCGAATGCGCGAGTAGCGACCGGGGCAATTGCAACGCGGCAGATGCCCTCTTGCCAGACTTTCCAGGCCGCTCTATCTATGTGCTCGAGACGCCAGCCGAGCTTCGCCGTTAACCACGCGAACGCTTGATGCGTCGCTCCGTCTCGTGATGGCTCGTGATCGCCCACGGGATGGGCCCGAGCCCAATTGCAATACCGATTGAACGCCCTCCTGCACGTCGACATTAGCACGGAGGCACTATGCGGAAGGTCGGTCTGTTGCTCTTCTCCCTCCTCGCACTCGGCCTGGCGAGCGATGCCTGGGCCCAGCGGCGCGTGACGGGACGTGTCGTGACCACCGACACCAACGAACCTCTCATCGGCGCGAGCGTGGTGGTCGTAGGAAGCGCGCTCGGTACCTACACCGGCGACGATGGCAGCTACTCGCTGAGTGTCCCTGCGGACTCCGTGACGTTGCGCGTGCGACGTCTCGGGTACAAGGGGAAGGACGTGCCGCTCCCGATCGGCCAGACATCGGCCGACGTGATGCTCGAGCGCGATGTGCTGCAGCTCGAGGCGCAGATCGTCACGGGCCAGGCCACGACTATCGAGCGGCGCAACCTCGCGAACGCCGTGGCGGTGGTGAACGCCGCCGATGTCAACCGCGTGCCGCAGGCGAGTGTGGAGACGGCGCTCCAGGGGAAGGTCGCCGGCGCCGTGATCCAGACCAACTCCGGCGCACCGGGCGGTGGGGTGCAGGTGCGGCTGCGCGGCATCACATCCATCAATGCCGCGTCGGACCCGCTGTACGTCGTCGACGGTGTCGTGATGAGCAACGTCGCGATTCCATCGAACCAGAACGCGATAACGCGTGCGGCCAGCGGATCGAATCCATCTCTCGACCAGGATGCGCAGGTCAACCGCATCGCGGATGTCGTCCCGGGCGACATCGAGACGGTGGAGGTGTTGAAGGGTGCCGCTGCCGCGGCGATCTACGGCTCGAGGGCGGCGAACGGCGTGGTGCTGATCACCACCAGGCGTGGCCGCCCGGGTGGCACGCAGTTCAACTTCACTCAGCGGCTCGGCTGGTCGGAGCTGTCGAACACGCTCGGAACGCGGACGTTCAACTCCGTCGACGAGGCGGTAGAGGTGTGGGGCCCCGCAGCGGCGGACTTCTTCCAGGCTGGTCGCGTCTTCGATCACGAGCGCGAGCTCGCCGACCGTAAGCCACTGTTGACGGAGACGAGCCTTGGGGTGAGCGGAGGGAACGAGAACACGCGCTACTACGCGTCGGGGCTCTGGAAGCACGACGGAGGGATCATCACGAACACGGGCTACGACAAGCAATCGCTCAGACTCAATCTGGACCAGCGATTCGGGTCGCGCGTCGATGTCGGTCTCAACACCAACCTGATCCGCACCAAGGCGCAGCGCGGACTGACCAACAACGACAACGCGGGCGTGAGCTTCTACATGGTGTTCCCGTTCACGCCGAGCTTCGTGGATCTCCAGCAGGATGCCGATGGCATCTACCCGTGCAATCCGTTCGTGGGCAACTGCAGCAACCCGCTCCAGACAGCGGCAATGATGTCGAACGACGAAACCGTGTGGCGCTACGTCGCGGGCGCGCGGGTGGTCTACCAGGCCATCGAGTCGCCGTCCCACACTCTGCGCCTCACGGCGAGCGGGGGCGCCGACTACTTCGCCCAGGACAACAATCTGGCCTTCCCGCCGGAGCTGAACTTCGAGCCGACCGACGGTGAGCCGGGCACGATCCTGCTCAGCAACAGCAACAACCTCGACGTCACCGTGAGCGGGAACGCGGTGTACGGCTACCGCGCTGCGAACGGCGCTTTCACGGCCACTACTTCGATCGGCGGACAGTACGCCGACAACGAACTGGACATCGCGCGCATCGTGAGCCGCAACATCGTGGGAGGACGGTTCATCGTGGGCACGGGGACGAACGTGCAGGCGATCGAGCAGCGCCAGCGAGTGAAGACGGGGAGCATGTTCGCCCAGGAAGAGCTCCTCATGCTCAAAGACCGCGCGCTGCTGACGGCCGGGATCACCGCCGACCAGAGCAGCGCCAACGGCGACGACGGCAAGCTGTTCTTCTACCCCAAGGTCTCGGCGTCGTACCGATTCCTGAAGCTCTTCGGTGGGCTGGATGAGCTGAAAGTGCGCGCGGCATACGGCGAGTCCGGCAATCAGCCGCTCTTCGGCCAGAAGTTCACCCCGCTCACCATCACGCAGAACATCAACGGCCTCCCCGGCATCGTGACGCAGGGTACGGTCGGATCGCCGAACCTGGAGCCCGAGCGGCAGCGCGAGATCGAGGGTGGTCTGGATGCGACTCTCTTCGATGGACGCGGAACGCTCGAGTTCACGGCGTTCCGCAAGAACGTGTCGAACCTGCTCCTGCAGCGCACGCTGCCGCTGTCGTCGGGATTCGATCTCGAGATCTTCAACGGCGGTGAGCTGCGCACACAGGGAATCGAGATCGGCCTCGGCGCCGTGCCGGTGCGGAGCAACGACGTGCAGTGGGTCTCTCGCGCGACCTTCTTCCTGACACGTAGCAAGATCATCGACCTGCCCGTACCGACCTTCCGCACCGGAGGCTTCGGCACGGCGTTGGGCGCGTTCCAGATCGAGGAGGGCGCGTCAGCCACGCAGATCGTCGGCAACGACACGCTGCCGGACGGTACGCCTCTGGTGCGCAAGATCGGAGACGCCACGCCCGACTTCAACATGTCGTTCGCGAACGAAGTCTCCTTCAAGGGCTTCCGTCTCTACGGTTTGGTGGACTGGCAGAAGGGCAGCGACCTGATCAACCTGACGAAGTTCCTGTTCGACCTCGGACAGAACACCGCGGATTTCGCCACGCCGATCACCGTCGGCGGCGAGACCACCACCGTCGGCGCGCGACGGCTCGACCTGTTCGGGCGGCAGACCGCCGTGTACCTGGAGGATGCAAGCTTCGTCAAGCTGCGCGAGGTGAGCGTCTCCTACGACCTGCCGGGCAGCCTCGTGACGCAGCTCCTCGGCGGGAAGGTGGACCACGCCCGGCTCACGGCCAGCGGACGTAATCTGCTCACGTTCACCGACTACGATGGCCTCGATCCGGAAGTCAGCAACTTCGGGAACCAGAACATCGCTCGAAATATCGACGTCGCTCCGTTCCCGCCAAGCCGAAGCTTCTGGTTCTCACTCGAGCTGGGGTTCTGACGATGACGACAGCAACCAGCACTCGATCCCTGCACAGACTGCGCTCCGCGGTCGTGATTCTCACGCTTGTGTGGAGCGGCGGCTGCAAAGAGCTGACAGTTCCTGATTTCAACAACCTCGATCTGAGCGATCTCGAGAAGAACCCCACGCCCGCCAAGATCGCACAGGCGGCCCAGGGAATGCTCATCGGCGCGCGTGCGCAGGTCGGAGAGCAGAACGGGTACGTCTCGCTCCTCGGCATCCTCGGACGTGAGTCGTACAACTTCGACGCGGCCGATCCACGCTTCATCACCGAGATGCTCATCGGCCCCCTCGACGGAGGGAGTCCGGCGTTCGGAGGAAATCTCTTCGAGCTTCCGTACCGCAACATCCGGAACGGGAACACGCTGCTCGGCGCAGTAGACGTGGTGGCGGGGTTGACCGACGAACAGAAGGAAGCGACGCGCGGATTCGTGAAGACGATCCAGGCGCTCGACTACCTGGAAGTCATCAACACGCGCGACGAGCTGGGCGCTCCCATTGCGGTCGACCAGGATCCCACAGCCGAGCCGGCACCGATCGCGACGAAGGACGAAGTGTTCGCACACATCGCCCAGCTCCTCGACGAGGGGAGCACGCACCTGCAGGCCGGCGGCGCCAGCTTCCCCTTCGGCCTGAGCGATGGCTTCGCCAACTTCTCCACACCGGCGAGCTTCCTCACCTTCAACCGCGCGCTGAAGGCGCGCGTGGAGGTGTACCGGGGCAACTACGCCGCGGCGCTGGAGGCACTGGACGCGTCGTTCCTCGATCTCGAGGCGCCGCTCACGCTCGGTGCCTATCACAGCTACAGCACGCGTTCGGGCGACCTGCAGAATCAGCTCTTCGACCTGACTGGGCGAGCGATCCTCGCCCATCCGTCGATCATCGCCGATGCGCAACTCAGACCCGATGGCACCCCCGACGCGCGTACGAGCAAGGTCGCCGCGCTCGACGAGCCGCGCACCGTCCAGGACATCACCACGAACCTGGTGTTCACCATCTACCCGTCGAACATCGCTCCGATTCCGATCATCAGGAACGAGGAGTTGATCCTGCTGCGCGCCGAGGCGAATCTCGGATTGGGGCAGCTACCCGCGGCCCTCGGCGACATCGACTTCATCCGCGTGCGCTCGGGTCGACTGGCGCCGTACTCGGGCCCGGTTACTCAGCCCGCCCTCCTCGACGAGCTGCTTTACAACAAGCGCTACTCGCTCCTGTTCGAGGGAGGGCATCGCTGGATAGATGCGCGGCGCTACGGCCGTCTCAATACGCTCCCGCGTGCCGTGTCTTCGCACAACGTCTTCAGCCACTTCCCGTTCCCGGAGGCGGAGTGCCTTGCACGCTCGCCCGCACCTCCGGGATGCGGGTAGGGGCCGACGGGGTCAGGTCTTTAATTTCGAGCCGTATGGGTGCCGACGGGGTCAGGTCTTTAATTTCTAGTCCCGTGGACGGCCGTCCACGGGACTAGAAATTAAAGACCTGACCCCGTCGGCCAGTATGGGCTGCAGCCCTTACGGCTCGAAATTAAAGACCTGACCCCGTCGGTCAGTCCGACCCCGTCGCGAAGAGCTTCGCCACCTCCCTCGCGATGGGGCCGACGCTCGCGTCGCTCAGATTCGTCGTCACCGCTACGACCATACGCTGATCGGGGAAGATCAGGAACTGTGTGGTCCCACCCATGGAGCCGCCGCTGTGACCGATCACTCGGCGCCCATCCACGGTGTCGACACTCCAGCCGAGCCCATACCCCGTCGACTTCCCCGACTCGAGCGTGAGCGGCGTCCAGAGCAGGTCGATGGTCTTCCGCTTAAGCACCTTGCCATCGAGCATGCCGAAGCCGAAGTGCACCAGGTCCGACGGCGTGGAGAGGAATCCACCACCGGCCCACTTGTAGCTGTTGTCGACGTACGGCGCGTTGACGAGCCGCCCCTCCTTGTCGTGCTCGTAGTAGCGCACGCGGTCGGGGATGATGCTCGCCATGAACTCCGGCACCGTGTGCCGCAGGCCGAATGGCGCGAACACTTCGCGGCGCATGAAGTCGAGGAATGGCTCGCCCGCCGCCGACTCCACCACAGCGCTCACCAGATTCCAGCCGTAGGTCGAGTAGTTGTACTCGGTCCCTGGCCGGAAGAGCAGCGAGTCGTGCTCGAAGATCTTCAGGCCATCGAGGACGTTGTCGTAATGCTTGCTGCTCAGGAACTCGTCGCCGCGATAGTGCCTGATCCCGGCGATGTGTGCCATCACCTGGCGCGTGCTGATCGGCCAGCGCTTCTTCGGGAAGCTCGGCACGTACTTCTGGACGGGCGCGTCGAGATCCAGCTTGCCACGCTCGTAGAGCAGGCCGGCGGCCACCGATGTCAGCGGCTTCGAGACGCTCCCGACGCGGAAGCGCGTGAGCGGAGTGACCGGCACGTGCTGCTCGAGATCGGACCAGCCGAAGCCTTCAGCCCACACGATCTGTCCATCTATCCCGACCGCCACCGACGCGCCGGCGAGGTTGTCCTTCGCCACCCACTCGCGCACGCGCTCGCGCGCCGAGTCCACGACCGGCAGCTGAGCGGCGGCCACCGGCGCGGGCACGCGAAGCACCGTCTGTGCCGGCGTCGGTAGCGGGGCGAGCGCGACGAAGAGCGACGCGAGAATCCCGTTGAGGAGCGAACGCGGTGAGATCGCGTGCGAACGCGATCGCGCATGGCGAAATGGCATGTGTATGTCTCCGGCTTTGGTCGATTGGATCGGCTTCCAGTACGTCTACACCCTCTGCGCCACGAGCTGCGCGGCCGCGAGGTCGGCCAGCGCGGTGCCGACCGACTTGAAGAGCGTGATCTCTTCGTCGCCCGCGCGACCCGCCACCCTCCCCGCACACAGCCCGCTCAACTCTCCCACTACGTCCGTCTCGCGGAGACGCCCCTCGGCGATCGGAATGAGAATCTCGCCCGCTTCGTTGAGCACGTTCACGCGGCTATCCACGTAGATGCGCGACTTCACCACCATGTCGGTATCGCACTCCCGCGCATCGCGCTCGTGGTTGCCGATGAAGCTCGCGTGCGTCCCGGGCCGCACCCACTCGCCGAGGACGATCGGCTCGCGCGAAGCGGTAGCGCAGCAGATGATCTCCGACTCGCTCGCGGCCGATGCGAGATCGTCCACTACCTGGATGTCGAGATCCGCGCGCCTGCCACGCAGCTCCTCGACGACGCGTGCTGCCTTCTCGCGATTCCGCCCCCAGATCCCTATCTCGCGGATCGGCCGGATCGCCGCGTGGGCCAGCGCCAGATATGGCGAGAGGTTCCCCGTCCCGCACACGAGCAGTCGCGCCGCATCGCGTCGGGCGAGGTAGTCGGCCGCCAGCGCAGTCATCGCCGCCGTCCGCCAGAATGTGACGGATCTTCCCTCGACGAGAGCCAGCGGCACTCCACTTCTGCGGTCGAAGAGGAGGATGTTCGCATGCAGGACCTCGTTTCCCTTCTTGGCATTCTCCGGGAGGTAGGTGAACGCCTTGACGCCCACTACGTCATCGCTCCACGCCGGTAGGAGCGCGAATACGTCGTGCGACCGGGCGCCATCGAGCCGATACATGAGACGGGGAGGCGCGCTCGCCCGTCCTCCGAACGTGGCGCGGAGCGCCTCGATCACCATGGGGAACTCCAGGACCCGGTGCACATCCGCGGCTTCTATTACCCGCACCTCGACCTCCGGCGATTCGTATCGTGTAGCGGTGCTCGAACGGTGGTTGCGCATTCTACATCGTTTCCACCGACGGGGTCAGGTCTTTAATTTCGAGCCATGCTGGCCGACGGGGTCAGGTCTTTAATTTCGAGCCGTATGAGCGACCGCTCATACGGCTCGAAATTAAAGACCTGACCCCGTCTCTACGAGAAAGGCGAGTCCCGCCACCATCATTACCACCCACATCCCGAGAAACGACGCGGCGGCGCCGAGCCACGATTCTCCAGGCATCACCATCGGCGACATCGGCATCGACATCCGGAGCTACTCGCTCAGCGCTCGCCGTACTCGTCGCGACGGCGCCACCAGAAGCCCTTCTCGTTGCGCCCTCTCGGAGCGCGGTCGAGCCACTGATACATCCCCCACAGGGCATCCAGCCCGCGCGAGTAGGTGGAGTAGGTGTGGTAGATCTCCCCGCCCTCGAGCACGAACGCGCTCAGCCCCGGCCGCTCGCGCAGGTAGGTCGTCAGGTCGGTGCCGCACATCGCTGCGTGGTTGGGTGGCTCGTCATCACGAACCAGGCCGTCTTCCTTGTAGCGCCACGGCCCCTCGCGGCGGTAGTTGTACTCGATGCCGGCGAGCTGCTGCTCCGGGGTGAAGCCGACGCTGAAGTCCGCGTTGAAGTCGCCGCCGAAACTCGAAGCCCAGGGGAAGCTCCACCCCATCCGCCGCTTGTACGCCCGCAGCTTCTCGAGCGG
>JBIQMO010000137.1:0-9657 GCA_044463245.1 Gemmatimonas aurantiaca
TCGGGCTGCCCAGGGCAGCCCGATGCACGATGCGAGACCCGACCCCTATACCACTCGGAACGAGTCCGTCTCGCGCGCGAGAGCCTCGAGGAAGCGTCGCATCTCCTCCACCCGGCGCTCACCCTCGCGCTTCGCACTCTCCGTCTGCAGGCGTGCGGGCATCTCGACCATCTGCTTGCGTATCACCTCGATCGCGCTCGGCAGATCCGGTGCGAGCCGCTCCCGCTTCGTGAGCGAGACGATGCGCGCGATGTCTATCGCGCCGAGGAAGTCGAGGATGTCGGCGTCGCGAAAGAGGATCGCCACGGCGAGGGTATCGGGCGGGCGGTAGTACTGGTGATGATCCACGATCTCCTTCACCAGCTCGATCTTCTCCATCGGGAATCCGGTGCCGCGCAGCACGCTGTCCACGAGCTGCGCCGATCGGTCGCCGTGGTCCACACCGGACTTCGCGTACGGCGGGAGCCCGCCCATGTCGTGCAGGTAGGCGGCGGCGTAGAGCGCGTCGTCATCCACCGTGACTCCCTCCGCGCGAGCGAGGGCGAGCGTCAGCTCGTAGTCGCGCCGCGCGTGCGCGGGGCCCCATGCGGTGTGCTGGAGGTTGGCCTCGGCGAAAGCGCGCACGGAGTCGCGCCAGGAGGTGGAGTCGGGGACGACACCGATCGTCGCCGAGGCAGGCGTCGCACCCTGGCCAGTCATGACTTCGCTGACGGCCGCGTCGAAGTAGCCTCCCGCTGCGACGGCCGTGGAAGCTGCTGCGGCAAAGAGTCCAGCGGCCGCTGACAGGATGATGATGCGGACAGTCGTGAAAGCGCGAGTCTCGCCTACCCGTGGAGCACGCATGACACCCTCCTTCGTCCCATTCCCGCGCGAAAAACAAAACCAGAGAAATGACTGCATAGCCTTCGGGTCCGCCAGCCGTATTGCGTACGGTATCGCCTTCCGCCAGCACTACCTCGTGCAGCTTCGGTTCAGATAGTGCCTCAATGCCACCTCCCGATGCAGCCATTCGCCCAGGGTGAGGCCAGGGGCGACTTCGAAATCGTCGGTCACGCGCCCTTCACCACCACCGCCGCACCCTCTTCCGGAAAGCCGCATACTCTTCCCCGAAGGCGTCGCTCAGATATCTCTCCTCGCGTCTGATGACGAGCACGGTGAGCAGAGCCAGAATCACGGGAAGGACGATGATCGGCCAGAGCATCCGCGTCAGCAGCGCGAGCCCCACGTAGATCAGCGTGAGCGACACATACATCGGATTCCGCGTGAAGGCGTAGGGCCCATCGGTCACCATCGCGGTAGCGGGCCGATTCGGGATCACGGTGGTGTGATGGCGACGGAAGGTGATCTGCGCCCAGACGAGGATCGCGACCCCCACTACGATGAGGAGCCAGCCGACCGCGCGCATCCCGACAATTGCACCGATGCCGTCGGCGCCCGGCACGAAGAGTGGTACGAGACGATGCAGCAGCCACCCCGCCAGAAATCCGAGCACGAAGTAGAAGGGCGGCGGGAAGTTCACGCCGGCGTGCGGGATGCGCTGGACGTCCTCGGTTGGCATGGAGAATCCCTCCCTTCTCGTGGCGAGCCGGCGTGGGGTCAGCTCTTGCATCGTGCGGCACGATGCAAGAGCTGACCCCACCTGCCCTACGATAATGAATCGTCGCCACTCAACGCGAGGTCCGGCTTTCCCTTACCCCAAATCCTCACACCCCCCGACAGATTCTCGAAACGGCCGGCTCTACCTTGGTATACGCAGCATGGAAGCGTACCTCCTAAGGTGATGAGCCCTACGATGTCAAACGACGCGAATCTCCTCGAAAAGCTGGAAGGAAAGGTGGCAGCGGCCGAGAGCCGCCGCGCTTTCCTCCGCAGTGCAGCGATAACCACGGTGGCCGCGGGCGCGCTCGCGGCGTGCGGCAAGGTAAAGGCGGCGGCCCCGCCGCAGCAGGGCAATGCGTCGGGCGGAACGATGCCCGACCACGGACCGAGCGCGGCCCCCGCCGCAACGCCCGCCGCGCCCCCGCCGCCCACTCTCGACCAGATCCGAGCCAAGGCCGACGAGATGGACGCGATGCACGAGAAGGGGATCAAGGCCTTCCCCGCGCCCACGAAGGGAAAGGGGAATCAGCTCCTCACGCCGCGCATCGAGAAGGGCGTGAAGATCTACGAGCTCACCGCGCGCGAGATCGACTGGGAGACGGAGCCCGGGAAGACCGTGAAGGCCTGGGCGTACAACGATCAGGTGCCCGGTCCGCAGATCCGCGTGCGCGAGGGCGACCGCGTGCGTGTCGTCCTTACGAACGAGCTCAATGAAAGCACCTCGATCCACTTCCACGGCCTCGAAGTCCCGATCGACCAGGACGGCGTGCCGTTCATCACGCAGAAGCCGGTCAAGCCGGGTGACACGTACACCTACGAGTTCGTCGTGCCGAACTCGGGCTCGCACATGTACCACTCGCACCACAACTCGGCGAAGCAGGTGGGGATGGGACTCCTCGGAGCGTTCATCGTGGAGCCGAAGCGCAAGCGCGCCGTCGAGCAGGCGGACGTGGACTACGTCATGATCCTCAACGACGGCTACCACGGCTACACCCTGAACGGGAAGGGCTTCCCCGCCACGGAGCCGATAAAGGCGAAGCTCGGTCAGAAGGTGCGCATCCGCTATATGAACGAAGGGATGATGATCCACCCGATGCACCTGCACGGGATGCACATGACCGTGATCGACAAGGACGGCTGGCCGCAGCCGCAGCCGTGGAGGTGCGACACGCTCAACATCGCCCCGGGCGAGCGCTGGGATGTGATCGTCAACTGCACGAACCCCGGCACCTGGGCCTTCCACTGCCACATCCTCCCGCACGCCGAGAGCGAGCACGGGATGTTCGGGATGGTGACGGTACTGATAGTCGAGTAAACGACGGGGTCAGGTCTTTAATTTCGAGCGGGCTGAGCTAATGCTCAGCCCGCTCGAAATTAAAGACCTGACCCCGTCGTTTCGCTGGCGCCGGGAAGCTCCATTCATAGATTGGTGCACCGCCTTCCCTGGGCTCGCACCATGACCGACCTTCGCGATCAGCTCCAGAGCACCCTCTCGGGCTCGTACACTCTCGAGCGCGAGCTGGGAGGCGGCGGCATGTCGCGCGTCTTCCTCGCCGACGAGCTCCGCCTCGGTAGACGAGTCGTCGTCAAGGTTCTCTCCCCCGAGCTCGCCGCCAGCATCAGCGCCGAGCGCTTCGAGCGTGAGATCCGGCTCGCCGCATCGCTCCAGCAGGCGAACATCGTCCCCGTCCTCTCCGTGGGCGACACGAACGGGCTTCCGTACTACACGATGCCCTACGTGGAGGGCGAGTCGCTCCGCGCCGCCCTCGCGAACCAGCCGCCGCTGGCGATCTCCGATGTCGTCCGAATCCTTGGCGACGTCGCGCGCGCGCTCCAGTACGCGCACGAGCGCGGCATCGTCCACCGCGACATCAAGCCCGACAACGTTCTCTTATCCGGCGGCACCGCGGTCGTCACCGACTTCGGGATCGCCAAGGCGCTGAGCGCGTCGCGCATGGGAGCGAGCGGTGCCACGCTCACCCAGCTCGGCACTTCCATCGGGACGCCGGCGTACATGGCGCCGGAGCAGGCGGCGGGCGACCCCGATGTGGATGCGCGCGCCGACGTCTACGCGCTGGGCTGCATGGCGTACGAGCTCCTCGCTGGCCACCCGCCCTTCCACGAGCGCACCCCGCAGCGCGTGCTCGCCGCGCACTTGGGGGAAGCACCTCGGCCCATCGCCGAGCTCCGCCCCGATGCGCCGGCCACGCTCGCCGACCTCGTGATGCGCATGCTCGCCAAGGATCCCGACGAGCGGCCGCAGAGCGCCGCCGAAGTGATCCTGGCGCTCGGCCTGGTGACGAGCGGGAGCGGGATGACAGCGCTGCCGCCGGTGCTCCTCCACGGACCGGCCGCCTTCCGGCGCGCGCTGTTGGTGTACCTCGGATCGGTTGTCGCGGTCGCGGTAATGGCGAAGGCGGCGACTATCGCGATCGGTCTCCCCGACTGGGTCTTCCCCGGCGCGATGGTCGTGATGGCGCTCGGTCTCCCCGTCATCCTCTTCACCGGCTACGTGCAAAGGGTCGCCCGACGCGCGCTCACCGCCACGCCCACCCTCACGCCCGGTGGCGGCGCGCAGCCGCAGGGCACCATGGCGACGCTCGCGCTCAGGGCGAGCCCGCACGTCTCGTGGAAGCGCGCAACGCGTGGCGGGATCTACGCGCTCGGCGCATTCGCGGTGCTCGTGATCGTCTTCATGGTCATGCGTGCCTTCGGTGTCGGACCCGTGGGATCGCTGCTCGCCGCGGGGAAGCTGAATCAGCGCGACCCGATACTCATCGCCGACTTCGGCGTCAGCCACGCCGACTCGAGCGTGGGCAGAGTTGTGGCCGAGGGGGTGCGCGCGAATCTCGGCCAGTCGTCGTCCATCACTCTATTCAGTCCGGCGAACGTGTCCGCCGCACTGAGGCGCATGCAGCGCGACCCGGGCACGCGCGTGGACGCCGTGCTCGCGCGGCAGATCGCCGCGCGCGAAGGACTCAAGGCGATCGTCACCGGCGACGTGACGGGGCTCGGCAGCGGATTCGTAATCGCGCTCAGGCTCGTCTCCGCCGACTCGGGGAACGTGCTGGCGTCGTACCAGACCACCGTGGACAGTCCGTCGGAGCTGGTGGACGGCGTGGACGAAGTGACGCGCAAGCTGCGCGGCAGGATCGGCGAATCGCTGAGGAGCGTGCAGTCCAGTCCACCGCTCGCGCAGGTAACCACATCATCGTACGAGGCGCTCAGGGCGTACACCGACGGCGCGCGCGCCTTCGACGCCGAGCACGATTTCCCGAAGGCCATCCCACTGCTCCGACAGGCCGTGGCCATCGACACCGGCTTCGCCACCGCCTGGCGCAAGCTCGGCACTGCCTACGCGAACGCCGGCTACCCGCAGTCGCTGGTGGATTCCGCCGTGACCAAGGCCTTCCAGCTCCGCTCGCGACTCACCGATAACGAGCGGTATCTCGTGGAAGGGTACTACTACATGATCGGCCCCGGCCACGATCGGGCGAAGGGGATGGCCGCCTACCAGGCGCTGCTCGCGCGGAGCGATTCGGTCTACGCCGCCAACAACCTCGGCGTGGGCTACAGCAGCCGCCGCGACTGGGCTACGGCGGAGTCGTACTTTCGCCTGTCGCTGAGTAAGCAGAGCGGCAACATGATCCCGCTCCCCAACCTCGTGAGCGTGCTGCAGACGGAGGGAAAGTGGGCCGCGGCGGACTCGTTCCTGGCAATCGGGCTCGCGCAGCTCCCGAACAACCCCGCACTTCTGGAGATGGCGGTCGGACGGACCTACGTGAAGAGCGACGCGGAACGCGCTGAGCAGCAGCTCGACAGCCTGGACAGGGCGACGACGAGCCCCGACGTACGACTGATGACGAGATCGGATCTCGGCATGATCGCCATCATGCGCGGCCGCCTCGCGGAGGGTGAGCGGAAGATGAGGGAAGCGAACGCGATGGCTCGTGAACAGGGGAGCGCGGGACCACCGATCGCTGACAGCATCGAGTTCGTGCTCATAGATGAGTGGTTTCGGCATGACCACGAACACTCGGCGGCGCGGCTCGATGCAGCAGTGGCCGCGCTCCCACTCGCCGCGCTCCCGGAGCAGGACCGCCCTTATTCGGATCTGGCCATAGCGTATGCCAGAGCAGGCCGCCCCGACCGGGCGCGTGCCGTGATCGCCGAGGCCCGGCAGCTCAGCGATACCGCGCTATTGCGCGCTCGCCAGCCTGCACTGCACGCGATACTCGGCGAGATCGCGCTCGCCGAGGGACGGCCGCGCCAGGCCATCGCCGAATTCCGCGCCGGCGACCTGGCACCCGACGGTCCAGTGGGCGAGGATCCACTGATCGTGCTCTCTCAGCTCGGCCGGGCTTTCGACCTGGCGAACGAGCCGGATTCGGCTATCGCGACGTATGAGCAATACCTCCAGACAGGGTACTCCGGGCGAGGGGGCGATGACTATCTCCTGCTGCCCGGGATACACAAGCGGCTCGGAGAGCTGTACGAAGCGAAGGGCGATACAGCGCGCGCGGTCTCGCACTACGCGGCGTTCGTGGATCTATGGAAGAACGCGGATCCCGAGCTGCAGCCCACGGTGGCGGAGGTGAGGAGGAGGATGGAGAGGGGGAGGTGAGGGGAAGCAGACAGCAGAAAGCAGAAAGCAGACAGCAGAAAGCAGACAGCAGAAAGCAGACAGCAGGAACTGCCTCGGGGGTCAGGGCTGTAAGTAGGAAAAGCCGTCATCCCCGCACTCCCAATAGTCATCCCCGCGAAAGCGGGGATCCATGTTAGCCAGCCCGAACATGGATCCCCGCTTTCGCGGGGATGACTATTGGATAGCTACCCGCAAGTCGTGGGATGACGAGTAGTCGGGGAAGGATCCGGCTCCGCTTTCTGGCGTGGAGAGTGTAACGGGATAGATTGTTGTGTTGGCCTTCCCCAGCTCCCCACCATGTCCGATCTCCGCCATCAGCTTCAGAACACGCTGGCTGGCTCGTATACCCTCGAGCGCGAGTTGGGCGGCGGCGGGATGTCGCGCGTCTTCCTCGCCGACGAGCTGCGATTCGGCAGGCGCGTCGTAGTCAAGGTTCTCTCTCCGGAGCTCGCAGCTGGAATAAGCGCCGAGCGCTTCGAGCGTGAGATCCGGCTGGCCGCATCGCTGCAGCAGGCGAACATCGTCCCCGTCCTCTCGGCGGGCGATACGAACGGGCTTCCGTACTACACGATGCCCTACGTGGAGGGCGAGTCGCTCCGCGCGGCGCTCGCGGGTGGATCGCCGCTCGCCATCAACGACGTCCTGCGCATCCTCGGCGACGTGTCGCGCGCGCTGCAGTACGCGCACGAGCGCGGAGTCGTCCACCGCGACATCAAGCCGGACAACGTCCTCCTCTCCGGTGGTACCGCGGTAGTCACCGACTTCGGGATCGCCAAGGCGTTGAGCGCGTCGCGCACCGGAGGCGGCGGCGCCACGCTGACGCAGCTCGGCACTTCCATCGGGACGCCGGCGTACATGGCGCCCGAGCAGGCGGCGGGCGATCCGAAGGTGGATGCGCGCGCCGACATCTACGCGCTCGGCTGCATGGCGTACGAGCTTCTCGCGGGGCATCCGCCCTTCGCCGGCCGCACTCCGCAGCGCGTGCTTGCCGCGCACATGACCGAGTCGCCCGTGCCGGTGAGCGAGCTACGACCCGACACGCCGGCCCCGCTCGCCGACCTCGTGATGCGCGCGCTCGCCAAGGAGCCCGACGATCGCCCGCAGAGCGCGGCCGAGGTGGTCCTCGCGCTGAACTCCGTAACGAGCGGAAGTGGGATGTCCGCGCTCCCGCCCGTGCTGTTGCACGGACCGGCCGCCTTTCGCCGCGCATTGGTCGTGTACATCGGCGCGGCCGCCGGTGTAGCGGTAGTCGCGAAGGCCGCCACCATCACGATCGGTCTCCCGGATTGGGTATTCCCCGGCGCCATGCTGCTGATGGCGCTCGGTCTCCCGCTGATCCTCTTCACCGGCTACGTGCAGCGCGTGGCGCGGCGCGCGCTCACCGCCACTCCCGCGATCACTACCGGAGGTGGCGCGCGGCCGCAGGGTACCATGGCGACGCTCGCGCTCAAGGCGAGTCCGCACGTGTCGTGGAAGCGTACCACGCGCTTCGGTCTCTATGCGCTCGGCGCGTTCGCGGCGGTCATCGTCGCGTTCATGGTCATGCGCTCGCTCGGCATCGGCCCGGTGGGGTCGCTGCTCGCGTCGGGGAAGTTGCATCAACGCGACCCGATACTCATCGCCGACTTCGGGGTGAGCGGCGTCGACTCGAGCGCTGGACGGGTGGTGGCGGAGGGAGTGCGCGCAAATCTCGGCCAGTCGTCTTCCATCACGCTCGTGAGCCCGGCGAACGTGGCCGCCGCGCTCGAGCGGATGCAGCGGTCGCCCACCGAACCGCTCGACCCCGTGCTCGCGCAGCAGCTCGCCCTGCGCGAGGGAATCAAGGCCATCGTCACCGGCGACGTGACGAAGATGGGCAGCGGCTTCGTGATCTCGCTGCGGCTCGAATCGACCGACTCCAGGACCCCGCTCGCGTCGTACCAGACCACCGTGAGCGACCTGTCCGGGCTGGTGGAGGGCGTGGACCAGGTGACGCGGAAGCTGCGCGGGAAGATCGGCGAATCGCTCAGGAGCGTGCAGGGGAGCCCGCCGCTGGCGCAGGTCACCACGGCATCGTACGACGCGCTCAGGGCGTACACCGACGGCGCGCGCGCCTTCGACATCGCACAGGATTACAGGGCGGCGATTCCGCTGCTGCGTCAGGCGGTCGCCATCGACACCGGCTTCGCGGCCGCCTGGCGCAAGCTCGGCATGGCGTACTCGAATCTCGGCTATCCGCAGTCGACGATCGACAGCGCGATGACCAGAGCCTTCCAGCTTCGCACCCGGCTCACGGAGAGGGAGCGGTACATGGTGGAGGGCTCCTACTACTACTCGGGCCCGGGGCGTGACCGGCAGAAGGCGGTCGTCGCCTACCAGGCGCTGCTCACGCGAGGCGACACCATCTACGCGGCCAACAACCTGGCAGCACTCTACATCAGTCGTCGCGACTATGCGCGTGCGGAGCCGTTGTTGCGCGCGGCTTTCCGCGAGTCGCCAGAGTCGGGGCTGGCGATCCAGAACCTCGTATCCGTGCTCCTCATGCAGGGAAAGGGGGCCGCCGCCGACTCCGTAGTTGCCGGTATCCCGTCGGCTCTGGCGAATACCCCCCGATCTCTCTCGGCGAGGGTCGCGCGGGCGTATCTGGATTCCGGCTACGCGCACGCCGATCGACTTTCGGACAGCATCTATCGGGCGACGACCGATCCCGCCACCCGTTTGGAGGTTGGCTACTATCGCATGGTCTTCGACCTGATGCGAGGCCGGCGCGCCCGTGCGGACCAGCGGTTACGTAGCAACAACGCCCTGGAGCGGGAGCAGGGAATCCCGAACTTACCCCCGCTCCTGGACTCGCTCGACCTGATCAGAGTCGATCTCTGGCAGCGCGGCGATCCCGAACGAGCGGCAGCACGGCTCGACGCGGCGCTCGCGGCGTCGCCGCTGTCGCTGCTTCCCGAGCCGGATAGACCGTACGGCGATCTCGGCGCGCTATACGCGATGGTGGGACGAACCGACCAGGCGCGCTCGGTGCTGGCGCGCATCGAGCAGATCGGCGATACCACGCTCCGGCGCATTCGCCAGAGCGATGCGCATCGCGTGCGCGCCGAGATCGCCATGGCCGAGGGCCGGCCGCGCGATGCGCTGGACGAGTTCCGGCGCGCGGACCAGGGCCCCGATGGACCACTGACGTCCGACCCTTCTCCCACGCTCTTCCGCCTGGCCCGTGCCTTCGATCTCGCCAACGAGCCCGACTCGGCGATCGCGATGTTCGAGCAGTACCTCGCCACGCGCCAAACGAGCAGGGCGGGGAGCGACGCGTTCTGGCTCGCCGCCATCCAGAAGCGGCTGGGCGAGCTGTACGAGGCGAAGGGCGACCGCGCGAAGGCCGCGACGCACTACGCCGTGTTCGTGGATCTCTGGAAGGACGCCGACCC
>JBIQMO010000138.1:0-9623 GCA_044463245.1 Gemmatimonas aurantiaca
GACCCCGCCGTTCAGTTCAGCCCGCTCGAAATTAAAGACCTGACCCCGTCGTTCCGCCTCACCGGAACGGATCCTTCGACGCGATGAACGTCACGGGTACCTCGGTGACGAAGCCGAGGAGCCACCGAGCGCAGTCCTCCATACCGCCCTGCTCCGAGGGCGTGTGGCCCACCACGATGAGCGCCTTCTTCTCCCCCTCGCTCACCGCATCCGCGGCGTAGGCGATGGTCTCCCACTCGTGTGCTTCGCCGATCACGAGCGCGTCCACATCCGGGCGACGGAACAGCTTCCGCTGCGTGTCCGCACCGAGGAAGCCGCCGGCGAAGGCGACGCCGCTGACGGGCATCCTCGGATCGCCCACGATGCGCACCGCGTGCGCGTCCAGCTTCTTCGCCAGCTCGGCGGCCAGCGCGCCCACCGTGGTGGTGGGCAGGCGAAAGAGATAGTCGGTCGCCGGATCGCCGCCGCCGAGCGAGTCGTTTGCCGCCGTGCGATACCGCGTCCATCCCAGCTTGCGCTCCATCCCGAGCTGGATTCCGTCCGGCCTGTGCGCATGCCAGTTGTCGTGGAAGCGCCAGACCACCATGTGATGCTCGCGAATGAAGTCGCGCTTGGCGGTGAACACGGGGTCGTTCTCACTCTCGAGCGCTCCGGTGGTGTCGCGGTGCGAGTAGTAGATCGGCTCGTGGGTGATCACGAAGTTGGCGCCCGACGCGGCGGCGCGCTGGAGCACGTCGAAGGTGGCCATCATCGTGACCGCCACTCCCGTCACCGGCGTTTCGGGGTCCCCCTCCTTGAAGGTGTCCACGCCGTGCGAATTCCACGGCACCCCGACATTCGCCTCGATGCGCTCCACGATCTCTCGCGCGGTGGGCGCCGACTGTGCGGCCGCCACATCCATCGATGCAACTGCCAGGAAGGGCAGCAGAAGAAGTCGAAGTAGTACGCGTCGCATGGGCCTCCTCTGGTACGGATACGCCCGAAGTTATCGCGCTGGAGCCGCTACGGTCAGACCAGCTGCCCCAGCCGCTCGCGTACCGCTCCCAGGAGCTCGGTCATTTCGAAGGGCTTCTTGAGGAAGCCATCGACATGGGTGAGCACTCCGCGATTCACCAGATCTTCCTCGGCGTAGCCGCTCATGAGTACGATCGGCACCTGCATCCCGCGCCCGCGCAGCTCGCGCGCGGCCGTCGAGCCGTCCATCACCGGCATCGTCACGTCCATGAGGATCAGCTCCGCCGGCTCTCCAGCGGACATCGCGGCGAGTGCCTCCGACCCGTCACACGCCGTCACAACCTCGTAGCCGAACTTTCGCAGCATGCGCGACACGGAGAGACGCACGGCCTCCTCGTCATCCACCACCAGGATGCGTGCGGCCGGCGCCGGCGCGGGCTCTTCGCTCGTGCCGCGAGCCGGCTCCTCCTTCGCCTTCGGAGCGGCCGCCAACGGCAGATAGACGAGGAAGCCGGTCCCACACCCCGGAGCGGTGTCCACACGCACGCCGCCGTGATGCGCACGCACGATGCCGAGGAGCGCGGCGAGTCCGAGCCCACGACCCGTGAACTTGGTTGTGAAGAAGGGATCGAAGATGCGCTCGAGAAGCGCCGGATCCATCCCGCAGCCATTGTCCCGCACCTCGAGCGTCACGTATGGACCACGACGCGGCATGTCGGCCGCCGCATGCAGAAGATCGAGCTCGCTCCGCGGCCGCTCCTCGATCCCGACGCGGACCTTCACATGACCCGGCCCGCCCCCGATCGCCTCGCCCGCGTTCGTAACGAGGTTCATCACCACCTGCCGCAGCTGCACGGCATCCGCCTCGACGAACGAACACTCCTCTCCCGCGGCGAAGTCGAACTCGATGGTTCGCGGTACCGCACTCCGTACGAGCGTCAGCATCTCACGAACGAGCAGAGACAGCTCGACGCGCTCAGTGACCAACCGCCCCTTCCCCGCATACGCCAGCATCTGCCGCGTCAGCTCCGCGGCGCGCAGCGCGGACGTGCGTATGTGACCGACCGTCTCCTCGGCATCTTCGCCAAGCACGGTCTCGTAGCGGAGGAGATCGGCATTCGCGAGGATGCCGACCAGCAGGTTGTTGAAGTCGTGCGCCACACCGCCAGCCATGATTCCGAGACTCTCCGATTTCTGGGCCTGCAGCATCTTCGTTTCCAGCGCCGCCCGCGCCGCCTCCGCGCGACGCTCGGCGGTGGCATCGGTCATCACGCCGGTCCAGATCGTGGACCCGTCGCCGACACGCGATGGACGGGCGCGCACCGACAGCCAGCGCTCCTCCGTCTCCCCGGTGCCGTACCAGCGCAGCTGCGCATGCCATGGCTCGAACGAATCCGAAGGGACCGTCAGCGCACGCTCCGCGGCCACACGGTCGTCGGGATGAATGCTCTCGACGAGGAGCCGGGCGACACGGTGCGGATCACGCGGCTCACCCGTGTCGCAGGCGTGACCGGCGTAGTACAGATCCGCCACTCCCTCGCTGATGAACGGGAGCGACATACCGCCGTCGGCTGCCACGTGCAACTGGAAGACCGTACCTGGTACCGCGGCGGTGATCTCGAGCAGCTCCCGGGCCGTCTCGCGCTCCCGCTCGAGCGCCTCGTGCAACCGCGCATGGGCGTCGGTGAGATCGCGCGTCTGTTCCTCCACGCGCCGCTCCAGCAATGCGTTGCGCCGCCGGACCGCGCGCAGTCGCATCCGCACGGCAGCCACCGGGAGCGCAGCCATGATCAGGACGGCCAGGGCGCGTGCCCACCAGGTGGCCCACCACGGACGAGCGATGACGATCGTGACCGCCGCGGCATCGCGGTTCCATACTCCCGCCATGTTCGTGGCTGCAACGTGCAGCACGTACCGCCCGGGCGGGAGATTCGTGTAGGTGGCCTCGCCCCTGTTCCCGGTTCCGACCCACTCCCGATCCATCCCTTCCAGAAGGTGGGCATAATTGATCTTCTCCGGTGCGGTGAAGTCGAGTGCCACGAAGGTGATGGTGAACGCGTTCTGGTGGTGCGCCAGCCGTATCACCGAGTCGGCATTGTAGCGGATCACGTAGTGGGCCTCGTCCTGGCCGACCCGCATGGTCATGAAGGCAACGCGCGGCGGTGGCGGGGGCGGGGCGACGACGTCAGGATGGAATACGTTCACTCCGTTCACGCCGCCGAAGTACATCGTCCCGTCGGCGCTCCGGAAATGCGCGCGCCGGTTGAATTCGCGCGCCTGAAGACCATCCTCCAGCCCGTAGTGCGTGACCATGCGCGTCCGCGGGTCCAGCATCGCGATCCCGTTGTCGGTGCTGAGCCAGAGGTATCCGCGCGCGTCCTCGAGGATGCCGTAGACGAAGCTGTGCGGTAGCCCGTCGGCGGTGCCGATCGTGGTGAAGCGCCCCGTGCGGCGGTCGTAGCGACTCAGTCCTCCGCCCTTCGTTGCGACCCATATCGTCCCGCGGCTGTCCTCGAAGACGTTCGTCACGAAGTCGGCACCCAGAGCACCACGGTTCGCGGGATCGGCATGGAAGTGCTCGACCGCGCCGGTCCTCCTGTCCAGGCGTGCCAGTCCGCCCACTCCGCCCACCCACAACGCTCCCTCACGATCCTCGAGGATCGTCTGGACATCGTCGTCCGCCAGTACGCGCTCATCGCCGAGCGTCTTCCCGTAACTCTTCACGCTGCGACGGTCCGGGGAGATCTCCCACAGGCCGCGCCCCTCGAGTCCCACCAGGAGCGCTCCGGCGCCGTCCTCGTACAGCACGTTGACGCTGCCGTCGTGCGGCACCAGATCGAAGCGCGTGAAGCGACCCGTATGCGGATCGAAGGTGCCGAGCCCCTGCTCGTGCAACCCGACCCACATCGTCCCTCGATCGTCTTCGAGAGTTGCCCAGACGTTGTCGCCGGGAAGAGAGTGCGGGTCGCCCGCCCGGTGTCGATATACCGTGATGCGGCCGGTTCGGGCGTCGATCCGATCGAGGCCGCCGAACTGAGTCGCGATCCAGACATCGCCACGTCGGTCTTGGGAGATGCCTCGTACATATCCGTCGCTCAGCGATCGCGGCGCCGAAGGGTCGTGCCTGAGTACCTCGAAGTGCACCGCGGATGGCGCATGCTTGCTGATCCCGTAGGTCTCGAGCCCCACCCAGAGCACACCGCCCCGGTCCACGAGCACCGACCTGACGATGTTGCCGCCGAGCGACAGCGGGTCGTCTCTGTCGTAACGGTGACGAACGAAGGCGCCGCTCACGGGATCGAGCGACGCGAGCCCGCCGTCGCTCCCTATCCAGATCTTCCCGCCAGCGCCCTGATAGAGCGCGAGCACGCGTCCTGTGAGAGGGGACGCCTTCGGGTCCGCGGCCGAGCCGTAACGTCGCAGCACGGTTCGCGTGCGCGGCTCGACGGCGAGAAGCTCGTCCTCGGTCCCCACCCAGAGCACTCCGTCGCGAGCTCGCAGCAGCGTGTAGACCAGCCGTGTGCGCAGCTGATCCGATACGAGGTCGAAGCTGGCGCGCTCCGGATCGAAGACGAAGAGTCCCAACCGGGAGCTGAGCCAGAGTTGTCCGCTGCCGTCGCCAGCCACGGCGATCACGTCGTTGCCGAGGAGCGACGAGTCGCTGACCACCGCACGGAATCGACGCGCGCGTCCGGTCGCGGGATCGAATCTGTCGAGCCCCTTCGAAGTCCCTATCCAGAGAACGCCGTCGGGTGCCTCGTAGATGGCGTTGATCTGATCACTACTGATGGACGTGGAGTCGTCCGGGGAGTGCCTGTACCTGCGAAAGTTCTGGGTGCGCGGCAGATAGCGATTCAGCCCGCCACGCAGGGTGCCAACCCACCGCGTGCCGTCGCGCGTGACGAGCATCCCCGTTACCCAGCCGTCGGAGAGCGAGGTGCTGTCGCCCGAGATGGGGCGGTAGAGGGTGAAACCCGAGCCATCGTAGAGATTGAGACCGTCTTCCGTCCCGAACCAGAGGAGCCCCGTCTTCCCCTGGGCGATCGCGGTGACGGTGCCGTTCGAGAGCCCGCGCTCCTGCGCCATTCGCTCGAAGGCGAGCCCGGAGCGCTGCGCGGCAGCGGGAGCAAGAGGCGAGAGCGCCGCGAGCAGCAGCGCGGCGCCGAAGCAGCGGTAAAAGCTCTCTCTCGTTGAACGCACGAAGTGGGACATGCGGAAGGGAAGCGCAGCCGGAGGGAAACGAGGACGTCACGCCCGGGGCGATGTAGTTGGTGCGGGCGTGAGGGATGCGGGCACGGCCTCTTCCGGCCGCGCCAGGAGTGGTGGTCCGAGCTCGACCACGAAGAAAATATTCGCGGCTACACGACTCGACGATCATCACCCTCGAACGCCACACCGTGCGCCTCCCCCGCTCGCGCACCCCTTACCGCGCGGCTGGCGGCTCGAGATATCCAGCCGGGGCGACGAGCGGCCCGCTCAGCGTCCGCAGGAAGGCCACGAGTTGTTCGCGCTCCCGCTTCGAGAGCTCGAGCTTCCGAAGCTCGCTGTGCCCGAAGGGGGACGCCGGCGCCGCATCGTAGTGCGCCACCACCTCCTCGAGCGTCGCGATCTGACCCGCGTGCATGTACGGGGCGCGCTCGGCCACGTTGCGCAGCGATGGCGTCTTGTACGCACGCACCAGCTCCTCCCCCTCCGCCACGGCGAAGCGCAGCTCCTCGCAATCTTCCGGCCTGGCGTCGCTGTACTCGCCCGTGCAGCGGAACTCCGCCGCGAGCGCCTGACGCACTCCCGTCGTGCGGCCGCTGTCGGGTGGGAGGGCGGTGGCGGGGAGAGGCACGCCGGTATTGTGGAAATGATTGTCGGTGAGGAGCGCTCCATTGTGGCAGCTCACGCAGTTCCCCTTCCCTATGAATATGCGGAGTCCCGCCACCTCATCCCGCGAGAGCGCGTCGCCCGCGGTATGCGTGCGGCCCACCAGCTCGGCGTCCACCCAGCGGTCGAAGCGCGAGGGGGCGAAGCCGATGGTCCGCTCGTACGCGGCAATCGCCTTCCCGATGTTGGCGTACACCCGCGAGATCGAGCGCTGCCGCGCCGGCGCCAGCCTCCTCCACGCTTCGGCGCTCGCGCTGTCCACTACAGGACCCGCGTGCGCGGGGAGTCCGTCGAGGTCGGGGAGCGGTCCGAACACCTGCTCGTAGAGCGCGCGGTACCGCTCGGCGATCATCCTCGCGTATTGCGTGCGGTCGCCACCGTGCTCCACCGGGCTTTCGAGCGGACCGAGCGCCTGCTCCCACTGGCTGTCGGCGCGCCCGTCCCAGAACTGCCAGGGGCTGTGCGCGGTGCCGGCAATCGGCATCGTGCGCCGCGCGGTCGTCCCCACGCCCTTCGCGAGCGCGAGCCCGTCCTGAAAGTTCTGGTCGGGCATGTGACAGCTGGCGCACGACACAGTGCCGGTGCCGCTCAGCCGCGTGTCGAAGAAGAGCCGGTGCCCCAGCCGCGCGGCAATGCTGTCGCCGGCGTACCGGTTGGACGGGTCGCCGGGGAGCGGAGCGAGGCTGCCGAGCGAGAGCGAGCGGAGGAGGGCTCGCTCGTCGGCCGACCAGCCGCGTCCGCCGCTGGTGAATCCGTACAGGGCGGCGGATGCGAGAATCGACCCAAGCAGGAGGGCGGCCATCACCGCCGGGCGGGTGAGGAAGCGGGAGCGCATGGAAGTGTCCTCGGTGTCCGGGAAGACTCGGTGAGATCGCCGATCAGAGCTTCAGGTTGAACACGAGCGAATCGCTCCCCGCCGCGGCGTCCACGCGGAACTTCACCACCCACCAGCCGCCCATGTTGAACTTCATCCCTTCCACCAGGTAGTCGCCGCTCGCCGCGAGGTGCTTCACCTGCGGTTTGGTGGGGAGCCCGTGACCGTGCTGCGGCATCCCGCCATCTACCACGATCCGTGCATCGTTCACCGGGGCTCCGGCCGGGTCCTCGAGACGGAGCGTCCAGCTGTGCAGCTTCCCCTGCGGGACGGAATCGCCGGCTGGGATGATGGTGCCGCGATAGATTCCCGCCTCGCTGCTCCGCGTGTGCGAGTAGTCGAGCGTCTTCGGCGGCTTCGCGAATAGCATGCAGCCCGCGAGTGCGGTCAGAACGGCCAGGGCCACGCCGGTGCTGAGGGCGGCAGCGCCGGTGCGGGCGAAGCTGGAGCGAGTAGTGAAGCGCATCGTAGAACCTCGTGAATGTTTCGTGGTCGCGAACGAAAAGGGCCACGCTCTCTGAGCGTGGCCCTATGATATCCGCCACCGATCATTTGCCCTTGAAGAAAACGGCCGATCGTGTTGAACGAAGGGGCTGACTTTGCGGAGCTCGGCCAACGCCGCGGTGCCGGCACAGCGCCGACAGGCGCGCGGCTATGACGCGTTCATCACCGTTCGACCCCGCCGTCCTCACCGGGAAGGAGCGGCCCTTCCATGCGCATCGCGGAAGGCGGGAAGCCGAACATGCTGCGCGAAGTGCGGGTGAGGTGCGCCGCGTCCGCGAAGCCCGCCGCGTGTGCGGCGCTGGAGAGCGACTCGCCCGCCATGAGGAGCTCCCACACCCGGAGGAAACGCCGCCAGAGGATGTACGGCCGCAGCGCCATCCCGGTCTGCTCCACGAAGAGGTGTCGAAATCGGCTGGGCGAGAGGTATGCCTCCGCCGCCACATCTTCGAGCGTGAGCCGCGCGTCGAGGTTGCGGTTGATGTAAGCGACCGCGCGTTCTATGCGCTGGTCGGAGAGCGTCATCGGCTCGACGCCCTGCGTCAGCGCGTGGATCACCCGCCGCGCCGCGTCCGCGATCGCGCGCCGGCTCCGCTCCTCGCGCCACGCCGTGAAGAGAGTGGGTGCAGTGGCAGCGAGGACCTTGTCGGGAATGGCGGCGATGCCGTTGCGCAGGTACAGCTCCGTCAACGCGCGCCCCTCACGCGTCTCCGGCTCCACGAAGATCACCGCGTTGTAGCGCACCCGCGAGGCGTCCATGCCGTGCGGCTGACGCG
This sequence comes from Gemmatimonas aurantiaca, assembly GCA_044463245.1. Taxonomy (GTDB): domain Bacteria; phylum Gemmatimonadota; class Gemmatimonadetes; order Gemmatimonadales; family Gemmatimonadaceae; genus JADGGM01. The sequence goes on from JBIQMO010000138.1 coordinate 7,978, forward strand.
AAGGGACCATCGCGCCGCCGTACTCCGTCCAACCGGAGTCCTCGCTCGTCTGGAAGCGGATTCCCGGCTCCGAGCCGAACGCGATCTGGATGGCGTAGTGTGCGTGCAGGGGGATAGTACCCGCCGCCTCGGTGATGAAGAGGCAGCCGCCCTCCCACGCCACGAAGTGACCGACCGCCGACGGCCGGCTCACGACTCACATCTCCTGCGCATGGCGCACAGTCTAATCCAGGGGCGTGGCTGTGGTCAGGTCCTGACTCTACGCGTCTGGGGTCAGGTCTTGACTTGATACATTTTCCGCCGGCCGGCGGAAAATGTATCAAGTCAAGACCTGACCTCAGACGCGCCCGCTACCCGCTCCGCCACGTACGCCGCATCTTCGGCGACGCCGCCTATCAGCGCGGAGGTGAGCGAATGCTGAAAGCGGAGCCCCACGAAGTAGAGGCCCGGTGAATCCGTGCAGGCGCCGCGGCTCTGGCGCGGCCAGCCCGATTCATCGAACACGGGGAGATCGATCCACCGATAGTCCGCCTCGAAGCCGGTGCACCAGATCACCACGTCCGGCTCGAGCACGACTCCATCGCACAGCGGGAGTCCGCCACGCACTCCGGTCACACGTCCCACACGCTGGATCCCCGCTCGCGCCAGAGCTCGCGCAGACATCCCGACCAGCGGATCGGCCTTGCCGGAGCGCCTGCGGAAGACGAGTCCGCCGAGCGTCTCCTTCGTGACGCGGCGCATCACTGGCCAGAGCCAGTCGAAGACGTCGCGGCCGAGCACGCGCCTCGGGAGATGACCGCTCTCCTTCCCCGCCAGCCATACCTTGCGGAAGCGCGCGAGCTCGACGGCGATCTGTGCACCGGAGTTTCCCGCCCCCACCACGAGCACCGACCCCGCCGGAAGATCGAACGGGTTGCGGTACTCGCTCGAGTGGAGCTGGTGGATGGTCGGCGCGAGCTGCGTCGCGAAGGCGGGAACCCTGGGGCGCTGGAAGGGGCCCGTGGCTACGATGACGCTCTCCGCTTCGTAGCGCGTCCCGTCCGCGCACACTACGTAGCGCCCACCGGTTTGCGTGAGCGAGTCCACGCGGCAGCCCAGCCGAACGGGGAGGTCCATTCGCTCCGCGTAACGCTCCAGGTAGTCTGCCACTTCATCGCGGTCGGGAAGGTGTGCGGGCGGTGCCGGGAACGGCATGCCCGGCAAGCTGCTGCGAGCGGCGGTGGTGAAGAGACGCAGCGAGTCCCAGCGCTTCCGCCAGGAGTCGCCCACGCGCGCGGCGGAGTCGAGGATCACGAAGTCGGCATCGCGCTCCGCGAGATAGTATCCAGTCGCGAGCCCCGCCTGACCCGCACCGATGACTATAGTGTCATAGCGCTCGACGCGTGCCGATCGGGTTGCGGCCGCGCGGGTAGGATGCGTGCCGGTCGGGCTGCTGGATGCCATGGTCATCGGCATGAATCGAAAGAAGTGAGACATCGAACGTGATGAACGCCCGCTACCAGACGCGGTCAGTGGAGCGTGATATCATCATGCTCCAGACGACCCTCTCGCGATTGAACGTACGGGCTGCATTTCGCCGCCGGCTCTGGCGATTCGCCGTATCGCGAGCCACAATACGGATGCGAAGCTCGGGGCCGGCTCGCAGC
>JBIQMO010000139.1:0-9562 GCA_044463245.1 Gemmatimonas aurantiaca
TCGACAAGTCCGGCGCCTGGTACAGCTACAACGGGCAGCGGATCGGTCAGGGACGTGAGAACGCCAAGATGTTCCTGAAGGACAACCCGGCCATGATGGCGGAGATCGAAGAGAAGGTGAAAGCAGTGCTCGGAATCTCGAAGGCCGCCGAGTCGAACGGTCAGCTCGAGTCGGTCGAGGAGTAACCGAGGGTCGCGAAGCGCTCGACGCAGGAGTACGACGCCAGCGATCAACGCGAGAGCAGGACGCATACGCTCGACGAACCATACGAGTCGAGCACTCGGCAATGGACTGATGCCGAGGGGTGGAACGCTGAAATCTGGGGCACCCGGAAACTGCCCCGTTCTCGCGGCTCCTCCTCTCGGCGTCTGTCTTTTGCGCGGGGAGCACGCGATGAACTGTCTCTCCAGCCGGCGGAATGCGACGGTCCGGCCCCCACACACGGGGCATGCCGTGATCCGATTCTCCAGCAGCCGGAGAGCGCTACGAAAATGCCAGTCATAACAGCCGTCACGCCGAGCGTCAGACGCGAGGGACGCTTCGACATCTTGGTCGACGGCAAGCCCGTCGGCACGCTATCGCTCGACGCGATCGAGCGGCTCCGCCTCCATGTCGGGACCGAGTACGACGAGCCGCTCGCGGAGTCCGTATCCACCGAAGCCGCCCGACTCCGGACCTTCGACCGCGCGCTGGACATGCTCGCCTTCCGGGCGCGCGCCACGCGCGAGCTGCGCACCGCGCTTCTGCGCAAGGGCGAAGAAGTCGCCAATGTGGAGCACGCGCTCGAACGACTCGAGGCGATGGGTCTCCTCGACGACGCCGCGTACGCGCGACAGTACGCGCACGCCAAGATCGCGGGCCCCGGTTTTTCCCGCCGCCGGCTGCAGGCCGAACTCGCGAAGCGCGGGGTCGCGAGAGATGTGGCCGATCGTGCGATAGCGGAGGCGCTCGCCGAAGATGACGTGGACAACGACGCCATCCTCGAGCGTGTCGCCTCGAAGAAGCTCCGCTCCCTCGAGAAGGTGGACGCCCCCACCCGACGCCGCCGGCTGTATGAGTTCCTGGCCCGTCGCGGCTATGATTCGGATGACATCCGCCGCGTGATGGACCGCCTCCTCCGCGACGACTGATCCGCACCTCGACCAATTGCCAGACGGCGCCCGTTTCATACGTAGATGGGTGCCGGTATATTGTTGCTCTATGCGCGCTTCCGAGATCCGTCAGCGATTCCTCGCCTTCTTCGAGCGGCAGGGACATGCCGTTCTACCCAGCTCGTCGCTCGTCCCCCGCGACGACCCCACGCTCCTGTTCACCAACGCGGGGATGGTGCAGTTCAAGCGGATCTTCCTGGCACAGGAAAATCCGTCGCATGGGAAGCGTGCCACCACCGCGCAGAAGTGCGTCAGGGCGGGGGGGAAGCACAACGATCTCGAGCAGGTGGGCCACACTGCCCGGCACCACACCTTCTTCGAGATGCTGGGCAACTTCTCCTTCGGCGACTACTTCAAGCGCGAGGCCATTGGCTTTGCCTGGGATTTCGTCACGCGCGACCTGGGCATGGACCCGAAGCTGCTGCGTGTCACCGTCCACGAATCGGACGATGAAGCGCGCCGCCTCTGGCGCGAGGTAGCAGGTCTTCCGGACTCCCGCATCTACGGGCTCGGCGATCGCGACAACTTCTGGCAGATGGCCGACACCGGCCCCTGCGGTCCATGCTCCGAGATCTACGTGGACCTCGCGCACGTGGCGCCCGACTGGGCCTTCCCCGCAGGCGCGAGTGGCGAGTGGACGGACACCGATCGCGACGAATTCTCGCTCGACGCCTTCGTGGAGGGCGCGGAGGCAGGGCGCTTCCTCGAGATCTGGAACCTGGTCTTCATGCAGTACGACCGGCAGCCGAACGGCGAGATGATCCCGCTTCCCGCGCCGTCGGTGGACACCGGTGCGGGTCTGGAGCGCATCGCCGCCGTGCTGCAGGGCGTCACGTCCAACTACCACACGGACCTCTTCCTCCCGCTCATCGCGCGCGTGGAAGAGCTGGTGGGACAGCCGTACACCGATTTCGAGACCGGGAGGGAGCTCTCCCCTGGCGAGCGTACCCAGGGTGTCGCCAACGTCGAGCCGGCCTCCTACCGCGTACTCGCCGATCACGCTCGTGCCGTCTCGTTCCTCATCGCCGATGGAGTCTTCCCGGCCAACGAGGGACGCGGCTACGTTCTGCGCCGAATCCTCCGGCGCGCCGTGCGTCACGCCTGGCTCCTGGGGCGCAACGAACCGACTCTCGTGCACATCGCGGCGTCTGTCATAGACACGATGGGCGATGTCTACCCGGAGCTGCGTCAGCGCGCCACGCTGATTCTCGACACGACGCGCGCCGAGGAGGAGCGCTTCCTTGCGACGATCGGTGATGGGATGCAGCGCTTCGACCAGCTAGCGCCGGCGAAGTCGACGCAGGGCTCGCAGCAGCTCCGCGGCACGATCTCCGGAGAGGACGCCTTCCGTCTCTACGACACCTACGGCTTCCCGATAGACCTGACGCAGCTCATGGCGCGCGAGCGCGGCTACACGGTGGACATCGACGGCTTCGACCGCGCGCTCGATGCCCAGCGCGAGCAGTCGCGCGCGGAGCGTCGCTCGCGTGCGATCATCGTGGCCGGTGACGAGCTCGCGGATATCTCTTCGTGGGAGGGCGATGTAGGCGTCTTCGATACCGGCCCTTCCAGCTCGCGCTTCGTGGGATACGATGTGCTCGAAGTGGAGACGCAGGCCGTGGCGGCGCGACGGCTGGCCGACGGCCGGGTCGCGGTCGTCCTGCTGGAGTCGCCCTTCTACGCCGAGTCGGGTGGACAGATCTCGGACGTTGGCGAAATCACCGGCGACGGGTGGCGGATGGAGGTGACCGATGTCCGGAAGGTTCAGGGCATCAACGCCGCGGTGGGTCGCGTGGAAGGTGAGCTGACCCTCGGACCCGTTACCGCGAGCGTCCCGACTCAGCGACGCCGCGACACGGAGCGCAACCACACGGCCACGCACCTCCTCCATGCGGCGCTCCGCGCCGTGCTCGGAGAGCACGTGCATCAGGCAGGGTCACTGGTCGCCCCCGACCGCCTGCGCTTCGACTTCACGCACCACGGCCCGCTGACCTCGCAGCAGCTCTCCGACGTGGAGTTGTGGGTGAATCGCGGCATCTGGGCCGACATCGACCTGGTGATACGCGAACGGCCGTACAAGGAAGCGGTCGCGGCCGGCGCTATGGCGCTTTTCGGCGAGAAGTACGGCGACGTCGTCCGCACGGTCGGAATCCCCGGACTCTCCCTCGAGCTCTGCGGTGGTACGCACACACGCAACACCGGGCAGATCGCGCTCTTCAAGATCGTCAGCGAGACCGGCCTCGCCGCCGGCGTGCGGCGTATCGAGGCGCTGACCGGACCGGGCGCCTACGAGTACATACGTGCGGAGGAGGAGCGTCTGCATCGCGTCGCGGATCTTCTGCGCGCTCCGATCGATGGCGTGGAGCGCCGGGTGCACACGCTCGTCGATGAGCGGCGCTCGCTGCAGAAGCGCGTGGAGGAAATGCTGCGTGGCGGCGGTGGGCCCGGCGACCAGATCGGGACCATCATCGGTCAGGCGGAGCGCGCCGACGGCGCCAGGATCGCCGCGGGTCAGGTATCGGCGGGCGACGTTCACGAGCTGCAAACGATGGGCGACACACTCCGTGAGCGTCTCGGCTCCGGCGTCGGCGTTCTCGCTTCGGCGCTCGAGGGAGGGAAGAACGTTCTTCTCGTGGTGGTAACCGACGACCTGCGCGAGCGCGGTCTGCGTGCCGACAAATTGGTGGGCGAGATCGCTTCGCGGGTCGGTGGGCGCGGCGGCGGGAAGGCCCACATGGCGCAGGCGGGCATACCCAGTGCGGAGCGGCTGCCGGAAGCGATAGCCGCGGCACCGGATGTGGTCCGGGCGGCGTTGGCGCCTGCATCGTGACGCTTGCCGAGTGGCTGGAGGAACGCACGCCGAGAGCGCCGGTAACGCTGGCTGAACGGGTCCGCGCGGCGCTCGGGCCAGAGCTGGATCGCGACCTGGACGCGGGGCGCGGCGCCATCCACGGCGCGCTCCTCGAAGCCGCGAGGTCGCTCCTCTCCGCGACCCCTGGGTGCGATTCGCCTGAGCGGAGTGCGGCGCTCGATCTGCTGGCGGCGGACGCTCTCGTGACGTACGCGTTCGAGATCGCCGCCGAGGATCCGGAGGAGATCGACTCGCTCGCAGACTCGGCGATGAGGGAGCTGGGAGCGCTCGCTCCGGAGGGAAGCACGTGAGGGTATTCGACCGCCTGTGCGGCCTCACCGGTGACGCGGCCGGTGGACGCGGTCCCGCGGCTGGCGCGACGGGAGGGGGCGGGCGGATGGGTGGACTTGCGGTGCTGGTGGATCCGGTACGGACCAGGCCCGCCGCTGCCAGGGAGATCGCTCTTCGTGCCGCGGGGGAGGGTGTGGGCGTCCTCTTGCTGGGGACCAGCTTCGGGGCGGATCAGGCCGAGGGCTCGGCGGTGGCGCGCGCGCTGAAGCACGCCGCCCCTGAGATTCCGCTCCTGCAGTTCCCGGCGACCGCCACGCAGCTCGCGGCCGAGGTGGACGCGCTGCTCTTCCTCTCGCTGGTCACCGGCCGGAACCCACAGTACCTCATCGAGGAGCACGTCCGCGCTGTGCCGTTCGTGGAACGCAATCCGCACGTCGAAGTCATCAGCACCGCCTACTGCCTCATCGACGGAGGCGTGGTGACTACGGTGGAGTCCGTGAGTCAGACGCGCCCGCTCCCGGCCGACAAGCCGGAGCTCGTGGCGGCGCACGTGCGCGCGGCGGCGCTGATCGGGATGCGCGCCACATACCTCGACGCCGGGAGCGGCGCGACGAAGGCGGTGTCTCCACGGGCCATCGCCGCGGCGCGCGGCGCGGCGGAAGGACCGCTCTTCGTTGGCGGCGGAATCCGTACGGCCGAGGGAGTTCGGATGGCGCGCGACGCGGGGGCGGACTTCGTTGTGGTCGGAACCCTCTTCGAGGAGCAGGGCCCCAGACTGGTATCCGGGCTCGCTCACGCGGCGCGAGCGTGATCGACATTCACTCGCACCTTCTGCCGGGAGTGGACGACGGGTCGCCATCCATCGAGGTATCCGTCCCAGTGCTCCAGCGCTTCGGGCGCTCGGGCGTGGAGCTCCTGGTCTGCACTCCCCACCTCAGGGCCACCGACGCCGCTCGCGCGCCCGTGGATCGGTACGCCGAGATCCTCGCGCGGCTCGTCGAGCATGCGCCTCCGAAACCGGTGCTGCGCCAGGGGTGGGAGATCATGCTCGACGCACCCGGTGTGGACCTCACTCGCCGCGAGCTGCACCTGGCCGGATCCGACGCCGCACTGGTGGAATTTCCCAGGATGAACGTGCCGCCGGGCGCCACGCAGGAGCTGCTGCGCATTTCCATGAGCGGAGTGATCCCGGTGCTCGCGCACCCGGAGCGCTACTACGGTGCCACCGTGCGTCAGGTACTCGACTGGAGAAGCGTCGGAGCGGTGATCCAGATGGATGCCGTCATGATCTTCGGGAGTGCGCCGATGTGCCGCTTCGCGCGGGAGCTACTCGAAGAAGGGCTGGTCGACTGCATCGCCAGCGACAACCACGGCGACCGTCGCTCGCTCAGCTCCGCGCGCCGCTGGCTCATCGAGATCGGGGCGGCGGAGCAGGCCGAGCTCCTCACGCATACCAACGCGGAGCGGCTCCTCGAGGGACAACCGCTCCTCCCGGTAGCGCCGATTCCGCACGTGGACCGCGGGATGCTGGGGCGGCTCAAGGAGATCTTCAGCGGTCGCAAGTGACTGCGCGTAGGGCCGCCGTGTTTCCCTCTCGCGCCCAGGTTGTCCCCGAGCGCTGCCGCGCTCACTGAACCCTCGGATGGAGAAGACTGGATGATATCGCTACGCGGAAAGCGAGCGCTCGTGACAGGCGGATCACGCGGCATCGGTGCGGCCACGGCACTCCTTCTCGCCGAATGCGGCGCGGATGTGGGGATCGGCTACCACAGTCGCGAGGCCGATGCGGCTGAAGTGGTGCGACAGGCTGCCGCTCGTGGCGTGCGCGCCTTTGCCCATTCGGCCGACATCTCCACTCGCGAGGGCGCCGATGCGCTCTTCGAGCGCGCCGCCCGCGAGTTCGGCGGGCTCGATCTCTTCGTCGCCAATGCGGGGGTCTGGCCCGTCGACGATCTGGCGATAACCGATCTGCCGGAGAGCCGCTGGGACTTCACGATGAAGCAGAACGTGGCGTCGATGTACTACACCGGCCGCGCCGCGGCACGCACCGTTTCGGACGGTGGGCGTCTGGTCTTCGTCTCGAGCACCGCGGGCCAGCGCGGCGAGGCGTTTCACTCCGACTACGCCGCGTCCAAGGGCGCGACCATCTCCTTCGTGAAGTCGCTCTCCGTGGAGCTGGCCCCGCGCAACGTCACCGTGAACTCGGTGGCCCCCGGCTGGGTCGACACCGAGATGTGCATCGAGCCCTTCGCCAACGGCGGCCGCGAACGGATCGAGGCGACGATCCCACTCCGTCGCGTCGCCTCCGCCCGCGACATTGCCGGCCCCATCGTCTTCCTCTGCTCCGACCTCGCCCGCCACATCACGGGGGAGATCCTGAACGTGAATGGTGGGAGTGTGCTCTGTGGATGAAATGCGAAGACGGGGTCAGGTCTTTAATTTCGAGCCGTATGAGCGACCGCTCATACGGCTCGAAATTAAAGACCTGACCCCGTCCCCACTGTCACCCTCTCTGAAGCCACGTCACCTCGCTCGGTCCACACGCGGAAGCAGCGCCATTCGAATTCGCTGGCGGCACGGATCTGGTCCGGGAAACCGAAGCAGTCGGTCCAGCGTTCTTCACGGGCGCGCCAGGCACAGTCCCAGGAGAAGTCGAAGGTTCGGATGCGCCCGCCGGCTTCCACCTCCACGGTACCCGTGAAGTCGGCGCAGCCCGAGACGCCGGAGACGCGCACGGCGGCGATCTGCATCGACGGCTCGCTGGACATGAGTTGGGCGAGGACCCGGAGGACCTTGATGCGCGGGGCGCGCGGTAGAACTACTATCCTTTCGGCCTGGCCCGTCGCTGCAAAAGCGCGGACATCGCGCTTGAAATCTGCGGTGGCGCTCGAGGCGCTCACTATGTGGTCGATATTCATAAGCGGCTGGAATCTAATCGAGTGAGGAAGGAGACTCGCGGAAGCGCTGGGCAGTTGCGTCCGAGCGGCGCGGTGCTCGACATAGCGAAGAAGCTCGAGAGCGCCGGTTTCGAGACCTGGTGCGTGGGCGGAGCCGTACGTGATGCCCTCCTTGGCCACCCCCATCTGGACTGGGATCTGGCCACGGCGGCAACACCACAGCAGGTGAGGCGTCTCTTCAGGCGAACGATCCCGGTGGGGATCGAGTTCGGGACGGTCGGGGTGCTGGACGACCGCGGGGTGATGCACGAGGTCACCACCTTCCGCCGTGATGTGAAAACGGATGGGCGCCATGCGGTGGTGGAGTTCGGCGCCTCGCTCGAGGATGACCTGGCGCGCCGGGACTTCACGATCAACGCCATCGCCTGGTCGCCAAGCCGGAAGGTGCTCCGCGATCCCTTCGGTGGCGAGGCGGACCTGCGAGCGGGGATCGTGAGGGCCGTGGGAGCGCCCGGGGAGCGGATGCGCGAGGACCGCCTTCGCGCGCTCCGCGCCATTCGCTTCGCATCGCGCTTCGATTTCGAGATCGAGCCCGCCACCTGGGCCGCGATCGTCGCCAGCGCGCCGCACCTCCGGCGCCTCTCCATGGAGCGGGTGAAGCAGGAGCTGGAGAAGACGATGGAGCAGGTGGAGTGTCCTTCCAGAGCGCTGCGCCTCTGGAAGGACAGCGGGGCGCTCGCGGTGCTCGTCCCCTCGCTCGCGGAGCTTTCCGATGTGGCGCTGGGCGCCATGGACGAGATCGCGCGGCCCGTCCCCGCGATTGGCAACGCGGGGATCGGGCGACCGGACCGTCGCATGAACCGCTTCGTGGCGCTCTTCTCCGACCTGGAGCCGGAGGAGGCCGCAGGGGCACTGCGCGAGCTTCGCTTCTCCAACGCCGACGGCGCCTGGATCACGAGCGTGCTGGCGCGCTGGCGGGAGATCGAGGGGGGGCTGCGCACCGAGCTGCCGGCAACGGAGCGTGCGGAGGGCGGGGCCGGGACGCTCCCGTCGGCGATCGTCGTCAGACGCTGGGTGGGCGCCACCGGGAGGACGCGTCTCCGCGCGGTGCTTCGGCTGGCCGCCGCGCGCTTTGCCGCCGAGCGAAAGGCGGGGATGGATGCCCCTTCGAGCCGCAGCATGCGGGCACTCTACCGCGCTGCGCTCCGCACCGCCTTCCGTGATCCGGTAGAGATCGGCGATCTTGCAGTGGACGGCGACGACCTCCGGAAGGCCGGCATCCCGCCTGGCCCCGTACTCGGCAGAATCCTGGCGCTGCTCCTCGAGGATGTGCTCGAGGATCCGGCCCGGAACACCATCGAGTGGCTCGTCCCGCGCGCGCGTGAGCTGTACGCGCGACTCGAACGCTGACCAGACAACAGGAGCCAATGTTCTTTCGTGGCCGCCAGCCCGAGACGTCGATCTGGAAGCGCTTTCGCGGCGCCGCCGACGGCTTCACCTTCGCCGAAGAGGAGAAGTACTACGTTGCGCACCTGGTGGCGAACGCGGAGCGCGTGGTGGACCTCTCGCACGCGCTGCTCGAATACATGCCGCCGGCGGTAGACATGTCGGTTCAGGATGCGCGCACCGGCAAGAGCTGGATCGGCGAGCGCCTCGCGCTCCCCGACGTGCGCGACGAGCTGGCCCGAATCAAGTCGCTCCTCGCGTCGAACGGCGGCGTGGAGATAGCCGTCTACACGAGCGAGGACCAGCTCACCATCAACGCGGTGCTCGAGCTCTTCATCTACTCGCGCACGGATCACTGGCTCTACATCCTCAAGGGAAAGGGGCTGGAAGAGCGCCGGCTCGTCCGCACGCGGAGCTGGCGTCTCGCATCGCACGAATACCCGCCCGCGCCGGAGCTCTCGGCCGCGATCGTGGAGCTGGCCGGCGCCCTCAAGCTCTCGCCAGCGTGACGCACACTCCCCTGGCGTTCGCCCTGGTGGCGGCGCTGGCGAACGTGCTCGGCGCGCTCGCGGTGGCCTGGCGCGCGCGCTGGAGCGCGAAGGCGCTCGACACCCTGATAGCGCTCGCGGCGGGCTTCATGATCTCCGCCTCGCTCACCGACATCTTCCCGGAGGCGATCGAGCGCACCGGGCACATCGGCGCGGTGGTCGCGCTCCTCGGCTACCTCCTGGTACACCTGACGCAGCACGCGCTTGCACCGCACTTCCACTTCGGCGAGGAGACGCACGAGGTTTCGGAGATGGTCGGCGTCTCCGCGCTCGCCGGTTTGCTTCTGCACACGTTCGTGGACGGCGTCGCGATCGCCTCGGGGTTCCATGTGAGCGAGGCGCTGGGCGTTCTGGTCTTCATGGCTATCGTCTTGCACA
>JBIQMO010000140.1:0-9532 GCA_044463245.1 Gemmatimonas aurantiaca
CGCGGGTCATCCCGCCGTGCTCCTTGAACCAGTAGTAGGCGTCGTCGTCGAGGACCTCGCTCCAGAGGTACGAGTAGTAGCCGGCGGAGTAGCCGCTCCCCCAGATGTGCGCGAAGTAGCTGGTGCGGTAGCGCGGCGGGACATCGCGCAGGTGGACCTCGAAGCGCTCGAGAGCTGCGGTCTCGAAGGAATCGACCTGCTGCTCGGGGGCGCTGGCCGGGAGATCGTGCCACGCCATGTCGAGGAGCGCAGCCTCGAGATATTCGGTGAGCGCGAAACCCTGATTGAAGGTGCGTGACTTCCTGATCTTCGCCACCAGTTCATCGGGCATCGGTGCGCCGGACTGGTAGTGGCGCGCATAGTGCGCGAACACCTCGGGCTCGAGCGCCCAGTGCTCGTTGAACTGCGATGGGAATTCCACGAAGTCGCGCGGTACGCCGGTGCCCGACTGCGTGGGGTAGCGCGCGTCGGAGAACATCCCGTGCAGAGCATGGCCGAACTCGTGGAACATCGTGGTCACGTCATCGAAGGTGAGCAACGCGGGCTGCCCCGGCGCCGGCTTCGTGAAGTTTGCCACGTTGTAGACCACCGGCTTGGCCCCCAGCAGCTTCGACTGGCCCACGAACTCGCTCATCCACGCACCGCCGCTCTTGTTGTCGCGCTTGAAGTAGTCGCAGTAGAAGAGCGCGAGCGGCGAGCCATCGGCGTCGAACACCTCGAAGACGCGCACATCCGGGTGGTAGACCGGGATGTCCTTCCGCTCCTTGAAGGTGATGCCGTACATCCTGTTCGCCGCGTAGAAGACGCCATCCTCGAGCACGCGGTTCAGCTCGAAGTACGGCTTGATCTGCGACTCATCCAGATCGTACTCCGCCTTGCGCACCTTCTCGGCGTAGAACTGCCAGTCCCACGGCTGGAGCTGGAAGTTGCCGCCTTCGCGGTCGATGAGCTCCTGCATTTTCGCCGCCTCGCTCCGCGCCTTCGCCGTGGCGGCGGGTGCGATGTCGGTCATGAGCTTGATGGCGGCTTCGGGCGTCTTCGCCATCTTGTCGTCCAGACTGTACGCGGCGTAGGTCGGGAAGCCGAGGAGCTTCGCCTGCTCGGCGCGGATGCGCGCGAGCCGGCGAATCACCTCACGGGTGTCGTTTGCGTCGCCCTTCTCCGCGCGATTGATGGACGCCTCGAAGAGCTGCTTGCGCAGCTCGCGATTCTCCAGCGACGCCTGCGCCGGCTGCTGCGTGGTGTTCTGCAGCACGATCACCCAGGCGTCGTCGATCCCGCGCTGCTTCGCGGCCGCCTTCGCCGCGGCCACATCGCCATCGCTCAGTCCCGCGAGGAGCGAGCTGTCCTTCACGACCACGGCTCCGTTCTTCGTCGCGGCGAGAAGCCGGTTCTGGAAATCAGTGCTGAGCTTCGACTCCTCCTGGTTCAGCTCACGAAGGCGCGTCTTGTCGACATCCGACAGGAGTGCTCCGGCGCGTACGAAGTCGCGGTGGTAGCGCTCGACAAGGTGCTTCTGCCCCGCGTCGAGATCTGCCGACTCGCGCGCGTCGTAGATCGCCTGGATGCGCTGGAAAAGCTTTTCATTCAGGTGGATCGAGTCCGAGTGTGCGGCGAGGCGCGGCGCCATCTCGGTCTGGATCTGCTGGATCGTATCGCTCGTGTTGGCCTGCGCGAGCCCGAAGAAGACGCTCGTCACGCGGTCGAGCAGCCGGCCCGAGCGCTCCAGCGCGACGATCGTGTTCTCGAAGGTCGGCGGCTCGCTCTGGTTGGCGATGCCGTCCACCTCCGCGAGCTGCACCTGCATCCCCTTCTCCATCGCAGGTTCGAAGTCGGTCACGCGGATCGCGTCGAAGTCCGGAGCGTGGAACGGGAGCGTGCTAGCGTGGAAGAACGGATTCTCGCGACCCACCTCGGCGGGTGCCACGGCACCGGCGTGCGAAGCGGCGTGCTCCGTGGTATCGACGGTGGCGGAGCCCGCGTCATCCCGCGGGTCGTTACCAGCACCCTTCATGGCGGCTTCCTCCACTGGAGAGGGAGCGCCGTCACCAGAGGCGCTGGGAGAGTGGTGAGCGCAGCTTGCGAAAAGAAATAGGGTCACGATCGGCAGCAGACGTTGAGTGTGCATACAGGCCGCCCTCCATTCAGGTCGCCCTTGCAAGTCGAGCGCCGATCCATCGGCGCCCTCGAAGCTTACGGCGAGGTCCGGCGTTGGTGCAACATCATCGCAGATAGCATCTGCCGGCACGAGGACTTTAATTTCGGGAAGGTTCGGATGCGACAGCGCCGCAGCCGGGCCCTCCCGAAATCAGACCTTCTCCCCTTCGCGATGCCCATGCCGGACTTTGCCTCCGGTCGGACCCGTGCGCAAATCCTGATCGTGGTCGTCGGTGCCGTGGTGGCCTACGCGATCGCGCCGTACGCGAGCGGCCTGCTCGGAGCCGCGATCCTCTACGTGATCGGCGCGCCGATTCATCGACGACTCGCGCGCTTCGCCGGCGCGCACGGCGCCGCCGCACTCGTGCTGATCCTCCTCGGCGTGCTGATCGTTCTCCCCGGCGGCTGGCTCATCAACCTCGTGATCGTTCAGGCGCCGATCACGCTGGCCAACCTGCAGAAGAGCACAGTCCTCGAGCGCCTCTCCGCGCTGCACATCGAAGGCGTGGACCTCGGCGCGCAGATCGCCTCCGCGAGCGGCACGCTCGTCTCGTGGATCTCGGGCCATGCGATCGGCTTCTTCGGCAGCGCCACGCGATCCGTGCTCAACCTGGTCATCGCGCTGTTCGCGCTCTACTACCTGCTAATCTCCGCGAGCACAGCCTGGCGCTGGGTTGCGGCCTTCCTCCCCTTCTCCAAGGAGAGCAACGAGCAGCTCCGTCTCCGATTCACGAGCATCACCGAGGCGATGCTCCTCGGCACCGCCCTCACCGCCCTCCTGCAGGGTGCGCTCATCGGCTTTGGTTTCTGGCTGGTCGGTCTCCCCAACGCCATCTTCTGGGGAGTGATCACCGCCTTCACGTCCATCCTCCCCGTGCTCGGCAGCGCACTCGTATGGCTTCCGGGCGTGATCGTCCTCCTCGTTCAGCAGCGCTTCGGTGCCGCGATCGCTCTCCTCGTCATCGGCGGTCTCATCGCGTCGAACCTCGACAACGTGGTTCGCCCCGTGGTGTATCGCCGGGTCTCCGACGTACATCCACTCACCACACTGGTCGGCGCCTTTGCCGGCGTGTCGCTCTTCGGGCTCGTGGGACTGCTCCTCGGCCCTCTGGCGATCACCTATTTCTTCGAGCTGATCGACATCTACGAACAGGAATACGGGCGGAAGTCCGTGGAAGCTCCTGCTGCCGAGGTTCGGGAGCCCGCTGGAGTCGTCGGTCCGTAGCCCGGGGGCGCCGGTGATCGGGGCGCGTGGCTGGTTCATCGTGGGTTCTCGGTTCATCTCGTCTTAACTGCGCACGCGGAGGTCGCGGAGGGAACGGCGAGAGGACGCGGAGAAGACCGTTGCGGGCTGGTATCGCGATCCTGATCCGAGCGCATCGCGGGGTCGGGGCTCCTCTAGGGGAGGAGCGCAGAGAACGCAGAGAAAAGCGAGAGAACGCAGAGAAAACCCGTAAGGCGAGATCTCGAATGAGGGGTTTTTGAGGGAACCGCTCCCGCATACGGAGTCCTGCTCAGGTGGGCAGAGCTCCAAGCGCGGGAGCAGTTCCCCCTTTTTCTCCCGGCCGCTTGCGCGTACTAGCTGACCGTGCAGCACCCTCTGCGTTCTCTCTTGCAGTTCTCCGCGTTCTCCGCGTTCCAGCCTTTCTAGGGAACCCCGACCGTGAGCTGCAGCCGGTATATGGATCGCGATGCCAGCCCCACAGGCCTTTCTCCGCGTCCTCTCGCTGTTCCCTCCGCGCTCTCCGCGTGCGCGGTTAAGACGAGATGAACCGCGAACCCACGATGAACCCAACGCGGGCCCCCGCACTCACCACATCCCGATGATCGCTACGATGCGTCCCCGGGCCTGCTCAGCAGCACGGGCACATGCGCTCCTCGCACGATCTTGTCGGCAACGCTGCCGAGCATGAAGCGCCGGAAGCCGCTGCGGCCGTGGGTGGACATGGCGATGAGGTCCGTGCCCTGCTCGGTGGCCCAGTCGAGGATCGCGCGTGGAGGGTTGTCCGCGAGGAGTACGACGGCATCCACGTTCGGGACAGTCTCCCGAAGGCGCGCAGCGACGGACTCGAGGTAGCGCGCGGCCTCGCGCTGGTATTCCTCGAGTAGTTGGACGTCGAACTGAAGGACGTACGAGGGCTGTCCGACCACCAGGCGCGGAATCACCACGCGGAGGAGAGTGATGCGCGCGCCGCAGAGAGTGGCGAGCCTCGCCGCGAGCGGGATCGTTTCCTCGGCGAGCCTGGAGCCGTCGAGCGGGATGAGAATGTGCTTGAAGGTGCTCGCGGGAATGGGGGCGTCGTCACGCGGATGGACCAGGAGTGTGGGGACGTTGACGCGGCGGATCAGCGCATCGGCGACGCTCCCCAGCCAGGCGCGTCCAACTCCTCCGCGCGCGTGCGTGGCAAGCACCATGAGGTCGGGATGCAGCCGCGCTGCGGCGCGGCGGAGGCGGTCCACCACCGCTACGCTCTCACTGTAGGGGGAGCGGATGGGGCGGGTACGCACCGGATCGGCGTGCACACGACCCGGGAGCTCCTTCGACACCCGCTCGGTCACCGCGCGCAGGTACTCGGTGGACTGCTCCTCGAGGTGCTTCTCCATCTCCGTGTTGTCCAGCACCGCGCCCGGCATGTCGGCGCGGGCGGCGTAGGGGACGAAGACGTGCATCAGGTGCAACTCGGCGTCGCTCGCTCGCGCCAGCGCCGTCGCCAGCGGAAGCGCCTGCTCGGCGAGCTCGGAGCCGTCGAGCGGAACGAGGATCGTCGTGATGGGCGCGGTCATGTCCGGGTCTCCTCTTCTTTCGTGGAGGCGCCGCGCGACTTGCGCGTGCTAACGCAGTGTAGCCGCGAGAAGCACGATGTGCTTGGCCGAGCGAACCATCGACTGCAGATCCGCCGACTCGTCCGATGATACGCGCGTCTCGTCCCGATCGGTCCCGAGCACGATCGCGGGCGTCCCGCCAGCGAAGGCTACCCTCGTGCTCGCGGAGGTCGCATCCTTCATCTTCGGCTCCATTCCGAGCCACTTCACGATCGCCACCGACGCCGCCACGAGCGATGACTCCGACGCGCCCGCCGTGGCGCCCTCGGGTGCGCAGGCGATGCTGGCGCCGTCGCCCTGCACTTCGATCACCGCCACGATCTTGTCACTCCGCGAGGCGTAGAGCCGCTTGATCCCCTCCACTCCCGCAGCACCAGGCGGCACCGTCGCGAAGATGAGATCGCGTGCGGGTCGCACGCCCTCCTCCCGTAGCGCTGCCGCGGCGGTAAGGAGCGCCGCGGTGGGTGCAGATGCACGAGTGCCCGGGCCGGAGATGCGGTCGCCGTCGGCACGCGGTCCGTGCGAGCCGCCGCCATCTTCCTGCGCTATCCGGGGAGGTCCGCTCATGGTGGACACGAACACGATCGCGCCTGGCGAGCGACCCTTGATGCGGCCCAGGACGTTGGGCGTCGCGCCATTTTCGAGCGTGACGTCCTTGAGGCCGATGTCACGCATCTGCCGAGCGACCAGCTCCGCGCGCGCGCGGAGCGCTCCCATCCCCGCCTCGCTCTTGGCAAGCGAGAGGAGCGTCTCCCGCATATCCGTCTTGTGCTCGTTCACGTACAGGAGCGCGGCCTGCACATCCTCGTCCTTCAGAGCACTGTCGAGTGCCACTCGTTCACCGCCGGCGAAGTAGCGCGGCGGTCCCTGCGCCGCGAGCGGCACCGTCGAACAGAAGAGCATGGCCGCGATCGCGACCACGGCAACCTTGTTGCGGTCGAACTTGCACTTGACTTCAGAGCTCATTCTTCCCCTTCGAGCTGGTGAGCGGCTTCAACTATTCTAGCTATTATAGCAAACGGAACAGAATCTCACACCATAGCAGGAATCGTGTTCCAGTAGTATCGTCGAGTCGGGCGAGCCGAACGGAAGGGCTGGAGCCCCGGAATCGGGGGATGGACGACCCGAAGATTCTGCGAAGGACAGGCCCGTCCCGGCCGGCATCCCCACGAAAGGCGGGATCCATGCCACTCGACCGAATGGACTCCCGCTTCCGCGGGAGTGACGAGTGCGCGGAGCCGGGTGAGCGACCTGCCCTCGATACGGCCTGAGGGGAAGGAACGACGATCATAGGCGGAGGCCCTACATCATGGCTGTCCAGATCGACGTGAACGGCAAGCGCTACCCGGTGGATCTCGAGCCGGAGCGACCACTTCTCACGGTGCTGCGCGACGAGCTGGGGCTCACTGGCACCAAGTACGGGTGCGGCGAAGGACAGTGCGGGGCGTGCACCGTACTGCTCGGCGACACCATGGTCCATTCCTGTGTCACGCCTGTCGCCAGCGCCGCGGGGAAGCGCGTAACCACCATCGAGGGTCTCGAGCGCGACGGTTCCCTTCACCCGGTGCAGCGAGCCTTCATCGCCGAGGGCGCCATGCAGTGCGGTTACTGCACGCCCGGGATGATCATGGCCGGCGTGGCGCTCCTGCGCGCCAACGCGTCCCCCACGGCCGACGCGATCGGCCGCGCGCTGGAAGGGAATGTCTGCCGATGCGGCACATATCCCAGGGTGATCGCCGCCATCCAGCGTGCCGCGAAGGGTGAGGACGTCTCCGAGCGCGGAGGCCGCCCGGGAGGCCGGCGATGACGGATTCTTCGATGTCGAATGATATCCCCCGGGAGATCGAGCTCCGCGATGGCTCGGGACGCACCACTCGTCGCGAGTTCCTCAAAGTGCTGGGCGGCGGGCTCGTGGTGGTGCTCGTCACGCGCGATGCGTTCGCGGCACCGGTAGCACGACTGCAGTCCGGCGGCTCCGCCACCTTCCTGGGTGAGGCCGGGGAGGAGAACCTCGCCGAGCAGATCGCCGCCTGGCTCCAGATAGGCGCTGACGGAGCGGTTACGGCCTACACCGGCAAGGTGGAGTTCGGCCAGGGGATTCGCACTTCGCTCGCGCAGGAGGTCGCGGAGGAGCTGTGTGTCCCGCTCGAGCGAGTGAAGCTCGTCATGGGCGACACCGAGTCGACGCCGTTCGACATGGGCACCTTCGGGAGCCGCTCCACTCCGCAGATGGGTACGAAGCTCCGCCAGGCCGCGGCCGCAGCTCGTGAGCGGCTGGTTGCGCTCGCCGCCGAGCGATGGAAGATCGGCGCCGAGACGCTCACCGCCGCCGACGGTCGCGTCACCGATCCGCGCTCGAAGCGCTCGCTCGGCTACGGCGAGCTCACCGCGGGGAAGAAGCTCACCGACATCCTTCGCGATGACGTTCCGCTGACGCCCGCCGAGCAATGGAAGATCGCCGGTACGAGCGCGCAGAAGGTGGGCGCGCGCGACATCGTGACCGGACGTCACGAGTACACATCGGACATGCGGCTCCCAGGGATGCTCCACGCCAAGGTCCTCCGCCCTCCTTCCATCGGTGCCACGCTCGCATCGCTCGACGACTCCGCCGCGCGGGCGATCGCCGGAGTGGTAGTGACGCGCGACGGAGACTTCGTCGGCGTCGCCGCGCCGAAGCTCACAGACACGGCGCGTGCAGTCTCGGCGCTTCGCGCAAAGTGGAACCCCGCGCCCGGTCCGCAGCCATCGTCCAGCGATATCTTCGATCATGTGAAGCGTGCGAAGCCCGAGGGCGACGGCAATGGCTGGCGTCGCACGGGACCGATCGTACAGGGCGACGCGGAAACAGCGCTCGCATCCTCTCCGCACAAGCTCGCGCGCAGCTATCGTGTTGCGTACATCGCGCATGTCCCGCTCGAGCCGCGCGCCGCAGTGGCGCAGTGGTCGCGCGCGGGCGGTCGCGACAAGCTCACTGTCTGGACGGGCACGCAACGCCCCTTCGCGGTGCGCGACGATCTCGCCGAGCAGCTCGGCGTGCGCCAGGAGGACGTGCGCGTCATCGTCCCCGACACCGGCTCCGGCTACGGCGGCAAGCATACCGGTGAGGCCGCGCTGGAGGCGGCGCGGATAGCCCGCGCCGCGAGTCGTCCGGTGAAGCTCGTGTGGACGCGCGAGGAGGAGTTCCGCTGGGCCTACTTCCGTCCGGCTGGGGTGATGGAGGTGAGTGCGGGCGTGAACGAGGACGGCACCATCACCGCGTGGACCTTCGACAACTACAACTCCGGCCCTGCGGCGATTCGTCCGATGTACGCCATAGCCAACCAGCGCGTCGAGTACCACCCGAGCGACTCGCCGTTACGGCAGGGTTCCTATCGCGCTCTGGCGGCGACGGCGAACCACTTCGCGCGCGAGATGCACATCGACGAGCTCGCATCGCTGGTGGGGATGGACCCGCTCGAGTTTCGTCTTCGCAATCTGCGCGACGGCCGCCTGCGCGCCGTCTTCCAGGCGGCCGCCGAGCGCTTTGGCTGGGCGCGTGCCGCGCGCGACCCTCGCCGCGGCATCGGCATAGCCGGCGGCTTCGAGAAGGGCGGCTACGTAGCCACCTGCGCCGAGGTAGAGGTGCACGGCGACGATGTCCGCGTCCTTCGCGCCGTCACCGCCTTCGACTGCGGAGCGGTGGTGAACCCCGACGGCCTCCGCAACCAGATAACCGGCGCTCTCATCCAGGGAATCGGCGGCGCGCTCTTCGAGGCAATCGAATTCGATAACGGTGTGATCCGCAACGCCCGCCTCTCGGCCTACCGAGTCCCGCGCTTCTCGGACGCTCCGTCCATCGATGTCGTCATCGTCGACCGCAAGGACCAACCTTCCTTCGGCGCCGGCGAAGCCCCGATCATGGCCATCGCCCCCGCCATCGGCGCCGCACTCGCGAGAGCGACGGGGGTGAGAGTGCGTTCGCTGCCGATGGGCCCCGAGTTTAGAAAGTCGGCGGGGTCAGGTCGTTAACTTCGAGGGGGCTGAGCAGTCGCTCAGCCCCCTCAAAGTCAAAGACCCGACTCCGTCACTTGAGTCTCGGATTGGTGCTCCGCGGCGCCTTCTGGCAGGTGGGCCATTCGATCGGGAAGCGGGCCCTCCGACCCGAGCCGTTCGCGCCCGTCTCCGACTCCTGGTGCATCACGCTCGGCGAGGAAGCGACGGCGGCGAGGTCGATGCGGTCGCGCTTCACCATCGTCGGATCTTCGCTCGCGAGATAAGCGAGCATCGCGGTGAGGGTCGCGTTCTTCTTCAGGTCGTCGAAGACGACCTTGTCGTAGGTGTCGCGGTTGGTGTGCCAGGTGTAGTTGAAGTAGTCCCAGGGGAGCGCGCCGAGTCCGAACGCCGGGGCGCCGTAGCAGGCGAAGGAGGCGTGGTCGCTCCCGCCACCGCCCGGGAAGCCGGTGCCGCTGAAGTCGACCTGGCTGCGGAACTCGAGCGGTACCTTGTCGAGCCACTGCGTGATGTGCACCGCGCCGTCGGGGAGACCGCTCGCGCTCATGCGCACGATGCGTCC
>JBIQMO010000141.1:0-9520 GCA_044463245.1 Gemmatimonas aurantiaca
ATTCTTGACACGTAGCGCGAGATTTCACTAACTTTTCTCGGGCGTGTATCGCGTCTCTCGCTGTGCATGCAACCACCAACCTGCAACACGCCGCGGAGGCACGGGTGCCGGCGCCCGCGCCGCGGTCTTCCAGCCACAGAGGCGTAAGAGCGCCGCGAAGGGGAGAGCACGACAAGGTGTCTGAAGTCATCATCCACGACGATGAAAACTTCGAGCGTGCCCTCAGGCGCTTCAAGAAGAAGTGCGAGAAGGCGGGCATCCTATCCGACCTGCGCAAGCATCGGCATTACGAGAAGCCGAGCGAGCGGAGGAAGCGAAAGGAGAACGCGGCGCGTCGGAAGCAGCGGCGCCCACGGGTGAGCTGAGCGAATGGCCGAGCTGCAGGAGCGGCTGCAGGCGGATCTCGCCACAGCGCGCAAGGCACGCGACAAGGCGGGTACGCTGCTTCTCGGCACCGTCCTTTCCGACATCAAGAACCGCCGGATCGAGCTTGGCCACGAGCTCTCCGATGAAGAGGTGCGCGAGGTCCTGCGCCGTGCCGTGAAGCGCCGGCGTGAATCGGTCGAGGCCTACGAGAAGGCCGGTCGCCAGGAGCTGGCGGACAAGGAGAGCGCCGAGATCACGCGCCTCTCCGCCTACCTCCCCGCCAACGTGAGTGACGACGAGATCCGCGACGCCGCGCGCGCCGCCGTGGCGGGCGGCGCCAACAGCATCGGCGCCGTCATGGGTGTTCTCATGCCACGCTTCAGAGGCCGCGCCGAGGGTGCCACCATCAACCGTATTGCCCGCGAGGAGCTCGAGAAACAGAGTGCCTGAGCCGGGCGAGCGCCTGAATTCACATGCGCTCGCGGTGCTCGAGCTGCCGGCTGTACTGGAGCTGGTCGCAAGCCGCGCGTCTTCCTCCCTCGGCTCCGAGCGCATCCGCTCGCTCGCGCCGTCCACCAACAGAAACTGGCTCCGCGAGGAGCACGACCGCGTGGAGGCGGTCCGCGCGCTCGCGTTCGGCGACGCTGGATGGCGGCCGGAGCCGATACCCGATCTTTCCTCGCCGCTCGCACGGCTCCGCCTGGCCGGATCGTCGTGGACGGGAGCGCAGCTCCTCGACGGCGCGCTTCTTCTCCGCTCTTCGCGCCTGACGCGCGAGCTTCTCGAGCGCGAAGTGGAGGCCGAGAGTCCGATTCGCCGGCTCCGTGGCTACGCCGAGCGCCTCGTCGTCGCGCGCCCGGCGGAAACGGCGATAGAGCGCGCCATCGACGCCGACGGCTCCGTGCGCGACGAGGCATCGCCCGCGCTGCGCCGCCTGCGTCGCGAGCTGCGCGGCGCCGAGGGCGATCTGGTGCGGCTGCTCGAGCGGCTCATGGCGCGTCTCGAGCCGCACCAGCGCGTGGCCGACATGTCCGTGACCGTCCGCAATGGCCGCTACGTGATTCCCATCAGACGCGAGGCCCGCGGCGCTGTGGGCGGGATCGTGCACGACCAATCGGCCACTCGTGGAACGCTCTTCGTGGAGCCGCCGGCCGCGGTGGAGGCTGGGAATCGGATCCGCGAGCTGGAGGCAGACGAGCGGCAGGAGGTAGAACGGATCCTCGCCGAGCTGACCGAGGAGCTGCGCCCGCTGCGAGATGCGATGCTCGACTCGCTCGACGTGCTCACCACCCTCGACTCGCTCTACGCACGCGCCTCCTTCGCGCGCGCCTTCCGCTGCGCGCCCGCGGTGCTCGCGGAGGAAGGGTCGGGCTTCGACATCCGCGGAGGAAGGCATCCGCTCCTCCTGGCGCGTGGCAGCGAGGTGGTGCCCTTCGATCTGAGCATGGATCCCGGAGAACACACGCTTCTCCTCTCCGGTCCGAATACCGGCGGAAAGACGGTGCTCCTCAAAGCGATCGGCCTCGTGTCCGCGCTGGTGCAGTGCGGGATACCGGCGCCCGTGCAGCCGGAGAGCCACGTGCCGATCTACGACAACTTCTTCGCCGACATCGGGGACGAGCAGTCCATCGAGGCGAGCCTCTCCACGTTCAGCGCTCACGTGCGCAACCTGGCGACCATCCTCGATGGAGCGACCTCGAGCTCGCTGGTGCTGATCGACGAGCTGGGGTCGGGCACCGATCCGGCCGAGGGCGCAGCACTCGCGAGCGCCATACTCGAGGAGCTGACGCGACGCGGCACCTTCACCGTGGCGACCACGCACCTCGGCGCGCTCAAGCTGCTGGCCACGGAGATCCCCGGACTGGTGAACGCTTCGCTGCAATTCGACGAGGAAGCGCTCGCGCCTACGTATCGCCTGATCAAGGGCATCCCGGGTCGCTCCTACGGACTGGCCATCGCGAGCCGGCTGCACCTTCCGGCGAGCGTCCTCACCCGCGCCGGGGAGCGCTTCTCGAGCGGCGAGCGCGACCTAGCCGAGCTGCTCTCGCAGCTTCAGCGTCGCGAGGTGGAGCTGCGTGAGCGCGAGGAAGCGACGACGAGCATCGCGGCACGCACCGAGGAGCGGCTCCGTGATGTGGAGACGCGCGAGCGGGAGCTGAGAGCGGCGGAGCGGTCGGCGGAGACCCGCGCGCGACAGGAGGCGCGCCAGTATCTCATGGATGCGCGCGCGGAGGTGGAGCGCGCGATACGCGAGCTGCGCGAGAGCGCGGCGATCGATGAGAGTGCGCGCGAGGCGCGCCGCCGCGTCGAGGAGCTGGCGGCCGACCAGGCGGCGGAGATCGACCGTCTCGAGAGCGAGAACGAGCGAGCGCGTCGCGAGGTGGGCGCCGGAGCACCGGCTCGCCGTGCGCGGCCCGGCCACGACGGCATCGAGGTGGACGACACCGTGGAGCTCTCCACGCTCGGGGGACGCTCTGGACGCGTGGTGGAGCTTCGCGGCAACGATGCGGTGGTGGCGGTGGGCGTCATGAAGCTCACGGTCCCCGTGAAGTCGCTGCGCCGTACGCGCGCAGCGGCCCGCGCTCCCGTGGAGACCGTGCCGCTGCGTGGAGATCTGCCGGAAGAGGCGCCGCGGAGCGAGGTCGATCTCCGCGGCCTGCGCGTGGACGAGATGGAGGTGGAGCTGCTGCACGTCATCGATGGCGCGGTGCGCGGCGATCTGCGCACTGTACGCATCATCCACGGCAAGGGTACCGGCGCCCTGCGTGAGCGCGTGGCGGAGCTGCTGCGCGGCGACCCGCGCGTGCGTGAGTTCCGTCTGGGCACCTGGAACGAGGGTGGAGCGGGAGTTACCGTGGCCGAGCTTCGCTGAGATGATCTCCGACGAGACGGTAGAGCGCGTTCGCGAGGCCGCCGACATAGTGCGCATCATCGGCGAGCACGTGAACCTGAGGCGCACCGGCTCCGACTACCGTGGACCGTGCCCCTTCCACCAGGGAACGCACCGAAATTTCTCGGTGTCGCCGAAGAAGGGGATCTACTACTGCTTCGTGTGTCACGAGGGGGGCGACGTCTTCACCTTCCTGCAGAAGCGTCTCGGGATGGATTGGCCCACCGCGGTGCGCCACGTGGCGGAGAAGGTCGGGATCGTGGTGGAGGAAACGCAGCGCCGCCGCGAGGGTACGGATCCGCGTCAGCCGGTGTGGGACATCAATGCTGCCGCAGCCGACTACTTCCGCACGCTCCTCTGGGACGACGAGCAGGGGCGGGCCGCGCGCGACTATCTCTCGCTCCGCAGCGTGGGACGCGAGGTGGCCGATCGCTTCGGCCTCGGCTTCGCGCCGCGGGAGTCGGATGCGATGCGCAGCCACTTCAACGCGCTGGGAATCGAGGACGAGCGCCTCCTGACGGCCGGCCTCCTGGTACAGCGTGAGGAGGGCGGCGAGTTGCGTCCGCGCTTCCGCAACCGGCTGATATTTCCGATCCTCGACATCGCCGGGAACACGGCCGGTTTCGGTGGGCGGCTCCTCGGCCCGGGCGAGCCGAAGTACCTCAATTCGGCGGAGTCGCCGGTGTTCAGCAAGGCGAGGCTGCTGTACGGCATGCACATGGCGCGACATGTCATTCGCCGCGATGATCGCGCCATGGTCGTGGAAGGGTACTTCGACGTCGTACGATTGGTGACGGCGGGTTTCGACTGGGTGGTGGCCCCGCTCGGCACGGCGCTCACGGAACAGCAGGCCGCACTTCTCCGGCGCTACACGAAGAACGTGTACCTGCTCTACGACAGCGATCAGGCAGGACTCAAGGCCACCTTCCGCGCTGGCGATGAGCTCCTCCGCCACGGCGCGAGCGTACAGGTCGTGACGCTACCCGAGGGAGAGGACCCCGACAGCTTCGTGGACAAGCACGGAGCGGCGGGTCTCTCCGCGCAACTCACCCAGGCGATCGATGTGTTCGAGCGGAAGGTGCAGCTGCTCGAGCGCGCGGGCTGGTTCGGTGACCTGCGCGGAAAGCGGCGCGCGCTCGACCGGCTGCTCCCGACCGTGCGCGCCGCTTCCGATCCCATCACGCGCGACATGTACATCGTGCGCGCCAGCGAAGCGGCTGGCGTGAGCCGCGAAGTGCTGCAGCGCGAGGTCGATGAGGATGGCGGCGACGGTCGCCGGCGTCGCGCCACGAGCGATGAAGAGACACGGCAGCTTCCGCCTCCGGACACCTTCGCGGGCGCCATCGCGCGCAAGGTGCACGGACGCCGCTCGCACGCGAGCGACCGCGCGTTCCAGTACGAGCGCGACCTGGTGAAGATTCTCCTGCAACATCGCGCGAACGTGGAAACCGCGGGCGAGCAGATAGGCCCCGATGATCTCCACGACCCGGAGCTCCGCGCGATCTACTCCGCGCTCCTCGCCACGCCGCCCGAGGCGTCGCTGGAGGAGCTGGCGACGAAGGTACCGGAGAGAGCGCGCGGCCTCCTGCAGGAGCTCGTCGCCGAGCCGCTGGGGGAGGGGTTCGATGTCGCCAGCGCGCTCGCCGGGAGCGTGAACAGGATACGCGGCGCTCCGCTGCAGCGCGAGCTCGTGGAGCTCCGGCGCCAGCTCGGCATCGCCTCCGAAGCGGAGAAGGATGCGATCATTGCGGAGATGGATCGCAAGCGCCGTGAGCTGACGGCGCTCGGAATACGCCGGTACAGGGGATTTTCACTGGACAACAACCACCAGAGGGAGGGCGCGTGAATCCGGATCTGGCAGCTCTGTTGACCCTGCAGGAAGACGACACCACCATGGCCGCGATCGACGAACGCCTCCGCGAGCTCGACCGGCGCACCGAGGCGCTCGACGGCGAACGGGCCGCGGTCAACGCGAACATGGAGCGCACGCGTGCCAGCGCCGAGGCCGCGGAGAAACAGAGGCGCGAGCTGGCGCACAAGATCGAGGAGCATCGGGCGATTCAGGAACGCAACCTGTCGGTGCTCGATGCGGTGCGGAAGCAGCGAGAGGCAACCGCGGCGATGACCCAGGTGGACATGGTGCGACGCGTCCTCGTGCAGGAGGAGAGTGATCTTCAGTCGTTGAACGGCCGCATCGCCGATCTCAAGCGAGCGGAGGAGGCCACGCTCGCGGAGCTCGGCGACGTGGACGAGCGTCAGGGCGCCGAGCGGACGGAGATCGCCCGGCAGCGCACGGAGCTCGAGGAGGAGTTGGAGGCCGCGCGCCAGAAGCGCTCGGCGTCGGCGGCGCAGGTACCGCGCAACATCCTGAGCAAGTACGAGCGGATTCGTGGCCGTGAAAAATCTTTCGCGCTCTACCAGCTTCGCGGTGCCGCCTGCGGCCGCTGCAACACGGCCATTCCGCTGCAGCGCAGGAACGTGATGGCTGCGGGTCGCACGATCGAGGTGTGCGAGGGTTGCGGCGTGCTGCTGTACACGCCGGGTTGAGGCGAATCGCGCTTGCCCCGGCGCAGCCGCGCCCGATAGCTTACCACGTGTGACAGCCCCGTCCTCCATCACACGTGCGAGCGCCGAAGCTCCCCGCGCAAGACCGAGCGCGCGCTGGGTTCGCCCCCAGCTGCCGGACGAGCAGGCCGTAGCGAATCTCGCGGCGGAGCTGCGCCTCCCCGTTCCCATCTGCCGGCTCCTCTGCCAGCGCGGCTATGTGGATGTAGAGCCGGCCAAGCGCTACCTGCGGCCGCGGCTCGATCAACTTCACGACCCTTCACTCCTGCTCGGCCTCGACAGGGCAGTGGAGCGCCTCGCCCGCGCGATTCGCGCTCGCGAGCTGATCATGGTCCACGGCGATTACGATGTGGACGGGATGTGCTCCACCGCGCTGCTGTTGCGTGCCATCAAGCATTTCGGCGGCCGTGCAGTGCCGTTCATCCCGCGCCGCCTCGAAGATGGCTACGATCTCTCCATGGCGGGTGTCAACGCGGCCATCGCGGCGGGAGCCAAGCTCCTGATCACCTGCGACTGCGGAACGAACGCGCTGGAGCCAGTGGCTGCGGCGTGCGCGGCGGGGATAGACGTCATCATTTCGGACCATCACCTCCCCGGCGGTCCACTCCCCGATTGCGTCGCGGTGCTCAACCCCAAGCGGCCCGGCTGCGAGTATCCCGACAAGGACCTCGCCGCGGTCGGCGTGGCATTCAAGATCGCGCTTGCCCTCGCGAAGGCACTCGGCGAGAGCGAGGAGCCGGTGCTCCGTATGCTCGACCTCGTGGCGCTCGCCACCATCGCTGACATCGCGCCGCTGCGCGGCGAGAATCGCGTGATGGCGCGCTACGGTCTGCGCCGGCTCGCGGCCAGCCCGATCCCCGGACTCCGCGCGCTCATCCGCGCGGCAGGGATAGAAGGGAAGCCGCTCACGGCGGGGAGAGTGGGCTTCATCCTCGCACCGCGGCTCAACGCGGTTGGCCGACTCGGACACGCGCTCCGCGGCGTGGAGCTGCTCATGACCGAAGATGATCACGAGGCCAACTCGATCGCGCGCGAGCTGGAGGAGCTGAACCGGCGCCGCCAGGAGCTGGACCGCGCCACCCTGCGCGAGGCATCGCGCATGATCGATGCGCTCGATCTCGACTCCACCTACGGGATCGTGCTGGGCGGTGAGGGCTGGCACCCCGGCGTGATCGGGATCGTGGCTTCGCGCCTCGTGGAGGAGGTGTGCAGGCCGGTGGTGCTCGTGGCGCTCGATGGCGAGATGGGAAAGGGATCCGGCCGTTCCATAAGCGGCTTCGATCTGCACGGTGCGCTTACCGAGTGCGCGGATCTCCTCATCCGCTTCGGCGGTCACAAGGCCGCCGCCGGCGTGACAGTCGCCGCGGGACGGATGCCGGAGTTCCAGCGGCGTTTCAACGATGTCGCGCGCTCGCGGCTCACCCCCGAAGACCTCGTCCCCGAAGTCAGGGTGGACCTGGACATCGCGCTCTCCGAGGCGACCCCGGATCTCGAAGCGCTCCTCCGCCACTTCGAACCGTTCGGCGCCGGGAATGCGACTCCCGTCCTCGCTGCGAGCGGCGTTCGGATCGCCGAGCCGCCTCGCGTGCTCCGCAACGGGCACCTCAAGCTCCGCCTCACCGCCGACGGCACGCAGCTCGATGCCATCGGCTGGGGGATGGGCGGCATCGCGCCGCGGCTTTCCACAACCGCTCCGCTCGATGTCGCCTTCCGGCTCGAGCGCGACGAGTGGAATGGCGAGAGTCGGCTGCAGGCGCGACTCGCCGACGTGCGTGAGAGCATCTGAGCCGCATCCTGGATGCGGATCGTCAGTGGTCGCTGGCGCGGGCGTGTCATCAAGGCGCCCACCGACTCGCGCGTTCGCCCCACGGCCGACCGCGTACGAGAAGCGTGGATGAGCATCATCCAGAACGAGCTCCCCGGAGCGCGCGTCCTCGATCTCTTCGCCGGCTCCGGCGCGCTCGGGCTCGAGGCGCTCTCGCGCGGCGCCGAGCATGCCGACTTCGTAGAGCTGGGACGCCGCAGTCTCGCGGCGCTCGGGGCGAACATAGAATCGCTCGGCGCGAAGGAGCGGAGCACCGTTCACCGCGGAGACGCTCTGCGATTCGTTGCCAGACTCGATGCGGATGCTTACGATATCGCCTTCGCCGACCCGCCGTACGGGCTCGGCATGGCGCTGGGCGTAGTCGAGCGGTGGAACGAGACACCGTTCGCACGCGTGCTCACGGTGGAACATTCAACGCGTGAAGAGCTTCCCGGTGGCGACCGTCGCGTCTACGGCGACACGGCGATCACCATCCTCCGTGCCGGAGCGCGCGAATGACAACAAGATGGGTGCGGTACTCCTGACGACCGGAACCTTCGACGCCTGACCAATGGGAATCGCCATCTACGCAGGGAGCTTCGACCCGATAACGCGAGGTCACGAGGACCTCATTCGTCGCAGTCTCACCTTCGTGGACCATCTGGTAGTTGCCGTGGCCACCAACCCGGGGAAGCAGCCGCTCTTCACGGTGGAAGAGCGGAAGGCCTTCATAAGGTCTGCGGTCGGTGACGACCCGCGGGTGGAGGTGCGCGACTTTCACGGGCTCCTGGTGAACTTTGCGCGCGAAGTTGGTGCCACGCTCTCGATTCGAGGTCTCCGGGCAGTGTCCGACTTCGAGTACGAGTTCCAGATGGCGCTCATGAACCGGCATCTAAACGAGGAGCTGGAAACCGTGTTCATGATGCCGAGCTTCGACCTCACCTACGTGAGCTCCAGCCTCGTGCGCGAGGTAGCGCGCTTCCACGGAGAGACGGCGGACCTGGTGAACCCCGCGGTGCACGCCGCGCTGGTAGCGCGCTTCTCCGGGAAGTGAGCTTCGTAGCGCGGCTTCGCTCGCGCGCCGCGGCGGCGCGGAGGCGCATCGTCTTCCCCGAGAGCGGCGACGACCGCGTGCTGCACGCGGTCCGTACCATCAGAGAGCTGGGCATCGCCGAGCCGCTGCTGGTCGTCGCGCCGGGGGAGGGAACCGGCGGCGAATCCGCGCGCGCCACCGGCGCCGAATGCATCGATCCGTTCGCAGATCCACGCCGGAGCGCCGTCGTCCGCTGGCTCGTCGAGCGACGTGGAGCTCGCGGTCTGACCGAGGCCGCCGCCGAATCGCTCGCACTCGAGCCGCTCTTCTTCGCCGATGCCCTCGTCGCACTGGGTGAGGCGGATGGGTGCGTGGCCGGCGCCGCGACCACGACCGCGGCCGTGCTCAGGGCCGCGCTCTGGATGGTAGGTCCCGCTCCGGGAGTGCAGACAGTGTCGAGCGCGTTTTACATGGTGGTCGCGCCCTTCCGCGGCGAGGAAGAAGAGGTCCTCACCTTCGCGGACTGCGCCGTGGTCATCGAGCCGACGGCCGACCAGCTGGCCGACATCGCCATGGCCGCTGCGCGCGACCGGCGGCTGGTAGTGGGCGACGAGCCGCGCGTGGCTTTCCTCTCCTACGGGACGGCCGGGAGTGGCACCGGGCCCTCGGTGGAACGGGTCCGCGCTGCTGTAGAGCTCGTTCGTGAGCGCGCTCCCGAGATCGCCGTGGACGGGGAATTGCAAGGCGATGCGGCGCTGGTGCCGGCGGTCGCCACTCGAAAGGCACCACACAGCAGCGTAGCAGGCCGCGCGAACGTGCTTATCTTCCCCTCACTGGATGCGGGCAACATCGCCTACAAGCT
>JBIQMO010000142.1:0-9448 GCA_044463245.1 Gemmatimonas aurantiaca
CGAGCCGTATGGGCTACCGCCCATACGGCTCGAAATTAAAGACCTGACCCCGTCGTTCCCGTCGTTCGATCACATCGGAGGTGGCGCCTCGCGATCCCGAGCCATCGTTCTGTCCATCGTCCCGCCCTTGAGGGTCTGGTGCAGCTCGCGAATTCGGTCGCGGTTCTGCAATGTGCCGCGATACTGCTTGTCGACCAGCTGCCGGATGTCCGGTGGTAGCTGCTTCTCGAGCGCGTCCTCGTAGCGCTCCACGGCCGCGTTCTCCCCGCGCTCGCATTCCGCGACGATCGCCTCGTCGTCCTTCCCCGTGATGGCGGCCTTGAGGTTCATCCAGCCGCGGTGCATCGCGCCGCTGGCGCTGCCGCGGTCTTCCGGATCGCCGCCGAGACGGCGCACCGCAGCCTTGAGGTCGGATTCGGCGCGCTCGATCAGCTCGATGCGGGTGTGGAAGACCTCCTTCGCTCTCTGGTTCCCGATCGCCTCGGCAGCGTCGCGGAATCCCTTCACTCCGTCCTCACACGTCTCGATGAGATTGTTGAGCACGGAGATGACGTCGTCGTTGTCCATTGCCATGGTCACGCTCCCGCAGCAGTAGTGAAACTCACGCCTGGCGCGAAAGCCCGCTGGCCTGCGGCGAGACATCCATCAAAGCATCTCGCGGCCCGAGCGCCGCACCGGCAACACTCCGCCGTTGCCCGGCGGTGGACGCCGATGAGGTTGCACGAAGCGTACCCTGCGACGCTCCCGACGCCGAGTGAGGCATGGGGACCGACGGGGTCAGGTCTTTAATTTCGAGCCGCATGAGCGGTAGCTCATGCGGCTCGAAATTAAAGACCTGACCCCGTCGGTCCCCTCACTACCTCTCGTCCGCGGACGGCCCGTACAGACCCGGGACTGGGACGCCGAGGAGGCGGTAGTAGAGCGTGAGCTGGGCGCGGTGGTGGATGATGTGGCTCAGTATGAGGCGGCGGACGTAGTAGCCGCGGGGACCCGAGGAGATGATGAAGTCGCCTTTGCGAAGGGTCCAGGTGTCGCGGAGCGCGTCGTCATCCAGCGAGGCGATGTTGACGCGTGCGGCTGCGGACGTCCTGTCGAAGAGCTCGAGGAGCTCCGCCCGCGTGCGCACCTTGGGAGGAACGTCGGGAGTGGCGGCGAAGTCCAACACGGGACTGGACGCGATGGCTTCGCCAAAGTGCGGGATGTCCGCGATGTGGGCCGCGAGCTCGGCCAGCGTGGAAGACTTCTGGTGCGGGCGCCAGTCGGCGTGCTCATCGGGGAAGCGCTCCAGCGTGCGACGCGTATTGGTGAGCTCCTCGTCGAGGTCGGCGAAGGGCGAGTGGAGCTCGACCTGACGGTCGGATGCTGTGTTGGTGTTCGCTGTCGTCATCGTGGCTTACCGTGAGTTATGAGTGGCACTCCCCCACATCGGGAGCGCCGGTGGCGCGGCCGGACGAGCCGGCGCGACGAACAAGATGCCGAATGGATACCGAAGCGCAAGCAGTCCGCGGAGGGCGACCTGTACGTCGCGCGGCGCGCTGTCGTGAAGAAACGTACGTAGAAACTTCGGCGGTACAATGCGTGTTGGGCTACCGCATCCGGAATTATCACAGCACTGAGGTGATTGCTGCAACCGGTAGCGGGATCCCGATGGCTTCGTTCATGGCGCCCCTCATCCTCATGGGGTCGGGAAGCTTCTCGCTCGATGCGCTCCTCGCGCGGCGTACACTTCCACAGAGGGCGACTGCGCGGCGCGTTGCGGACCGCCGCGCGGCCTGAGAAGGCCGGGCATTTGCTCCCTCGGCGAACTATACAGTAGAATCCGTCCAGGTCAGCTGCCTGGCGATCTCTACTTCACACCAGCGAGTCCCCTCGTGCCCGACATAGCCAGCTTCCATCCACAGGTCGTCCACTTCGTCGTCGCCCTTCTCATCGTGGGGGTGCTCGCACGCATCATGTCGCTCATCCCACTCCCCGGCCGGATGACGTACGTGGGAGCGATGGCCGCGACGCTCATATTTATCGGTACTATCGGGAGCGTGCTCGCCGTCAGATCGGGTCTCGAGGCGCACGAACTGGTGGAGAACATCCCCAACATTCGCCCGGTGGTCAGCGAGCACGAAGAGGACGGCGAGACGACGCGCAACATCTTCCTCGTCGTCTCGCTCGTCGAGATAGGAATTCTCGCCTTCGCCACGCGCAAGCCGACGGTCGCGCGCGGTCTTCGCATCCTCTCGGCGGTGGTCGGTGTGGTGGGTGTGGTATACCTCTTCGAGACTGCCGAGCACGGGGGAAAGATCGTGTACGAGTACGCGGGCGGACCTGGCCTTCGCACTGGAGATACCACCGATGTTCGGCGGCTGCTCGTAGCGGGCCTCTACAACAACGCGATGCTCGACCGCAAGGCCGGCGACGCCGCATCGGCGGCCGCGCGCGTGGAAGAGCTGCAGCGCATGCTGCCGGCCGATACCGCCGTGCGTCTCCTCCGCATCCAGTCGCTGGTGCGCGACCGCAAGGATGCCACTGCCGCACTGGCCGCGCTGGACTCCTTCTCCGTCGCTCCGGCCAACCGCCGCATCTACATGCAGAAGGAGCTGCTGCAGGCGGAGGCGCTCGACCTCGCGGGGCAGCGCGATTCTGCGCGCGCGGTGCTCACCGCGCTCAAGACGCAGATCCCGCAGGCGGCGAGGCGGGTGGACGCCATGTTGAGCGAGATGAAGTAGCGGTCCGACATTCGCCCGGCCGCCGGGCGGGCGAAGCCGTCGTACCGTGCGCCACGCGACACCGCATCCCGCCAGCTGGCGGGATGCGGTGTCGCGCATCGGCGCTCAGAAGAACCCGGGCAGCTCCGTGACGAGCGTCCGTACTCCGAGCACCAGCATCGCCACCGCTACGAGCGCTCCCAGCACCGCGAGCCAGTGCGGATGCCGGTACTCCCCAACGATCCCCTTTCTGTACGCGGCTACGAGCATCACTCCGAGCGAGAGCGGGAGGATCAGGCCATTGAGCGCTCCCACCAGCACCAGCACGCGCACCGGTCTCCCTACGAGCAGGAAGACCACCGCCGAGATGGCGATGAACGCCACGACCCAGCGCGCCCAGTGCCGGTCGATCGTGCTCGCCAGTCCGCGCAAAAAGGAGATCGATGTGTACGCCGCGCCCACCACGGAGGTGATCGCCGCGGCCCACATCACCACGCCGAAGATCCGGTAGCCGGCGTTTCCCGTTGCGAGCCGGAACACCGAAGCGGGTGGATTGCCCGGATCCAGCGTGAGCCCCGCCGCCACCACTCCGAGCGTCGCGAGAAAGAGAAGCACGCGCATGAGCGACGCGACGCCGATCGCCGTGATGGCCGATCCGTTGGCTCGCTGCACGGCACCGGCGCCTACGATGCCCGCGTCGAGCAGACGGTGAGCGCCGGCGAAGGTGATGTAGCCGCCCACCGTGCCACCCACGAGAGTGACGATCGCGAAGCCGTCGAAGCGTGCGGGTGCCACCGCTCGCAGCGCGGCCTCGGCCACGGGCGGATGCGACGCGACGGCCACGTACGCTGTGAGCGCGATCATCACGAAGCCCATGAAGAGCGCGAAGCGGTCCATCGCTCGCCCGGCTTCCTTCACCAGGAAGATGGCGATCCCTATCGCGGCGCTGATCGCCGCGCCGGTGGACACCGGGATGCCGAACATCACGTTCATCCCGAGCCCGGCGCCGGCCACGTTGCCGATGTTGAAGGCGAGTCCACCCAGCGCCACGAGCGCGGCCAGGAGGTAGCCAAGTCCGGGGAGCACTCGATTGGCCACGTCCTGCGCCCGCTCACCGCTCGCAACGATGACGGGCCAGATGTTGAGCTGCGCGGCGAGGTCGAAGACTATAGATGCGAGGATGACGAAGGCGCAGCTCGCCCCGAGCTCGGCGGTGAACACCGCGGTCTGCGTGAGGAAGCCGGGTCCCACCGCGGACGTGGCCATGAGAAACGCCGCGCCGAGGAGGGCCGAGGCGATGCCTCGCGAGCGTGGTCCGCTGTCTGCCTTCGAGGAGCGCTCGAGCGCTGGGGCTTCCACTGGATGGTGTCGTGATTGGGGAGCGCGTGATCGAACCGGCGAACGCCGGATTCCGCCGTCCGTCGGAATGTACGTGTGCCGCGCGTCTGTGCGACCCGTATCAACGAGCCGGGCGCGGAAAGCGCTCCTTGCCCGAGAGGAACCCACGTTCCTCCGCAGCCGCGACTGGGATCCCCAGCCATGTCATCGTATTCGGCCGCTCTTGCCCGACATGCTCCGCAGCGTCACTCCGCCCGGAGCGCGATCATCGGGTCGACCTTCGATGCACGCCGTGCGGGGATCCAGCTCGCCAGGGCCGCGATCGCCACGAGCAGCAGCGAAACTGCCACGAGCGTGAGCGGGTCGCCCGGCGCTACACCGAAGAGGAGCGAGCGGATGAAGCGCGCTACGAGCGCGAAGAGCGCAAGACCTGCCACGATACCGACGATCGTGAGCGCGATCCCCTGGCGTGTGACCATTCCCGCGATCTCGCCCGGCGTGGCGCCGAGCGCCACGCGCACGCCCAGCTCGCGCGTACGCAGTGTCGCCACGTAAGCGATCACGCCGTAGAGGCCGATCGCCCCGAGGAGGAGCGTCACCGTGGCGGCCACGCCGATGATGAGCATAGTGAAGGAGAGCTGCGCGAGCGAGCTGCGCACCACCTCCGTCATCGGTTTGACATCGAACAACGGAAGCGTGGGATCGAGCTCGTGCACCACGCTCTGCACCGGCCGCACGATCGAGGCGGGATCGCCCGCGGTGCGCACCACGAGTCCCATGATACGCACCATCTGGCCGAAGGATGTGTCGGCCGTGGCTACCTCGGGGAAGTACACCGTTGGAGCTGGCGGTGTCTGCAGCGAGCTGTCGTGCACGCTCCCCACCACCCCGACCACCCTGTACCAGGGCCCGTTGGGGAGCGTCTGGAAGCGCTTGCCGATGGCGGCGCGACCGGTGGCGTCGTGCCAGAAGTGCTCGGCGGTCACCTGGTTCACGATCGCGTCGTAGCCATCCTGGCGCTCGTCGAGCGAAAGGAAGGTCCTCCCCGCGAGAAGTGGAATCCCCATCGCGCCGAAGTAGCCGCTGTCGGTCGTGATGTTGAGCTGCAGCGGCGGGATCTTCGATTGGGCGCTGGGATCGCCCTCCACCCAGATCGGGCTCGTGCTCGTTCCGTGCTCCTCGAGCGGGAGTCGCGACGACAGCCCCACTGCACGCACGCCGGGGATGGCGGCCACGCGCTGGGTGAGCTGTGCATAGAAGCGCGTCACGGCCGAATCGCCGGGGTAGCGCGCCTGCGGGGGCGAGAGCCAGAAGGTGGCTACTTTGTCGGCGTTCCAGCCCGGCTTCACGGCGTGCAGCTCGCGGAAGGTGCGGATGAGAAGTCCCGACCCGGCGAGCACCACGAGTGCGACCGCGATCTGCGCGGCCACCAGCGCGCCGCGGACGCGTTGCCGCGCACGTCCCGAGGTTCCGCCGCGGCCGCCCTCGCGGAGCGAGCTGACGAGCTCAGTCCGCGAGAAGCGGAGCGCGGGGATGATGCTGCACGCGAGCGTGATGAGCACGGTGACGGCGAAGGTGAAGGCCGCGACTGTTCCATCGACGCGGACTTCGGCGAGCCGGGGGAGCTCCACCGGCCCCGCCGTCACGAGGAGCCGAATCCCCAAGGCCGCGATGGCGAGTCCGAGCACCGCCGCCATCAGCGCGAGCACCGCCGACTCGGCGAGGAAATGTACGAGCACGTGCGAGCGCCCCGCGCCGATCGCGGCTCGCACGGCGAGCTCGCGCTGGCGTCCGTCCGCACGCACCAGCACCAGGTTCGCGACGTTGGCGCATGCGACGACGAGAAGGAGCGCGGCCGTGGCGGCCACTATCCAGAGCGTGTTCGCGATGCCACCGACCACATCGTCACGCATCGGGATCAGCACCGGCTGCGGCTGCGCCTGATCGAGCAGCATCTGCGTGGTGACGCCCGGCGCCATCATCGGTGATACCTCGACCACGCGCGGGAGCACCGAGCGGAAGTCGCGCTGGGCGTCCGCGATGCTCACTCCGGGCTTCAGTCGCGCTACCGCGTCGTAGTTGAAGCCGCCGGGGAAGGGAGCGTTCGGGTCGAGCGCGAGCGGCAGCCAGATCTGGGTATCGGAGGTCGGAAAGCGGAAGCTCTTCGGCATCACGCCGATGATCTCGTGCGAAGTGCCGCTGACCTCCAGCGTGCGGCCGATGATCCCCGGGTCGCCGCCGAAGCGCGATCGCCAGAGACCTTCGCTGATCATCACCACCGATGGTCCGTTCGGCAGATCCTCTGCCGCGCTGAAGGAGCGTCCCAGCTTCGGCGGCACCTCGAGGAGCGGGACGAGATCGGAGGAGACGAAGCCAGCGGCGAGCCGGCGCGGCTCGATGCCCCCTCGAGGATCGGCGACGTTCGCGGATCCTTCCTGGTAGGCCGCTATGCCGGAGATCGTGTGCGCGAAGCGCTTGTAGGTGAAGTAGGTGGCGGAGGTCTGCTCGGTGTGCTTCAGCGACAGCGGTGGGAGGTCGTGCCAGGCGCCGACGAGCTGCTCCGGGTGGCCGTAGGGGAGCGGGCGGAGGAGGATGCCGTCCACCACGGCGAAGATGGCGGTGACGGCGCCTACACCTATGGCGAGCGTGAGCACCGCCGTGACGGTGAATACCGGAGTGCGACGCAGCGATCGCCAGGCGTAGCGGATCGGCGAGAGGAACGACACGGGGACCTCCGCGGGGTTG
Organism: Gemmatimonas aurantiaca; assembly: GCA_044463245.1. Taxonomy (GTDB): domain Bacteria; phylum Gemmatimonadota; class Gemmatimonadetes; order Gemmatimonadales; family Gemmatimonadaceae; genus JADGGM01. The sequence continues at coordinate 6,783 of JBIQMO010000142.1, forward strand.
TGGGCCTCGCAAGTCGTACGGAGGCGAAGCTGGCGGGGTTTCCCGGGCGGGTCTAGGCGGCGCCGCAGGCGGCCGCGCGCTCCATCAGCAGCGCTCGCTCGCGGGCGTTGCGCGTCAGCGACGCCGCGCGCTCGAACTCGGCGCGCGCTTCCTTCTTCCGCCCGAGCTTGAAGAGCAGATCGCCGCGGACACTGGGGAGGAGGTGGTAGGAAGCGAGCACCCGCTCGCTCGTCAGCCGGTCCGCGATCTCGAGTCCGGCTTCGGGACCGTACGCCATGGCCACCGCCACAGCGCGGTTCAGCTCCACCACGGGAGATGGCGCGACGAGAGCGAGCGCCTCATAGAGCGACGCGATCAGCTGCCAGTCGGTCTCCTCCGCCGTGTGCGCCCGCGCGTGACAGGCGGCGATCGCGGCCTGGAGAGTGTACGCGCCCGGCGGGCGTCCAGTGCGCTCGGCGCGCTCGAGGGCCGCGAGGCCACGGTTGATGAGGACGTAGTCCCAGCGCGCGCGATCCTGGTCGAGGAGGAGGATCGGCTCTCCAGACGGTCCGGTACGCGCCCGGAGCCGCGATGCCTGGATCTCCATGAGCGCCACGAGTCCGTGCACCTCGCCTTCTTCGCTCGCCAGCTCCGCGAGGATGCGCCCCAATCGCAGCGCATCTTCGCAGAGCGCGGGACGAACCCAGTCGTCGCCGGCGGTTGCCGAGTATCCCTCGTTGAAGATCAGGTAGATCACCTCGAGCACCGACGAGAGCCGCTCGGCGAGCTCCGCTCCGCGCGGCACCTCGAACGGGACCTTCGCATCGCGGAGCGTCTTCTTGGCGCGTACGATGCGCTGTGCGACGGTGGCCTCGGGGACGAGGAAGGCGCGCGCGATCTCGTCGGTGGTGAGCCCGCCGAGGAGGCGAAGCGTGAGCGCCACGCGCGCCTCGGTGGAGAGCACCGGGTGGCAGGAGGTGAAGATGAGGCGAAGAAGGTCGTCGCCGATGTCGTCATCGAGCGCGGCCTCGATGTCCGCTACATCGCTCTCCTGCTTCTCGTCGAGCTCGTAACCGATCTCTTCGTGCTTGCGGTCGAGGAGCTTGTTGCGGCGGAGGAGGTCGATCGCGCGACGCTTGGCGGCGGCCATGAGCCATGCCCCCGGGTTGTCGGGGACGCCGGTCTCCGGCCACTTCTCGAGCGCGATGAGGAGCGCGTCCTGCGCAAGGTCCTCGGCCGCGCCGACGTCGCCGACCATGCGCGCGAGCGCGGCGATGAGCCTGGCCGATTCGATTCTCCAGACCGCGTCGATTGCCCGGTGAGTAGCAGCGGTGCCCGTCACCCCGGGCAATCAAAGGGAAGCGCCCCGCAGTTGCAACGGGGTCAGGTCTTTAATTTCGAGGGGGCTGAGCAATTGCTCAGCCCCCTCGAAATTAAAGACCTGACCCCGTTGCAACCGTCAGGAGGCGAGTGGGTACTCCGGCCCGGTGATCGGATCGCTCTCGTACGCGGGGGCGTCGTACATCTGGCGAATCTCGCTCTCGCCGTCGCCCGCCACCTTCAGAAAGCGCTTGGCAAGCTCTTTCGCCTCCTCGAGCGAATCCACATCGATTATCGCGTAGCCCGCGATCAGCTCCTTGCTTTCGGTGAAAGGGCCGTCCCTGACGGTGTATTTCCCGCCCTCGAGCCGGACGCGCGCGCCCATCGAGCTGGGGAGCAGGCCATCGGTCTGAAGCAGTACGCCCTCGCTGGCCAGCTCGTCGATGAACTTCGCCATCGCCTCCATGTGCTCCTGGCTCGGGGGCGTGCCTTCGGCGTTTGCGGGCTTGTAGATCGTCATGAATCGCATTCTCGGTCCTCCGACTTGTTCGTCCAGTAACGCTCGGAATGGGAAAGGGGCCTACGACTGCTGCCGCGCCGCGACCTCCGCGCGCAGCCGCTCCTCCTGCTCGCGCAACTCCGGTGTGAGCTCCTCGCCGAAGTCCTCCGCCTCGAAGACCGGCCGGATCTCGATGTCCGAGTCGCTCTCCATGGGATTCGGGCAGCGCTTCACCCACTCGATCGCTTCTTCCATCGACTTCACCTGCCAGAGCCAGAAGCCGGCGATGAGCTCCTTGGTCTCCGAGAACGGTCCATCGATCACCGAGCGCTTGGAGCCGGAGAAGTGCACGCGCGCCCCCCTGGAGCTCGGATGGAGCCCCTCGCCAGCCAGCATGATCCCTGCCTTCACGAGCTCCTCGTTGTACTTCCCCATCTCCGTGAGGAGCTTCTCGCTCGGCATGACGCCGGCCTCGCTCTCCTTCGTCGCCTTCACGATCACCATTACTCGCATTGTCCTCTCTCCTGGAGTTTGTCCTGTTCTGGTCGTCTGCCGGGCTCCCCAGCTTTTCAGGGCCTCGGCATTCCGGCTGCCTTCTACCATCACGTCGAACGAGGACCCCGTGGATCGACATCCGGTTTCTGGCGGGCCGGCGGTTGGGGGCACCATCTGTGTTCATCGTTCATCGTGGGGGCCTGCCTCATCGCGTTCAACTGCGCGCGCGGAGGGCATCGCGCTGGGCCATAACTGCGCACGCGGAGGGCATCGCGGCGCTGGGCCGTAACTGCGCACGCGGAGGGCGCGGAGGGAACTGCGAGAGGACGCGGAGAACGGCCTGTGGGGGCGAGCATCGCGATCCTGATACCGG
>JBIQMO010000143.1:0-9415 GCA_044463245.1 Gemmatimonas aurantiaca
CTCCTCTAAGAGGAGCGCAGAGAACGCGGAGAAGAACGAGAGAACGCAGAGAAAAACCGTAAGGCGAGATCTCGAATGAGGGGTTTTTGAGGGAACCGCTCCCGCAGATGGAGCCCTGCTCAGGTAGGCAGGATTTCAAGCGCGGGAGCAGTTCCCCTTTTTTCTCCCGGCCGCTTGCGAGCATTAGCTGACCGTGCAGCACCCTCTGCGTTCTCTCTGCAGTTCTCCGCGTTCTCCGCGTTCCAGCTTTTCTAAGGAGCCCGGACTTTGCGATGCAGCCGGTATCAGGATCGCGATGCCTCCACCCACAGGCAGTTCTCCGCGTCCTCTCGCCGTTCCCTCCGCGCCCTCCGCGTGCGCAGTTACGGCCCAGCGCGATGCCCTCCGCGTGCGCAGTTACGGCCCGGCGCGATGATGCAGGCCCCCGCGATGCAGCCGGTCGAGCCACCCCCAAGATCGCCCACTCCGATTTTGCCTGCACCACCGGAAACCACGCTTTCTTTGTCTACACCATGAGCCCCCGAGTATCTTCATCGGAGCGAGAAGTGATCGATTCGTCCCTACACAGAGAAGCCATCGTGACCTCCCCGTATCGTCGTCGCTGGATGCTCCCTGCCGCGCTCGCGGTTGCTGCGGCCAGCTTTACCACTCCTACCGTCGCGCAGCAGAATCGCGGGAACCGGGGGCCGTCGGGGCCGATGCGCGAAGCGGCGGCGCTCGACCGGGAAGGGAAGACCAGCGAGGCGCGGGCGATCTTCCAGCGCATGATCGACTCGGCCTCCGAGCCGGCCGACAGGGCCGCAGCACAGCGCGCGATGGCCATGTCGTATGCCTTCGATGGCGATTGCGCCAACACCATCAAGTACGAGCAGATGGTGATCGACTACTGGAAGACGCAGGAGCAGATCGATCCGCAGAACGCCTTCTACCAGGAGGGCGAGATGGCCAACGAAGGCGCGCGTGTTTGCATCGACGCCGGCGATCTCGACACGGCGGAGGAGTGGTACCGCAAGGGAACGGAGCTGGGGAACAGGGAGCCCGAGCCGCGCACGCACCCTAAGTCGCTCTGGGACTACCGTCTCGCACACGCGCTCGGTCGCATCGCGGCGCGCCGCGGCGACAAGGCGGAAGCGGCGAAGCAGATCACCGCCGCACGTCGCGCGCTGGACAGCGACACGGCCATGGCGGCGCAGCAGGAGCGCTTCTTCCCTTACCTGGTGGGGTATGTCGCGCTCTACACCGGGGACCTCGCCGGCGCGGAGTCGGAGCTGTCGAAGGCGATCGCAATCAAGGGGAACGACCGCGATCCCTTCATGCACTGCCTCCTCGCCATTACCTACGAGAAGCAGGGTAAGTCCGAGCAGGCGAAGGAGCTGTACCGGAAGGCGTACGACATGGCCACCGCGCACAATCCGCCTGCCGCGTTCGTGCGGCCGTTCGCGCGGAAGAAACTGGGGCTCTAGAGCGTGAAGCGCCAGAGACCCTGACCGTCGGTCGGGTCCACCACGCGGCTCGCTCTCACGCGGAAGACCCGCTCCACCAGCTCTACCGGAATCTCGGCCGCGTCGTGCGCCTCGTGCGCGACGCGGCCGTTCTCCATCAGGAAGAAGACGTCGCCGTACTGGAGTGCGATAGTGATGTCGTGCAGGATGGCTATGACGGTGCACTCGTAGTCGAGAAGCCCGCGCGCGACGTCGAGCAGGTGCAATTGATAGTGGACGTCGAGGCTGGTGGTGGGCTCGTCGAGGAAGAGGTACCGCGGCTCCCGCGGCTCGTCGTAGTTCCAGATCTGCGCGAGCACGCGCGCGAGCTGCACCTTCTGCTGCTCGCCGCCGGAAAGCGTGGTGTAGCGCTGCCTGCGCCGCGCGGTCATCCCGACGATCTCGAGCGCGCGGGAGACGATCTCACGATCGTGCTTCGCCGGCGTGCGACCGTAGTACGGATAACGCCCCATGAGCACCACATCCTCCACGTCCAGCGGAAACGCCAGCTCCACTCGCTGCGAGAGCACGGCACGCTTCCGGGCGAGCGCGGGGGCGGTGTAGCCACTCACCGGCCGTTTGCCGTAGCGCACGCGCCCCGACGTCGGCTCGAGCAGCCCCGTCGCGATCTTCAGCAGCGTGGACTTCCCGGCGCCGTTTGGGCCGAGGATCACGTTGAAGCGGTTGGGTGCAAAGGTCACGGTGACTTCATCCAGGATCACCGTGTCGCCGACGCGATAGCTCACCCGCTCCAGCTCAGCCATAGAAGCCGACGCTCCCGCTGCGCGTCTGACGCAGCAGTATCCAGAGGAAGACGGGTGCACCGATGACCGCCGTGATGATGCCGATCGGCAGCTCGGCGGGCGGGATTATCACTCGCGCGGCAATGTCGATCACTTCCATGGTGATCGCGCCGAAGAGAGCCGAGGCGGGGAGGAGAAAGTTGTAGTCCGACGACTTGAGCATACGCAGCACGTGCGGGATGACGAGCCCTACGAAGGCGATCACGCCCACCATCGCGGTGGCTAACGACACCATGATCGTGTTCACCACGATGAGCTGGAGGATGAGCCGATCCGGGTTCACCCCGAGCGACGCCGCCTCGTTCTCCCCCAGCATGAGTGCGTTGAGCGATTTGCCGTAGCGGAGCGACCAGACGAAGCAGATCACGAAGAACAACCCGATGAGCTGCACGCCGCGCCAGTCGGCGGTGGTGAAGGTACCGAGGTTCCAGAAAGTGATGTTGCGCGCCTGCGGATCGCGTGCCACGTATGAGAGGAAGCCTGTCCCCGCCGCGCACACGGCGTTGATCGCGATCCCGGCAAGGAGCAGGGTGAAGACATTCACCTTCCCGAACGAGGTCGAGAGCCGGTAGACGATCATCGTCGCCCCGAACGACACCGCGAACGCCGCTGCTGGAACCGCCAGTGAGCCGAGAGGCGTGGCAAAGGAGAGCGCGGTGCTCTCGCCGAAGACGAACACGATCGCCGCACCCAGCGCCGCGCCCGCGGAGGTCCCCACCAGCCCCGGCTCGACGATGGGGTTGCGGAAGAGTCCCTGCATGAGCGTCCCCGACACGCCGAGCACCGCGCCGGTGAGCCCGGCCACCAGCACCCGCGGGAGGCGCAGCTTCAGGAAGACGTTGCGGCCCAGATCGTCGGCCGCCGCGGTTTGCACGATCCCCAATCCCTCGCCAAGGTAGCGGAGCATGCGATCTGGCGTGAACGAGAACGCGCCGATCGCCGCCGAGGCGACGAGAGCGATGGCCAGCACGATTCCGAGCAGCAGATAGCTCTGCCCGAAGGAGAGACGCCGCGGCATCTCAGGGGAAGAGCATCGCGTGCAGCTCGCGCACGGCCGCCGGCGTGCGCGGACCGTAGTACATGATCTTCTGCTCGTGTATCCGGTAGATGCGCCTGTTGCGGCCCGCGGGTGTGAGCGATACGCCGGGGAGAGTCGCGAACTTCTCGGCGCTGCCGAAGCGGTCGAAGCCCACATCGGTGGCGATGATGACGTCCGGCGCGGCACGCGCGATGAGCTCCGGAGTGAGGCGCAGCATTCCTCCCACGGAGTCGATCGCGTTGACGCCGCCGGCCCAGCGCACCAGCTGATCCGCCGTGCTCCCGCTCTTCACCGCGAGATAGTTGTTGGCGATCTGCCCGAAGTGGATGATCAGCACTCGCGGCCGCTTCGCTCGGGTCCAGCTGGCAGTGTCCGCCCAGAGCTGCCGCATCCCCGCCTTCCACTCGGCGAGCACGCTGTCAGCCGCCTGCTCGCGGTGGAAGAGCTCACCGAGATGCGTGAGCAGCGCCTGGGCGCTGTCCACAGTGCTCCCCGGCTCCATCACCGTGATGGGTATACCGACTTTCTTCAATTGATCGAGCACCGCATCGGGGCCCACGTTTCCGTCGGTCAGGAAGACGGTGGGCTTCATGGAGATGATCCCCTCCGCACTGAGCGCGCGGTGGTAGCCCACCGTGGGGAGCTTGCGAATCTCCGGCGGATACACCGACGTGAGGTCCACCGCAACCAGGTCGTGCTGGGCGCCTATGTCGAAGATGAACTCGTTGATCTGCTTCGAGACGCTCACGATGCGTCGCTCCTGGCCATCGCGCGCATGGCGGTCGCCCTGCCGCCCGCAGCCGACGAGGAGCGCAAGAGAGAGCGTTACGGCGAAGAGGGTGGCCGCGAGGCGTAGCGGCCGCGGAGGCGTGTCGATCATGCTCATGGGTAGAGCTACGCCCGGCACGGGCGCAGCGTTGGAGTGGAGGGCGTGGACGCTCGGTCGAGGTACGATCGCGGTCGACTACCGGGATCCGATGCACGAATCACAACGTCTGAACGAGCATCACCACGCCCAGGGCGACGCCAATGGCCACCGCCACCCAGCGCATGGTGCTCTGCTTCAGATTCCGTCCCAGTCGAGCCGCGATGTACCCGCCAGTGATCGCACCCACCGCCATCACGATCGCGGCGTGCCATACCACTCGCGCCATCACGATGAAATACATCACCGCGACGCCCTTTATGGCCACGCTGTACATGTTCTTCATCCCGTTCGCCGCGTGGATGTCTCGCAGCCCGAGGAGCCCGAGCGCCGTGAGGATGAGGATCCCGAGCCCCGCACCGAAGTATCCGCCGTACGCCGATATCGCGAGCTGGGCTCCCAATGCCAGCGCCAGCCACCCCGCGCCGCGCCTCTCCCGCCGAAGCACACCGACGTGTTTCGACAGCACGGGCTCGACTGCCATGAGGGCGCTCGATCCCAACACGAGCCAGGGCGCGACCGAACGGAAGACGGTGGACGGCGTATGCACCAGCAGGTAGCTGCCGATCGCGCCGCCTACGAGCGAAGGTAGTAGAAGCCAGTACCAGCGCCTCGGACTCTCCCTGATCTCGGGAGCGAATCCCACGGCGGCCGACATCACGCCCGGCCAGAGCGCGGTGGCACTGGTGGCGTTGGCGGTGATGGGAGGGAGGCCGAGCCAGAGCAGGACGGGGAAGGAGATGTTGGTTCCTCCTCCGGCGATGGAGTTCAACGCACCGGCCAACACTCCCGCACCGAGCGCGGCCAGAGCGTGCCACCAGCTATGCCAGCCGAGCACCTGTATCCTGCCGCGGGCGCTCGTCCGCCGCATCGCTCCAGATCAGCTCGTGCACGAGGATGGTCTGCCGGACCTCGCCCTCCGCGTAGCGCCAGCTCTCCACCGAGGAGACGGCGAGCCCGCGCGCCTCGCACTCGTGAAGAAATTCCGGGAGCGCAGTGCGGCGTGGATCCGCGATGATCGCCACCCCGGAGCGCGCGAGCGTACGCGCGATGGCATCGGCCACGATCGTGGCGTAGCGCCGTTCGTAGAGAACGTCGGCGGCCACGACTCTGTCGAAGGTTCCGAGATCCGCGGGAACGTCGCGCCAATCCACCAGACGGACCGCGGGATCGATCCCTACTACCCGCAAGGCGTTCTCACGCGTGAAGAGGAGTGCGTCGGCGTAGTAGTCTGTCGCGACGACGTCGAAGCCCGCGGTGAGAGCGCCGATGGTAACGAGCCCGAGGCCGCATCCGAGCTCGAGGAGGCTTAGCGCCGAGCCGCCGGCTCGACCATCCTCGCTCGCTACTCGATCCGCGAGCGCGTACGACGACGGCCAGAGATCGGCCCAGTAGGGGAGCCGCTCATCGCGCTCGAAGTCCTCCTCGTTCAGCAGATCTTCGGCGCTGCGCGGCGCCAACAGCTCCAGCTCGCGGCCGAGCGCCGTGACCTCGAGCGGCTGGAGGACGAAGCGGCGCTCCAGCTCGGGAAGGAGAGAATCCGGGGGAGACCGCGATGCTTCGTCGCGCGGAGACGAGCCGCTCCGTCCCTCCGTCGTGGGCGACGGGCGCCGAGACCCGCTCGCTCCCGGTCTACCGCGCCCCGTGCCCTCGTTCACAGCTCGAAGCGTGACGAGAGCTGCGCGTCCTCGCCCAGCGGAATGGCATCGAGCATCTCTCCCGCCTCGACTCGCTGCCTGTCGTGCGGCACCACCAGCAGCGCGTTGGCGAGCGCCATCGAGGTGAGAATCCCCGACCCCTGCGGACCGGTGAGCCGTGCTGCGAGCGTACCGTCGCCGTCAACGCTCACTACCGCGCGAAGGAAGTGGGTGAGCGGTGCCCCGGTCTGCACCTCCTCAGCGAGTCTCACCGGCACCGCCTTCCGAAAGACCCGTGTGTGGCCGAGCATCCGGCGCAGCATTGGCCGTACGAAGAGCTCGAAGGTCACCATCGTGGAGACTGGATTCCCCGGGAGCCCGATCCACGGCATCGCACCGAGGCGTCCGAAGCCCAGTGGGGCGCCAGGGCGCATGCGCACCCTCCAGACCTCGAGCTTCACGCCGAGCTCCGCGAGCACGGTGCGGATGTAGTCGTACTCGCCCGCGGAGATCCCGGCGGAGGTGATGAGCAGATCGCATCCGACGGCGCTCTCGATTCGCGCACGCAGCTCCACTGGCTCGTCGCGAGCGATGCCGAGGTTGAGCGGTTCTCCACCAGCCGCGCGGATCATGGCGTGAAGCGTATAGCTGTTGGACGTGATGATCTTGCGTCCGTCCAGCACCTCCCCGAAGCGATCGAGATCCACCACTTCGTCACCCGTGGCGAGAAAGGCGACGCGTGGCCTGCGGTGCACGTCCACGCTCGCCGCACCGACGGAGGCGAGAAGGCCGATCTGCGCCGGCCCGATCGCCGTACCCACATCGAGGACGACCGCTCTGTTCGCGATGTCCTCGCCGCGGCGGCGAACGTTGCGGTACGCATCGCGCGAGCTCGTGATCGCCACGCGAGCGACACCGCCGTCGGTGTCCTCCACGCGCACCACGCTGTCCGCTCCTTCCGGAACCGGCGCGCCGGTCATGATACGCGTCGCCGTGCCGGCGGAGAGGGCTCGCGTCGGGAATGCTCCGGCCGCCACGGTTTCGAGCACTTCGAGCGTCGCCGGGTTCGACTCGGTGGCGCCGGCCACGTCCTCCGCGCGTACGGCGTAGCCGTCCATGGCGGAGTTGTCCCACGCAGGGATCGTCACCGGCGATGCGACCGGGGAGGCGAGCACGCGTCCGAGCGCGTCGGGGAGCGCTACTCGCTCCGTGCCGAGCGGCTCGATCCCGGCGAGAATCCGCGCGCTCGCCTCCGCCACGGGAAGCACTCAGCCACCTACCGGCGTGGTCAGCTCGGCGAGGCGCGCGGTGATCGCATCCTGGACGCGCAGCACGTCGCTGGCCGGCACAGTCCAGTTGTTACAGAGGAGCGAGAAGATGAGTTGACGACCATCCGCGGTCGTGACGTAGCCGGAGAGCGAGCGCGCGTTGGCGATCGACCCGGTCTTGGCGTGCACGTTCCCCTCGGCCGCGGTCCCTCGCATCCTGTACTCGATGGTGCCGTCTATCCCGGCGATCGGGAGCGCATCGTAGAAGGCGGTGAACGCGGTGTCCTGCCGTATCGCTGCAAGCGTGTGCACGATGGTCTCGGGAGAGAGATAGTCGTAGCGCGAGAGCCCACTCCCGTCCCTGATCACGAAGCCGTCCGGCTGCGCTCCCCAGGCGAGGAGCTGGCGCTCCACCACGCCCGCGCCGCTGTCGGGGCGCCCGACGCTCGCACGCTCGAGGCCGAGCGTACGCAGGAGAATCTCCGCGATCTGGTTCTGCGACGGCTTCTCCATCGCGTGCAGGATGTCACGCAGCGGGGGCGACTGGTAGACGAAGAGCGTGTCGAGCGCGGATGCGGATGCAGTGCCAGCGCACTTGCCGAGCTGCCGCGTGCGATTCTGTATGTGAATGCCGCGCTCGGCGATGGCGCCGCGCAGCGCCGCGAGGTAGGCTGCGTTCTGATCGGGGAACACCACCTCGATGGTGTCCACCGCATCCGGAGCGATCCACCCCGTGAGCACGAGCCCGCGCCCGAGGCTGTCGGGGAGCACGGTGAGGTCCGAGGTGCCGCGACGGTAGCGCGAGCTGCGGATGGCTCCGCCGCCGCCCCCCGTCGCCAGCCTGATCGTGTCCGGCGCCCAGCCCGTGCGCGCCGCGACGCGCAGCTGCGGGTAGTGAGCAGAAGTGAGCGCGGTCACTCGCACCGGCGACGTCGCGCGTCGGCCGCCGCGCACCACCACGCGCCCGTAGCCCTCGTTGAAGAAGAGCTCATCGACGCCCGCGCTGTACGTGTCCCCCAGATCGTCCCACGACCAGCCGTAGCCGAGCTCCGAGCCGGGGAAGGCATCGGAGCCGGAGATCACACGCCCCCGCACCGTGCGGACACCGCGTGCGGCGATCGAATCGGCGATCTCGCGCATGGGGATCATCGCGTCCTCGCGCATCGCGTCGCTCACGCTCGGATCTCCGCGTCCCATTACCAGCAGGTCGCCGTGCAGCACGCCGCCACATACCTCGCCTGCCGTGACGAACGCCGTGTTGAAGCGGTAGTCGGGCCCGAGCTGCGCGAGCGCCACCGCACCGGTGATGATCTTCATGTTCGACGCGGGCATGAAGAGCTTCCCGGCATTGTGCGAGTAGAGCGTGTCGCCGCGATCGGGATCGACTACGAGTATCCCCCAGTGCGCGTTGCGGAACTCCGGCTGCGCCACCATCGAGTCTATGTCGTGCTGCAGCGCGGAGAGGGCGTTGGCCGGAGCGGCGCCGGTGAGCGGCGACTGGGTGGGCTGGGCGGACGTGGCCCCCGGCTCGGCGCCGCGAGGAGGCTGCCCCGGTGGGAGAGTGGGCTGGCCGGGCGCGGGCTGCGGGGAGGCGGGAGGAGTGCTGCCGCCGGTGGCGCAGCCGGCGATGAGGGCCGCGAGCGCGAGGAGTGCCACACGTGCGCGTGCCGGGACAGGGGCGATCATCCTTCGCCCCTCACGATACGGCGCTCTACGAGGTCTGCCACGGATTGGAGCCAGGTGGGATCGGCGAGGGGAATCAACGGGATACCTCCGGGAAGCTCTGCGACATCGGTGAGTATCGCGAGGTAGTGATGCGCCGCGTCCGACGTCGCATCGTACAGCGGTTCGCCGCCTGCGGCGGCACGATAGATCTCGATTCGGGGAAGCGAGCTGCGCTTGAACCCTTCACACAATACAACATCCGCGTCCGACATGTGCCGCTCGGCGATCACCTCGGGTGGCAGCTCGTCGCTCCAGCGCTCCACCAGCGCGAACTTGTCGGGCGAGACCATCGCGACCTTTTCGGCCAGCCCTTCGTGATAGTGCCGGTAGGTGTCGGTGTTTTCGGGATCCAGATTGAAGGTATGCGAGCCGTGCTTGATCGTCATCACGCGAAGCCCGCGGCGGCGCAGCTCGGCCGCGAGGCGCACGGTCAGGGTGGTCTTACCGTGATGCTTTCGGCCTACTATGGCCACCATCGGTGGACGAGGCATGCTGCTCCGCGAGCGCGAGGTCGCCCGGCGAGTTGATGTTCATGAA
>JBIQMO010000144.1:0-9382 GCA_044463245.1 Gemmatimonas aurantiaca
CCCGCGCAAACGAGGACCCGTCATTCCCGCGCAAACGAGGACCCGTCATTCCCGCGAAAGCGGGAATCCATGTTGGCCGGACTGAACATGGATCCCCGCTTGCGCGGGGATGACGTAGAGAGGGGATGACGTAGAGAGAGGATGACGTAGAGAATGGATCCCCGCTCTCGCGGGGATGACAGTTCCAGCGGATCTTCATTTCGGGAGCCCAAGTCCATGCCGACTATCTACCCCCCGTACATCACCGAGCGGTCCAGCCGCGGAGAGCGCACCTACGACATCTTCTCGCGGCTCCTCATGGACCGCATCGTGTTCCTCGGAACGCAGATCGACGACGACGTGGCCAACATCATCATCGCACAGCTCCTCTTCCTCGAGGCCGAGAACCCCGAGCGCGACGTGCATCTCTACATAAACTCGCCCGGCGGGAGCGTGTCGGCGGGACTCGCGATCTACGACACCATGCAGTTCATGAACGCGCCGGTGAACACGATCTGCGTGGGGTTCGCGGCCAGTATGGGGTGCTTCCTCCTGGCCGGCGGTCGCAAGGGGCGCCGCTCGGCACTCCCGCACGCGCGCATCATGCAGCACCAGCCGTCGGGCGGGATACAGGGAGCGGCGGCGGATGTGGAGCTGCAGGCGAAGGAGATCGTGTACCAGCGCCAGCAGGTGAACGCCCTCATGGCGATGCACACCGGGCGGCCGGTGGAGCAGATCGAGCGCGACTTCGACCGCGATTATTACATGTCGGCCGAGGAAGCGCAGGCGTACGGGATCATCGACAACATCGTGACCAGCCGCGGTGAGCTGGTGGAAGGGGAGGGGCGTCCGAGCGTGACGGCGTGATGCGGCGCGGCGTGTCCGCCGCCCCTTCCGCCTCTACGGAGTAGCCGCGGGGATCACCACCAGCGTGGCCGAGCCGGTCGTCGTGCCGACCGCCGCACTCACGGTCGCCGTTCCCTCGGCGAGCGCGTTGATCATGACCGTGCTGTCGTCGAGGATGGTGAAGCTGGCCACCGACTCCGGGGCTATGGACCACTGGAAGACCGCATCGTCGATGTTGCCGCCACCCACCGCGGTTGCCTGTGCGGTGACTACCATGCTGTCGCCGACGATGAGGGTATCGTTCGGGAGCACGACATCGATCGACTCGAGCTCGGAGACCACCGCGATGCTCACCGACGCATCCTCATCGCAGCTCGACACCGTGATCGTCGCGTTGCCGACGGTGTGCGAGGTCACCAGGCCGGTGCTGTCCACGCTGGCCACCGCGCTGTTGGAGGAGCTGAAGGTGAAGGGGACGTCGGTGCGGGCGGCGCCGAAGCGACCGCGAGCGGTGGGCACGAGCTGGAGAACATCGCTCACTCGGGGCGGGTCTCTGAAGAAGAGCGTCGCGCTGGGCGGTTCGACCGTGATCGAGGATACGGGATTCGTGACATCGCAGATGCCGTCTATCCCCGTCGCCCGATCGCTGCTGCACGCAACCACGAAGCCCAGTGCGAGAAGGGCTGGTACGAACCGAGTGCAGCATCTCACGGAGCACCTCCGACCGATGGAGCGACATGGCCGTCTGAGCGCGCGACCAGGGTGCGCGCAGCGGCTGGCAACACGATCGGAATATGCTCCACACGGGAAAGCCCGCAAGACGTGCTGCTCCTGCGGGCCGATCCCGTGGCGCTGCTTTACACCCCCGCCAGCGATGCCGGTGGTATCACGCCACTGAGGCGGGCATAGACCACCAGCTGACCGTAGTGCTCGGCGACGTGGTCGATGTAGCTCACCGCCTGGTCGAGCCGCTTGTCCATGGCGCCCGAGCCGGACTTCCCGTTGCCCTTCGCAAGCACGGCGCGGACTCCCTCGAAGCTCTCGCGCAGGGCGGGGAGGATAGCCGTCTTTCCGGGGTAGTCCGCCGGGGAGATCTCGTTCGCTGCCCCGTCTGCGTCGTGGCCACGCAGCGTGTGTCGCAGGTAGTCGTTCCAGAACGCTACGTGGCGCAGCTGCTCCGCGAATGTTCTGATCTCCGGAACGGGACGGTAGTCGTAGCTCTCCTCGGGAACCGACTCCGCGAGTGCCACGAGCTTCTCACCTATGTCGTTCCAGCGGGTCTCCAGCACATCGTTCATCACAGCTCACCTCTCGAACGTGAAGGTCTCACTTCGTGATGGCGAGCAATGTACGGAGGGGCGATCGCGTCACGCTTGCGTATTCTTGCGATATTTTCCCGAGCGCCAGATCGGCGTAGCGAGCGACGCGCGGAAGCGCGGATAGCGCGCTCCCCTGGTGACCGCGGATGGTGCCACGCCGAAGCGCTTGCGGAAGGCGGTGACGAAGTGGCTCAGCGATGCGAAGCCCACCGCGTAACAGGTGTTCGTCACGCTGTCGCCATCGTGCAGGCGCTCCGCGGCGTGGCGCAGGCGCACCGCGGAGAGATAGCGGTGCGCGGGGAGCCCCGTCATCTCGCGGAAGACGCGCGCGAAGTGGTACACGCTCATCCCCGCTGCGCCGGCCAGCTCACGCAGGGTGAGCTGGCGTGCGAAGCTCGATTCGATGAGCTGCACGGCGCGGTCGATTCGGCGCATCACATCCGTCACCCGAAGTCCGTCGCGCACCGGACGCGATGCGCCGCCCGAGGCGAGCGATTGGAAGAGTGCGCCCGCGATGAGCTCGAGGCGGAGCTCGTCTCCCGGCACACACGATCCCAGGCGATGTCTGAGGAAGCTCTGGCGTGCCGCGCTCCATTCGACGCGCGACCGCAGGGCGGGAACGCCGGCATCGCGGAGATCCTCGACGGTCTGCTCGCCGTAGCTGACGGAGAGACAGCGGTCGGATGGACACTCGGCGTCGTGAGTGCACGAAAACTCGAAGTCGCGTTCGGTGACGAAGATCGTACCGGGGAGAAAGCGCCACAGCTCGCCGCTCACCCGGACGTCGAAGCTCCCGCTCTCGACGAAACTGATCGAGTGACGCTCGGATACTTCGTGCTCCGGATCCTGGTGCACGTCGCCCGGCGGGTGGTCCAGCACCGCCAGCCGCACGGAGGGAGTATCGAGGATCGTGCGCACGCGGATCATGCCTCTGACGTTAATCGGGCATCGTGGGTGGCGGCAGTAGCAAGAAATCGAAAACGAGTGACGCCACCAGCGGAGCTATTTCATGACTGCCTCCCGAAAGGGTGAAAGTGATTCCGGGAAGCAGTCGTTCGGAGGATGCCTGAATCGACAACCTGCCCCGCGTCACCTCGCGAAAACTACATAGAGGGCCGCCAGAACCGCCGCGAGGCCGCCGCCTATCACGAGAGGGGTCGTCCAGTTGCGCTTGCGCCGATACGTGGGGGTGTTCGCTCCGGTGATGGCCTTCTGGGCGAGCATCGTCTGCCGGCGGTTCACCGCCTCCTCGGTGTTGTCCTCGAACTGCACCCGACTCATCCCGGGCGGGACGGAGCCGCGGATGAAGGTGAAGGTCGTGCCGCCGATCGCTATCTCGTCGCCCTCCACGAGCATCCGAGGCGCGGTGACCGTCTGACCGTTGATCTTCGTTCCGCCCGAGCCCATGGAGTAGAGCACGTAGCCGCCCGCCTCCGAACGAACGTCGGCGTGGAAGCGCGACACCGTGGGGTCCTTGAGAACGATGCTGCAGCCGATCTCGCGCCCGATCTGCACGACGCGATTGCGCATGGTGTACGCCTTGCGCGCGCCGGCATTCACGAGGAGCGCCTGCGGCGGTTCTTCCGGCGGCGCGGGCCGCTCGTCATCGCGGGTCTCGAGGAACACGAAGCGCGCGGATCCAGCGGAGATCACATCACCGGGGTGAAGATCCGAGCCGCCGGTCGGCACCTGAACGCCGTTGAGCGCGATGACGTTCTGACTGGAGGCCGGCAGCACGATCGGAATGACTCCCGCCAGCTCCAGGCGGAAGTGGCGTGCGGCCAGATCGCGGCGCTGTATGCGCCAGTCCACCAGGGAGCCGCTGCCGACGTCGAGTGCTCCGTCGAGCTCGCGGGGGTTGTCGGTCAGCTCGGTTCCGCCTTCGAGCTCGAGAAAGGGCATGCGTATTCTCCAGGCGCCGGAGCGCTCGATGGGTCGGGTGCGCGCATGCTCGCTAGGGCGCCGGCCGCGCGGCCGCGGACAGCTCGATGATCGCGCGGCGCAGCAGCGTTCGGGCGAGCTGCACCTTGTAGCCGTTGCGCGCGAGAGGGCGCGCCTCGTATAACGCGTCATCCACCAGCCGGGCAACATCCTCGTCCTCGAGGCCGCTCCTCGCCACTTCCTCCTCGATGGAGCGGCTCAATCGCCATGGCCTGGGTGCAACACCCCCGAGCACGAGCCGTACATCGCTGTTGGATCTGCGCAGCGATGCGAGACTGGCCAGCGCGAAGTCCCAACTCCCGCGCTGCATGAGTTTCTCGTAGCGCTGCGTGCCTCCGGCGCTCTCGCCCGGGATGTGCACGGCGGTGATGATCTCGTCGCGCTCGAGGATGGTCTCCCGGTCGAGCCGCTCGGACGGGAGGACGTACAGCTCGCCGATCGGCACCCGGCGTGTACCGCGTGCGGAGCTCACCTCGATTATCGCATCGAGCGCGGTGAGCGCGACGGCCGGGTCGGACGGGTGGACTATGTAGCATGGCCCGCCGCCGAGTATGGCGTGGTACTGGCTCTCGCCATGGGCGGCGGGGCAGTCGCTCCCGGCATTCTTGAGGCAGGGGATGTTACGGCGTAGATACCAGCAGCGCGGGCGCTGGCAGAGATTTCCACCGATCGTCCCCATGTGCCGGAGTGCGGTGGTCCCCACCGACTCGCAGGCGGAGGCGAGTGCGGGGAAGAGCGAGCGCACCACGTCGTGACGCGCGAGATCGGCCACGCGTGCGGCAGCGCCGATCCGGAGGCCTCCGTCGTCGGTGGCGCGCACGCTCCTCGAGTCGGGGATGGCGCGGAGGTCCACCACCGACTTCGGGTGCGCGAGTTGCTCCTTGATGAGCACCAGCAGGTCCGTGCCGCCTCCCATGGGGAGCGCGTCCGGAGCTTGGAGGAGGCGCGTCGCTTCGGCGGCGTCCCGGGGCCGGTGATAGCTGAAATGCGAGAGCGACATTGGGTATGAGTGAGTGCTATAATTCGAGCGAGCGAGCGGCCGAGCCGCGAGGGCGTGAGCCACGCCATCACACCTGGTTCCAGTCGCAGATGTTCGATAAGCCGATTCAACACGCTCTTGCACGTGTCGCGCCGCTCGCACTTCTGGCGGCGCTCGCCTTGTCCGCGTGCGGCGAATCGGAGGCGCGCAGCGCGAGCGCCACCGACGCGGCGGACATCCCGGCCTTCGATTCGACGTCGCTCCTGGCGCTCCCCGAGTCCATCGTGGTGGCGAGCGATGCGCCCTCCGCGCCGCGCAGGCAGCTGGGTCCCCTCGCCGACTCCATCGCACGGCAGATCACCTTCCTCGCGACCTTCCAGCGTACGTTCGTCGCCGCGGGACGCGATCATCGATTGCTCGTCGACGTCGGGCGGATCGACACGAAGCTCGAGGCGCCCGAGCGGATTCGTGCGTTCAGGGAGGCCGCGGCCGCGCGTGCGCCTCTGGCCGTGGGCGACCGCCTCCGCCTGCGCGGTCCGTGGGGCGCGAGCGACGCCACCGTGTCGGGGTACGACCAGTGGAATGGACGGGCGGTGGTCACGCTGGATGCTTCGCACCTCGTGGATTCGCTCGCTCGAAGGGAGGACCCGCTGGTGGCGCTCGCGCTGCGAGCGGACTCGGCGACTCCCCCGGCGGCCGACAGCTGCGACCGGCGAGGTAAGCTCTCCGGCACTCTGGCCGCGCGCGCGGCGGTGGTGGGCGATTCGCTGATCGCGGCGATGCGAGCCGATACGGTCGGGAAGCCGGCCGTGGCCGGGAGGCCGCCCGCGAGCAGGGTAACTCGACTCGCTGGCTGCTTCGGCGACTACGATGCGATCGTTTTCGCTTCCCTCGCCGCAAGCGCGCGTGATCCGATGCGAGAGGCGGCGGTGCTCCTCGACGATTCGGGGAAAGCGACGCCGCTCTCCGTGAGCGACCTCCGCTTCAAGACGCACGAGGCGCTGCGCGCATTCGACGCCGATGGCGATGGCGTGGATGATGTCGCGGCGCTCGGTCGCGCCCCGCGCTCGGGCGGGACGGTGCTCCTCCGTCTCGATCCCGAAAAGCGGCGGCTCGTCTACATCGCCAGCGGCTTCGCCTGGGAGAACTTTTGAGCGCCACTCCGTCGAGCCGGCTGCGTGTATGCCTCATCGCACCGGGGCTCTATGCATGGGGAAGTCACAACCCTACGGGGCGCGCGGCGCGGGTGCTCGGGCGTGAGCTCGTGAAGCGCGGCGTCAGAGTGAGCGCCGTCATCCCCAGGCGCCACGGCCAGCGAGACCTCGAGCAGATGGACGGGATCAAGGTCTATGGCTTCCGTCCCGAAGCGCCGTGGAGCGCGGCCGCGCTCTGCAAGGAATGCAACGCCGACGTCTACCACACCTTCGATCCGTCGTTGTTCACGGCGATGGCCGGTGCGGCGCAGCGCGGTCGCAGTCGCGTGGTGACTATCCGCGCGCCGCACTACTGGCTGCGCGAGCTGCGCGCGGGGAATCGCGTGGACGTAGCGACTTACTGTCTCCTCGTGGAGAACCCGCTCGTGTGGCTCGCGGTGCATCAGGCCGACACCGTTCTTTGTGCGTCCGAGGATCTGGTGCCCGCGGTGCGCGCCAAGTATCGCGTCAGCGAGCCGCTCTTTCTCCCCACGCCCGTCGTGATCCCGCATCGCGTGCAGAAGGGGAAGACGCCCACCGTCTGCTTCATGGGCGGCTGGGATCGCCACAGGCACCCCGAGCTCTTCTTCGAACTGGTGCGGCGCTTCCCGGCGGTGACCTTCATCGCCGTGGGCAGAGCCCGCGACAGGCGCTTCGATGCTCATCTCCGACGCGAGTACGGCTCCCTCCCCAACCTCGCGCTCACCGGCCACATCGACCCGTTCCACTCGGATGCGCTCTCCAACATCCTCTCCGAGAGCTGGATACTCGTGAACACGGGCGTCCGCCGCGGAGTCCCTGACGCATGCGTGGAGGCGGCCGCGCACCGCTGCGCGATTCTCAGCGACGCCGACCCCGACGGCTTCGCCACTCGCTTCGGCCACCACGCATCCGACGGCGACCTCGCCGCCGGCCTCGATGCTCTCCTCACCAACGACGCCTGGCGCCCACTCGGCGACCTCGGGCATGAGTTTGTGCTGGAGAATTACGAAAGTGAGAAGGTGATGGGGAGGTATCTGGGGGTGTGTGGGGGGGAGAAAGAACAGGAAACGGCGCCGACGGGGTCAGGTCTCTGATTTCGAGCCGTAAGGGCTACCGCCCTTACGGCTCGAAATCAGAGACCTGACCCCGTCGACCCTCTCTTTCCTCTCCTCCCTCGCCGGGCTACGTTGCGCAATGACAGGGGTGCCCGCGACACTTGGGTCACGGGCTGAGAGAGTCCCTTCGAACCTGATCCGGCTCATACCGGCGTAGGGAGTCAGAGCAATGGACATTCGTACCAGCGAGCGCGCGCCGCTCGCAGCACGTACGCAGATGCGCCACGCGCGCAACGGCGAGATCACCGAGGCGATGAGCTTCGTGGCGGAACGCGAGGCTGTCGCGCCGGAAGTGGTGCGCGACGAGGTCGCACGCGGCCGACTCGTCATCCCCGCCAACATCAATCATCTCGCCGGCACGCTCGAGCCGATGGGGATCGGCAAGGTGGCGCGTGTGAAGATCAACGCCAACATCGGCAACTCCGCCGTCACCTCGTCCATCGACGAGGAGGTGGAGAAGCTCATGCTCGCGGTGCGCTATGGCGCCGATACGGTGATGGACCTCTCTACCGGGAAGGACATAGACCTGGTGCGCGAGGCGATCATCGCCGCATCCACTGTCCCGATCGGAACCGTGCCGATCTATCAGGCGGTGCTGATGGGGAAGGAGCTCGAGGAGCTCACCGCGCAGGACCTCCTCGACGTAATAGAGCATCAGGCGAGGCAGGGCGTGGACTACATGACGATCCACGCTGGTATCCTCATCGAACATCTCCCGCTCGTCTACGGGCGTGTTACGGGAATAGTGAGTCGCGGCGGCTCGCTGCACGCCGTCTGGATGATGGCGCACCGCAAGCAGAATCCGCTCTACGAGCACTACGACGATGTGCTCGACATCCTTCGCTACTACGACGTCACGATCTCGCTCGGCGACTCGCTCCGTCCCGGGAGCATCCACGACGCGAGCGACCGCGCGCAGTTCGCCGAGCTGGAGACGCTGGGCGAGCTCACGCGCCGCGCCTGGGAGCGCGACGTGCAGGTGATGGTGGAGGGGCCGGGGCACATCCCGATGCACCAGATCG
This sequence comes from Gemmatimonas aurantiaca, assembly GCA_044463245.1. GTDB lineage: Bacteria > Gemmatimonadota > Gemmatimonadetes > Gemmatimonadales > Gemmatimonadaceae > JADGGM01. The sequence continues at coordinate 8,377 of JBIQMO010000144.1, forward strand.
AGATGAACGTCCGCAAGCAGAAGGAGATCTGCAACGAAGCGCCATTCTACACGCTCGGTCCTCTCGTGACGGACATCGCGCCCGGCTACGATCACATCACGAGCGCGATCGGTGCGGCGATGATCGGCTGGTACGGCGCGGACATGCTCTGTTACGTCACCCCCAAGGAGCACCTCGGCCTTCCCAACGCGGAGGATGTGCGGCAGGGTGTCATTGCGTACAAGATCGCCGCGCACGCCGCCGACATAGCGCGCGGACGCCCCGGCGCCCGTGATCGTGACGACGCTCTCTCCCGGGCCCGCTACGCCTTCGACTGGAACGAGCAGTTCCGTCTCGCGCTCGACCCCGAGCGCGCGCGGGAGTACCACGACGAGACGCTCCCCGCCGAGTACTTCAAGAGCGCCGAGTTCTGCGCGATGTGCGGTCCGAAGTTCTGCTCGATGCACCACTCGCGCACGATCGACGACGGCATCGCCGCGCTGGCGCGCGAGGCGGGGCTGGCGCAGGACACATCGATCGGACTGCCGATCGTCGATGGCTCGACGGAACCGTCGACCAGTGAGCTCGCCACCGCGCAGGGCGATGACTGAGACGACGACGTGCCGGCGCTGCTCGCCGGCGGCCTCGGGCGCGAGCGGGTGGGGGGTGCGATGCCGCTGACCTCGAAGCAGCGCTCCGAGCTGCGCGCGGAAGCGCACCATCTCTCGCCCACGGTGCACGTGGGGCAGCACGGAGTAACCCCCTCGCTCCTGCAATCGCTCGACGACGCGCTCCGCGCACGAGAGCTCGTGAAGATCCAGCTCGGCCGTAACACCGAGCTGGCTCCCCGCGAGATGGCCAACCAGCTCGCCGCCGACGCGAACGCCGATGTCGTTCAGGTCATCGGCAAGACCGCCACTCTCTACCGCGAGAACCCCGAGCTGGAGAGGAGAGAAGGGAAGGCGCCACCGTGGCGGCGGTGAACGACGGGGTCAGGTCTTGAATTTCGAGGGGGCTGAGCAGTCGC
>JBIQMO010000145.1:0-9367 GCA_044463245.1 Gemmatimonas aurantiaca
AGCTGGATCCTGAACGGCGCCAAGATGTGGATCACCAACGGATCCACCGCGCAGGTCGCGATCGTCTGGGCGAAGACCAACGATGACAAGGATCCGAAGTCCATCCGCGGCTTCATCGTCCCAACGAATACGCCCGGCTTCACGGCGCGCGATCAGAAGGGAAAGCTCTCGCTCCGCGCGTCGGACACGAGCGAGCTGGTGATGCAGGACGTGCATCTCCCGGCCAACGCGATTCTCCCGAAGAGCGGCGGTCTGAAGAGCCCGCTCATGTGCCTCACTCAGGCGCGCTACGGGATCGCGTGGGGCGCGATCGGCGCTGCCATCGCCTGCTTCGATGAGGCATCTTCGTACGCCTGCAACCGCGTCATGTTCGGGAAGCCGATTGCCGCCTTCCAGCTCCAGCAGGCGCGTCTCGCCGAGATGCTCACGGAGATCGTCAAGGGGCAGCTCCTCGTCCTCCACCTTGGCCGCCTCAAGGACGCGGGCAAGCTCACACCGCAGCAGGTGTCGCTCGCCAAGCGAAACAACGTCGACGTCGCAACGAACATTGCGCGCGAGGCGCGCCGTCTGCTCGGTGCCAACGGCATCCTGGCCGAGTATGCGTCGATGCGGCACATGGCCAACCTGGAGAGCGTGTACACGTACGAGGGGACGCACGACATCCATACGCTGGTGCTGGGTCAGGCGATAACGGGACTGAGCGCGTTCTAGCGCGGACCGTTGCCACCGATGTGCAGGCGCCCCGTGCTCTCCGGAGAGCACGGGGCGCCTCTGCATCACGATCCGTGCGAGACGGCGCCGCTACACCCCAGGTCGGCGGACGACGAGTCGCCCGATTCGGGGGGCACGAAGCTCGCCGCGGTAGCGCTGGTGGTGCCGGCACTCAGGTCGTAGAGCGCGAGCTTCGCACCCACGGCACTCGTCGAATCGATTCGCCTGCCCAGGGCCGAGAAGTACTGCAGGAAGAGGGAGTCCTCGCGGATCCCGGCCTTGTTGAAGGGGTGTGACATGACGAACCAGACGCGCGGGCGGCCGCGCAGAGCGTCCACCTCGCGCAGATACTGGCGCCAGTCGTCACGCGAGCAGCTTCCCCGCCGATACGCCGAAGGAGGGATCCCGTCGCGCCCCGCGTAGTACTGGAAGGCGGGCACCGAAGCGTAGTACACGTAGATCACGTCGTCCGCCTGACGGTGCTGTGCGAGATACTCCACCATCGGCCGGAGCTCCTCCCGGTAGAACGGGATCTCCACCATGGTCATGGCGCTGCGCGCGAAGAGCAGCGCCAGCGCGGTGCAGATGGCGACGGTGGCGGCCGGCGCCAGCCACCTCATGCGGCCGACCCCCTCTCGTGACTCGTCCGCGCCGCGGGGGCGGCGAGCACCCAGTGCGCGTGCGATGTCCAGCAGCCACTCCGCGCCCGCACCTGCTGTGAGGAGGAGCGACGGCGCCGTGAAGAGGAGCAGGCGGTAGCTCGCCGGATAGAGCCGCAGTGCCGACGCGAGGAGCGCAAAGGCTAGCGGCGCGAGGAGCAGCGACGCGCTCCCGTCGCTCCTCCGGACCAGCGCCGCGATCCCGAGCACGAAGAGCGCGATCGCGCACACGGACACCACTGGCGGGAAGAGCCAGGCGAACACGTCGTGCGTGGTGGTACCCAACCAGTGCAAGGACGCCGTGACACCGCTCGTTACGGGTATGAAGCCGCGTTCCCAGAAGTGGTTCAGGGTGGCGCGGGTGTCGGGTGTGACGCTCGAGAACGAGTGGACTATGGACGCCCCTCCGTTGAGTGCCCAGAGAATGAACATCGGGAGGAGGGGCCGCGCAGCCGTGCGGCGCTCCGCCGCGCTCCGCGCGCGGATGAACGGTATGGCGAGATACAGCGCGACTCCGCCCAGCGCGAACACGGATGGCTGGGAGAGCCAGGGAGCGACGGTCCCGGTGATCGTGAGCAGCCTGGATCGCGCTACCGATCGACCGGCAGCGGCCACCGGCGCCTCGTTCACATCCTCCCCTCGCACCACCGCGAGTGCGAAGAGTGCCAGCACGACGGCGACATCGAGCGCGTACTGCTTCATCTCCGCCGCGAAGTAGAGCAGGGGAGTCGCGGTGGCGAAGAGCGCGAGAGCGAAGATCGCGGCCAACGGGCGCAGCAGGCGCCGCGCGACGAGCGCAAAGAGCGGAAGCGTGGCTATGCTGGCGAGGAGCGGCACGAGCCTGAGAGCGTACTCGCTGGTGCCGAAGAGCGACACGGCCGCTTTCTCGAGCCAGAGGAAGCCGAGCGGCGCCACCTGTTGCCGGTCGAGCGGGGCGAGGAGACCGGCGAAGCTGCGAGCGACGATGTTGTGCGCGAGTGCCGCTTCGTCGAGCCAGAGCGAAGGATTGCCCGCGTAGGAGCAGAGGCGGAGGACCGCTCCGAACACGACGAGAGCGATCAACACCACCGAGAGCGCCCGCGCGGCGCGATGCGTCGTAACTTGAACCGAACCCGCCCGCACTTATCTTTGTCGAGGACTCAAAGTCGAGAACTCAAAACAGGGAGAATCACGGTGAAGATCGCCGTGTGCATCAAGCGTGTGCCCGACATGGAGACGCGCTTCAAGATAGCTGCCGATGGCAGGTCGGTCGACCAGGCGGGCCTCAAATTCGACATGAGCGACTTCGATGGCTACGCCGTGGAAGTCGCCCTCCGTCTCAAGGAGAAGGAGGGCCAGGGCGACGTCACCGTGATCTCGCTGGGGCCCGCGGTGGTGCAGGAAACGCTGCGCAAGGCGCTGAGCATGGGCGCCGACCGCGCCATTCAACTCGAAGCGGAGTCGATCCCGTTCGATGGCCTGGCGATCGCCAGGGCGCTCGCCGCGGAGCTGAAGGATGGCGGATACGACCTGATACTCTTTGGTCGCATGGCTATCGATTCGTCGAACCAGGCCGTCGGTCCGATGACCGCGGTGCTGCTCGATCTCCCTTGCATGACCGCCGCTTCGAGCCTCGAGATCGTCAATGGTCGCGCGACGGCGCGCCGCGAGCTCGAGGGTGCGGCGGAGATCCTCGAATTCCCCCTGCCGGCGGTCATCACGATCGATGAAGGGATTGCGAGACCGAGACTCCCATCACTGAAGGGAATCATGGGGGCCAAGAAGAAGCCACTCGAGGTGAAGCCGGCGCAGTTGGGCGCTGCGCATCTCACCGTCACGAAGATGGAGCTCCCGCCCGAGCGTACGGGCGGCCGGATCATCGGCGAGGGGCCGGATGCGGTACCGGAGCTCGTCCGACTCCTACGTACCGAGGCGAAGGTGCTCTGATGGCAAACACGTTCGCGTACGCCGAGACTCGCGCGGGAGAGTTGCGCAGGGTCGCGCTGGAGGCAGTGACCGCCGCCAGGCAGCTCGCCGATGCGAGCGGCGGCGGCGAGGTGCATGCGCTTGTCGTCGGCCCGCCTGGCGTCGCCGCGAAGGCGGAGCAGCTCGGGAAGTTTGGTGCGGACGTAGTGACGGTGGTGGAGGACGCGGTGCTGGACAAGTACTCGCCCGAAGTAGTAGCGGCCACCGCCGCGCAGACCGTCGGTGCGGGCAACTTCCGCGTGGCGGTGTTCAGCGCGTCCGCGCAGGGGAAGGATCTCGCACCACGCGTCGCGGCGAAGCTCGGCGTGAGCATGATCTCCGACGCCACCTCGCTCGAGCTGGATGGCGACTCGGTCGTGGCACAGCACCCGGTGAATACCGGCAAGGTGATCGCTACCGTGACGCTCACGGGGAGCCCGGCGATCGTGGGCATCCGGCCGGGCGCGGTCGCGCCGGCGGAAGCCAATCGCACGGCGCGAGTGGAGAGCGCCAGGCCGGCCATCGATCCCGCCTCGGCGCGCGTGGTTCCGAAGGAGCTGATCCAGGGGAGCACCGCGCAGCTCGACCTGGGCGAGGCGCCGGTGGTGGTGAGCGGTGGGCGCGGACTCAAGGTGCCCGAGAACTTCAAGCTCCTCGAGGATCTCGCCGCCGCCTTCGGAAATGCCGCGGTCGGTGCGACTCGCGCGGTGACCGACGAGGGGTGGCGTCCCCACAGCGACCAGATCGGCCAGACGGGACGCCTCGTGAGCCCCGATCTGTACATAGCGGCTGGCATCTCCGGTGCGATCCAGCATCTGGCGGGGATGCGTACGTCGCGTACCATCGTCGCGATCAACAAGGACCGCGAGGCGCCGATCTTCAAGATCGCCGACTACGGCATCGTTGGTGATGTACTGGAGATCGTGCCGGTTCTGACGGAGGCGGTGAAAGTAGCGAAGAAGGAGTGAGCGCCATGCCGCCAACTTCCGGACGCTCGCTTCCCGTGATCCCTGCGCGCTACCAGCCGGCGCTTCCGATGGATCGCTTCATCGTCGCCGAGCAGCCCGACGCTGAAGCGGTACCCATGGACGTCGTGTTCGTCGGTGGCGGTCCCGCCGCACTGGCGGGCGCGATCGAGCTTTCGCGACTGGTGAAGCGCGACGCCGAGCAAGGTGGCTCGCTCGGCGAGATCGAGATCGCGGTGCTGGAAAAGGCGTCCGGGCTGGGTGAGCACAATCTCTCGGGCGCCGTCGTGAACCCGCGGCCCTTCCGTGAGCTCTTCCCCGAGCTGAAAGATGGCGACTTCCCCTTCCGCGCGCCCGTGGGCAACGAGCGCGTGTACTTCATGACGGGGAATCGCGCGCAGCGGATCCCCACGCCGCCCACGATGAAGAACCACGGCAACTACGTGGGCTCCATCTGCGAGATCGTGCGCTGGCTGGGCGAGAAGGCCGAGGAGGCGGGAGTCAACGTCTTCACCGGATTCCCGGTGGAGTCACTGCTCGTGGAGGGCGAGCGCGTGGTCGGCGTGCGCACCACGCCGTCGGGTCTCCAGCGCGACGGAACGCCGGGGGGCGACTTCACGCCGCCCACCGATCTCACCGCACGCGTCACCGTGCTCGCCGAGGGGACGCGCGGATCGTTGTCGCAGGCCTACATGAAGTGGCGCGGGATCGGCTCGCCCAACCCGCAGATCTTCGCGCTCGGCGTGAAGGAGATCTGGGAGACGAAGAAGCCGCTCGATGCCATAGTGCACACGCTCGGCTGGCCGCTGCCGAACGACGTGTTCGGTGGAAGCTTCATGTATCCTCTGGAGCCCAATCTCGTGGCGCTGGGTCTCGTGGTCGGGATGGATTACCCCGAGCTGGATCTCGACGTGCACGTGCTTCTGCAGCGGATGAAGCTGCACCCGCTCTTCCGCGAGTACCTCGAAGGGGGCGAGATGGTGGAGTGGGGCGCCAAGACCATCCCCGAGGGCGGCTACTATGCGGTGCCCGAGCGGCGCTACGGCGACGGCGTCGTGATCGTAGGGGATTCGGCGGGCTTCGTGGAGGTGTCGTCGCTCAAGGGGATCCACTACGCCGTGCAGTCGGGGATCTACGCGGCGCGCGCGATCTTCGAGGCGCTGAAGAAGGGCGACACGTCTGCCGCAGCGCTCGCGCCGTACGACAAGATGGTGAACGAGAGCTACATCATGAGCGACCTGCGCGAGCGTCGCAACATGCGCCTCGCGTTCCAGAAGTCGGGGATCTACGCGGGGGGGGTGAAGGCTGCGCTGATGACGGTGACCAAGGGTGCCTTCCCCGGCGGGATGATCGCCTCCGAGCGCGACGCCGACGCGCCGCGGACGCGTCGCAGCGGGGAAGAGTTCCGCCCCGATGGAAAGCTCACCTTCAGCAAGCTCGACGCCGTGTTCAGATCGGGGAACGCGACGCGCGATGACATCCCGTCGCACCTCGTGGTCGGCGAGGACATCCCGGGCGACGTGGCGGAGCTGTACCAGCACATGTGCCCCGCGGGCGTGTACGAGCGCGATGGTGACCGGCTGGTGGTGAGTCCCGCCAACTGCATCGACTGCAAGGCGACGGACGACATCGGGCCGCGCTGGACACCACGCGAGGGTGGGAGCGGGGCGAAGTACCGGAGGATGTAGGACGGTCACACCGCGTTGCTGATGGGAATTCGCTCGTGCGCCAGCTCGGCCATGCGGGCGAGACCGCGCTCGGCGTGCTCGGCCACGCGGCTGGCGGCTGCCTGCACGGCGGGGTCGCCGCGTCTCGACGGGTCGATGCGCGAGGGGTTCAACGCACAGCCGTTTGCCCAGGCGGCGATGTCCGGCTCGGCGCCGTAGCCGCGAGCCGCGAGAGTGCCACGCACCTGCATTCGCGCCCAGCTGGCCGGTGTGTCGGGGAGTGTATTGGGTGGACAGAGTCGGTTGCGCTCGCGATCGTCGTCGCGGGTGGCCTCTACGTAGCCGGCCAGCGCCGCGCAGAAGCAGGGGAATCCAACCCTGATGGTCTGGAGGCGGATCCTGTCCGGTCCCCAGATGGGAACCAGCGGCGGGTACTGCAGCCCCGATGCGGCGCAGTGTACGATGAGCGATCCCGGAGCCAATGCGACGGAGCCGCGCTCGAGGACGATCGCGCGACGTGTCACGTGCCTGATGTGGCCGAGCCGTACGACGCTCTCGATCGTGCGGAGAAGATCGAGCTCCCATTCGGCCAGCGTCGGCGTCTTCGCCATTGTGGGGACGACGTTACGGTCGATTCGGAGCATCACACCGGCAGCTTCGAGGCGGAGGAACATGTCGTCGAGCGACTCCGCCGACGCGGCCGCCGCCATCGTATCGGCGGCGAGTCCCAGCGCCACCACCGGGTCGGGTTGGACGACGCCGCGGTTGAGCATCCACGGGTCGCGCGGGCGCACCCACACGATCCGCTCCGCCGGCACTCCATTCGATAGAAGCCAGACGATTCCATCGGTCGCTGTCTTTCCGGAGCCCACGATCACGTAGCGCTTCGGGGCCGCAGTCAACCTGGCAAGCTCGTTGATCGCGACGACGTCGACATCAGCGTCCACCCGAAATGGCGGTGGCGTCGTCGCGGGGATCGTCGGCGACAGATACGTGGCGTCCACCACCCGGCGTCGCACCTCCACCCGCGTGGTCTCGCCCGACAGCAGCGAGGTGACGCGATGCGACGAGCCCTCCGCGCGGTACTCGCTTCCACTCAGGAAGGTGACTCGCCCCGACGCGATGAAGCGACGGCGTAGTATGTCGTCGTAGTACACCTGGATCTGCGATTGGCGAGCCCGCTCCTGGAGTCCGGCCTCCGGTCCGCTCGGCTGGACGACTCCATTTCCCAGGACCGTCGACGCGACTCCGTAGAACACGGATGCCTGGTGCAGCTGGACGAACGGGTACGCATCCAGCCAGTGTCCGCCAGCCGCATGTCGGCGGTCGACCAGCGTGACGTGCACATCCGCGTGATCTATCAGCGCGTCAGTGAAGGCCATGCCCATCGCCCCCGCGCCAACCACCAGGTAGTCGGTGTCCAAGGATCGTGCTACCAACGGAAGTTCCTCCGAGCTGGCGTTAGTCGAGAGGGAGGTTACCTGCCGCGCCATGGCCGGTGCAAGCTGGCACTGCCTGACTGGCACAGTCTGGCCCATCCGCGCGCGTTCCGTCATTTTCCTTCGTGAGTGCCGCCACGGCGTTGCGATTGGCGCGCCGGCCGCTCATCACACTAAACCAATACCTAATTGCTCAGTCAGCTCCTGAAGAACAACCGCGTGTGGGCCGGACGGATGACTCGTGAGGATCCCGAGTTCTTCAGCCGTCTCGCGCGCCAGCAGGCGCCCGAATATCTCTGGATCGGATGCGCCGACAGCCGCGTTCCCGCCAACCAGATAGTCGATCTCCCACCGGGTGAGATCTTCGTGCACCGCAACGTCTCCAACGTCGTGGTGCACACCGATCTGAACTGTCTCTCGGTCATTCAGTATGCGGTAGAGGTGCTGCGCGTCAAGCACATCATCGTGTGCGGACATTACGGCTGCGGCGGCGTGCTCGCCGCGCTCCGCGATGGGCGATCGGGGCTCATCGACAACTGGCTGCGCCACGTGCAGGACGTTCGTCGCGCGCACCAAGGGGAGCTGGACGAGTTGCCGACGGAATCCGAGCGGCACGCCAGACTCTGCGAGTTGAACGTCATCGAGCAGGTCTCCAACGTCAGCCAGACCACGGTGGTGCGCGACGCCTGGGACCGTGGGCAGGAGCTGGCGGTGCACGGCTGGATCTACGGGCTCGCGGACGGCCTGCTGCACGACCTCAGGATCAACGTCACCTCTCCGCTGCAGCTTCCCGAGAGCGCGGAGCTGGCGCGCGCGAACCTGGGGAAGCCAGCCGCACGCAGCGTGTGAGAGCAGGGCGCGAAATGCTCGATGGCCTCGTCCGGGAACCGTCGTGAGAGGCTCTCTCGGCCCCAGGCTCATTGCCGTCCTGCTCGCCTTCTACGCGATGGTGGGGGTGTTACTGGCCGCCGCGATGCTCTCCGGCCGCTATCCAAACTTCGAATGGGAGACGTTGGCGGCCGCGTCGGCGGTCTTCGCCATCGTGGCCGGCACGGCCGCCCTCGCTACCTGGCGGCTGGAGCGCCGCGCTCCCACCTGGGCCATGGCGTGCGGCATCTGCGGTGCCGCTCTCATGGCGGTGATCCCCCTCTCGGCGCAGCTACCTCCCGATGCCTCGAGCGAAGCGTGGCGCGCGGCGGCGCTCGGTGGCGTCCTCTTCCTCGCTTTCATGCTGGTTGCGTCGCTCTACCTGCGTGCATGGCTGCGTGCCGCCGGCGAGCAGACTGATCACTGATCGAGCGGCCGCGGGGCGGAAGTCGATTCACCGAGAATGTCGTGGTTGGCCGGGCGGTGCTCGCGCGCCGGGGCGGGACCGCTAACTTTCAGCGGCACCCCGCGCACAGGTCTTCCGACGATGATCACTGCCTCTCCGGCCGCTACACTGGCCGACCGCTATACGATCGAACGCGAGATAGGCCACGGCGGAATGGCGACGGTGTATCTCGCCGAAGACCGCAGGTATGGCCGCAAGGTGGCGCTCAAGATCATGCGTCCCGATGTGGCGAGCACGCTCGGCGCGGAGCGCTTCCTGCGCGAGGTGCGACTCGCGGCGCAGCTCTCCCACCCGCACATCGTGCCACTCATCGATTCCGGTGAGAGCGGCGGTGTCCTCTTCTACGCGACGCCCTACGCGCCGGGGGGATCGCTCGCGGACCGGCTCGCGTGCGACGGCCGGCTCCCGGTCGGGGACGCACTGCGTATTGCGCGCGAAGTGGGGATGGGGCTCGACTACGTGCATCGCAGCGGATACGTGCACAGAGACGTCAAGCCGGCCAACATCCTCTTCGCGGATGGGCACGCGCTGCTGGGAGATTTCGGGATAGCGTATGCGGTGCGCGATCGCGATCACGAATCGATCACCGGGGCCGGAGTGGTGATCGGCACGCCGGAGTACATGAGCCCCGAGCAGGCGAGCGGCGACC
>JBIQMO010000146.1:0-9354 GCA_044463245.1 Gemmatimonas aurantiaca
TTAATTTCGAGGGGGCTGAGCGGTCGCTCAGCCCCCTCGAAATTAAAGACCTGACCCCGTCGGCCTCTCCCCACGCTTGTGACCGCACCGGGGCTGGACTAGTCTCATCCCACCATGCGAGTCGCACGACTCTTAATCCTCGTGGCAACCGCCGCGTGCTCGCGCGGCAGCGCGAGCGGTACGCTGGTCGACTACACAACCGGCAAGCCCATAGCCGGTGCTGGCGTCGCCGCTCACGCTCGCGGCTGGGGGATCAGCAACCGCCAGCTCGTCTGGGATCGGAGCTACACTAGCGGCGCACGCACCGATGCCGAGGGACGCTTCACCATCGACCTCCCCGGGCCGCGGCCGCTCGTTTTCGGCGGCACCACTCTCTCGGTGGAAGCCGACGGCTATCAGCGCATCTCGGAGATCACCGTGCCGGGCGACGGACCGCTCCAGGTACAGGCGATGAGATCGGTGCCGCGCGCCGAGCGCGTCCCCGGCGGTATGGCGTACATCGGAATCACCGAGAGCGGCGAGCGCTTCGGCTGGAGCTTCGCTGCAAATCGTCCCGTGCTCGACTTACGGGAAGCGGACATTTTTCTCGCTGATTCGGCGAGCACGCTCGGCGGTCCGCTGACCTTCGCCAGCAACGCGCCGGGCGGACTACTCTTTCTCTCCCGCGACCAGCAGCGCCTGGCCAGCGCGTCGTACGGAATGTTCCTCCGCTACGCGAACGCTGCGCCGAGCGACGGCTACCAGGGCGAAGTAGAAGTCGACACGCGCGGCGCGGGCGGCACTCTCTTCGTACGCACCGCGCAGGGACGCTTCGCCAAGCTCGCGATCGTCACGCCGCTCTCCACGATGCGCGGCGAAATCCCGGTGCGAGGACTCACCGCGCGCGCAGCGTGGGCGCTCCCCCTCTCCTTCGCGTACAACCCCTTTCCCGGCCGCTCGCTCGCGTACGACCCGAGTGATCCGTCCGGCCACCTGGACCCCGCCGTCACCGCCGCGGCAGCGGAACTTCCGGAGAGCGGCGAGCCCGAGCGCGGCGTGCGCCGCTATCGCATCACTATCGAGGATCCAGCCGGCACACGAATCGACTCGGCCGTCGTAACTCTCACGCCCGGCATCCCCGTAACCATCGGCGACAGGGAGAACGGCCGCTACCGCTTCTCCAACGTCGTGCTGACCTACGACGGGCGCGGACTGGCCGCCGTCCGCCTCGGCATCGAGAGCCGCGCGGCTGTCTACCACACCGCCGACATCGTCCCCAACCCTCGCTTCGCGATCGCCAACGACTTCCACGACTACTCCCCCGACGGGAAGCCGCTCCCACGGATACTGCGAATCATCGAGGTGCGGTGATGGGAGAGGCTTGACGGGGTCAGATCTTTAATTTCGAGCCGTAAGGGCACTGCCCTTACGGCTCGAAATTAAAGACCTGACCCCGTCACGCCGACGCTACCGCCACATGATCTTCCGGGCTGATGAACCTGAACGCTGCCGCGGCGACGGCGCCGCCCAGGAGGTTCGCCACTATGTAGACCCAGAGGTTGGCGGTTGCCGAGAGCCCGAACATGCAGACGCCCACTCCAACGGCGCTGTTGAACGCGGCGCCGGTCAGTGCTCCGACGGCGAGGACGCCGGCGCCCACGGTGAAGCCAATGGCCAGACCGAAGTAGCTGTTGCCCGCCGACTTCGACGAAGTCGCGGTAGAGAGCACGGTGAGCACGAGCGCGAATGAGAACACGAACTCCGCGACGAGCGCCGAGAGCACCATACCACCGGAAAAGGCCTTGATTCCCGGCACGTCGGTGTGCCCCACGAAGAGCCAGCCGATGAGCACCGCGCACACCGCGCCCACGACCTGCGCGATCCAGTAGGCGATCATGTCGCCGTACGAGAGTTTTCCCCGCAAGGCGACGCCGAGCGATACCCCGGGATTGAAATGCCCTCCGGAGATCGGTCCGCCCATGTACACCATAACCATCAGGATTGCACCGATCGCGAGGCCCGGCATCGAGTTGTAATGCACGCTGAGACACACCGTGAGCACCAGGAAGAAGGTGCCGATGAACTCCGTGAGATATCTGCGCATGGTCGGATGGGTTGTGGGTGTAGGCAGAACTCCGGATACCCGTGCATCGTGACAGCCGAGGCGAGGCCAGGTCTGGAACCGTGTGCTACGTCATCCCCGCGAAAGCGGGGATCCACGTTCAGTCCGTCTAACATGGATTCCCGCTTCCGCGGGAATGACTTTCTCTCCGTCATCCCCGCGAAAGCGGGGATCCATGTTCGGTCCGGCTAACATGGATTCCCGCTTCCGCGTGAACGACGATTTTGGATTCGACCGCTACGCCGGCCGAATGACTCGCGATTCCAGACCCGACCCCGACGGAGAGTATGGTAGCGGTCGGGTGCCCGGTCAACATCGCGCGGCCGTTGCCACCCACATGTCAGCGGGGCAACTTACCGGAGCGTGCTCGGCCGCTCCTGTACTGGCGAGTACCGTGCGCCCCTCCTCATCCCCGAGACACCCGCTTCCTCGACGGACCTACCATGCGCGTCAACTACGGATCCGCCCTTACCGCGGCAGCGCTCTTCTCTTCGCTCGCGCTCTCGCCCCTCCCGGCTCTCGCTCAGAAAGTCGCTGGACCGCCGGCTGATCTCGACAGCTACGTGGCCAGGGTAATGAAGGAGTTCCAGGTACCCGGCCTGAGCGTCGCGATCGTGAAGGATGGGAAGGTCGTGGTCGCGAAGGGCTACGGCGTGCGCGAGCTCGGCAAGCCGGCGAAGGTGGATGCCAACACCCGCTTCGGTATCGCCTCCAACACGAAAGTATTCACCGCTACGGCGCTCGCCCTCCTCGTGGAAGAGGGAAAGCTCGAGTGGGATGCGCCGGTGATCCGCTACCTCCCCGCTTTTGCGATGTACGACCCGTACGTCACGCGCGAGATCACGGTGCGAGATCTCCTGGTTCACCGTAGTGGACTGGGACTGGGGGCGGGCGATCTGATGTGGTGGCCCAGCTCCGACTACAGCCGCGAGGAGATCGTCCGTCGCCTCCGCTACATCGAGCCGGCAACCTCGTTCCGCAGCGCGTACGCATACGACAACGTCCTCTACTCGGTGGCCGGTGAACTGATAAAGGCTGTGTCCGGCCAGTCGTGGGAGGACTTCGTCTCCTCGCGCATTCTCGCCAGGGTCGGGATGAGCGGAAGCAACGTGCGCGCATCGCTCGCCACCGGCGGTGACAACGATGCGATGACGCACGCCGAGGTCGAGGGGAAGGTCCGGCCGATCGCTCCCTTCAGGAACGACAACGTAGACCCCGCCGGCGGGATCAACTCGAGCGCGGCCGACATGGCGAAGTGGCTCATCGTGCAGCTCGACTCGGGACGCGTCGCCGATGGATCGCGACTCTTCTCACCGCGTTCCACGCGCCAGCTCTGGCAGATGGTTACCCCGATCCCGATCGGCGACCCGGCGCCGGAGCTCGCCGCGCTCCGTCCGCAGTTCAACGGCTACGCGCTCGGACTCGGCGTGCGCGACTATCGCGGGCGCAAGATCCTCACGCACACCGGCGGCCTTCCGGGCTACGTCTCGCAGGTGACGATGGTTCCGTCGCTCCGGCTCGGCGTGGTGGTGCTCACGAATCAGGAGTCGGGCTCGGCGTTTCAGTCGATCTCGAACCGCGTGCTCGACCACTATATGGGTGTGCCGCCTACGGACTACGTGTCGATCTATTCGAAGCTCGACAAGCGCCAGGCCGCTCGCTTCGACTCGCTGACCTCCGCCGCCTCCACCGCTCGCGACTCCACAGCCGGTCCATCGCTCCCGCTCGAGCGCTACGCCGGCAAGTACACCGACCCCTGGTACGGCGAGATCGACATCGTCCAGGACGGCGAGGGACTCGCCATCCGCTTCGCGCACACCCCGTCGCTGGTGGGCGATCTGATCCACTGGCAGTACGACACCTTCGTCGCGCGCTGGCGCGACCGCGAGCTACGAGCGGACGCCTACGTAACGTTCGCGCTGAACCCCGACGGCAGCGTCTCCCACGCGAAGATGCAAGCCGTCTCCCCCGCCACCGACTTCAGCTACGACTTCCAGGACCTGTACCTGACGCCCGTGCGGTAGGAGATTGAGGGGAGGGGTGGCAGGGGACTGCGAGGGTTCAGGAGGCAGGGCGGGAACTGCGAGGGTTCAGGAGGCAGGGTTCAGGGTTCAGGAACTGCCTCGGCGAATGGATCTCGACTCCGAGGTAGTACCTGAACCCTGAACCCTGCCTCCTGAACCCTCGCTTTTCGCTGTCTTCCCCCAAGGAGGGCCGCATGGCGAAACGTCACCACTGGGTGGTACGCGTCACGCACTGGGTGAGCGCGTTGGCCATCTTCGTGATGGTCGGGAGCGGGTGGCGGATCTTCAACGCCTACCCCGCATTTCACCGGAGAGGCGAGACCTTCTGCTGCTATCCGTTCGAGGGGAAGCCGATTCCCGACTGGCTCACCTTTGGCGGCTGGCTGGCCGGCGCGCGCAACTGGCACTTCGCGATGATGTGGGTGCTCGTGGTGACGGGCCTCGTCTACCTCGCGTTCATATACCTGCACGGCGAGTGGCGCGACCTGACGCCGCGACGTGGGTTGCTGCGCGACTCGTGGCAGATGGCGCGCTTCTACCTCTTCCTTAGGAAGGACCATCCGCGCCAGGGAAAGTACAACGCACTCCAGCGGGCGGCGTACTTCTCGCTGCCGATCGTGGCGGCGCTGCAGGTGATCACCGGGATCGCGATCTGGAAGCCGGTTTCCCTCTCCTGGCTCACCGCGATCTTCGGCGGCTACGTGTGGGCGCGCTACTGGCACTTTCTCATCACGGCGCTGCTGGTGCTCCTCATCGTCGTGCACGTCTTCATGGTGCTCGCCACCGATCCGTACTCGCTCGCGTCGATGATCACCGGCAGATACGACTCGAGACTCTCGCCCGAAGAGCGGAACGCGCGCCCCTTCTACCACCTGCTCCCGCGCCCGCGCCGAGAGCCGACGAAGGAGCCGACCCGATGAGCATCGACCGACGCCGCTTCCTGATGAAGAGCGGGCTCTCGCTCGCCGCGCTCCTCGCCGCCTGTGATTCCGACGGCCCGCGCTGGGCGCGCCCGTTCCTCGAGACCGCCGAGCACAAGAACGAGAAGCTCGAGCGCCTCCTCCTGCGGCACACCTCGATGGACGTCCCCGCCGCCGATGCGGTGATAGCCGGCGACGCGCTGCCGAGCTACTTCATCTCGCGTCGAGTTCCCGTGTGGGATTCCGCCGTGCGCGGAGCATGGACGCTAGAGGTGGGCGGACTCGTTCACCGCCCGCTGCGCGTCACTCTCGAGCAGCTCGCCGCGATGCCCAGCGTCACCATGAAGCTTGATCACTACTGCGTGGAGGGTTGGTCCGCCGTCTCCACCTGGACCGGCGTCCGCGTGAGCGAGATAGCGAAGGCCGCTGGCCTCCTCCCCGACGCCGGCTACGTCGACTTCCAGTCGTTCGACGACGGCTACCACGAGAGCTGGGACCTGGAGAGCGCCACCCACCCCCAAACGCTCATCGCCTACGCCCTGAACGGCCACTGGCTCGGCGCCGCCCACGGCGCCCCCGCGCGCCTGTTCTCCCCCGTCAAGCTCGGCTACAAGTGCACCAAGTACCTCACCAAGGTCGTCTTCCTCCCCCAGCGTAACGGCGGCTACTGGAGCGACCAGGGGTATGAGTGGTATGGGGGTGTGTAGGGGGAGAACTACAGGGTTCAGGAGGCAGGGTTCAGGGTTCAGGAACTACCCAGCGATCGATATCTCGCCTCCGAGGTAGTACCTGAACCCTGAACCCTGCCTCCTGAACCCTGTAGTTTCCCCCTCTGGAACCGCACACCCTACCTGTTGTAGTATAGATACGTGCCCCGGGTCACAGATCGCCTGTGATGACGGCCGTGATCGCGCGGCACCAATGGTGTTCCCCCCGGTGTTCCCTCCCGCTCGCGGACAGCCGGATTCGAGAAGTAACGTCCGTCATAACCTGGCCAAATAACCAGTAAATAGCCGATTCCCAGCGCCGCGGCGCCGCTCCAGGCGGTACCGCAGGAAGGGGATCGCCCGTGTGCCGTACCGGACGGCTCACTCGTCAGTAACCAGGAGCGGGGCTGGGCAGCGTAGCCCTCTTTGAACCTCGCTCTTCTCGAGGGTTCCGACCGTCGGGATTGCAGCTTTTCCTCCCGCTAGCCAGTCGTGATGAAGCGAACTGACATCCTCCCATTCCTCCTCCTCGCTCCCGTTCTGGGTTTCGTGGTGATGGAGGCGCGCAACTCGCCCCGCCTCACCTCCACCACTCAGGCGGCCGTACTCGCGGCCGGACGGTCGTCCGACGACGGACGTTCGGAGCGGCTCGCGGCACCCCTCCCCGATCGGAGCAGCGCCGAGGGGAGTCTCGCAGCCGCGAGCGCGTCGGCTATCGCCGACGCACGCGACGTGGACGACATCCGCCGCCGGCTCACGCTCGGATCCAGCGGCACTTACATCGGCGAGATCCTCGCCGAGCGCGATTCATCGCTGGCGCGCTGGCCGGACAGGGTGAGCAAGCCGATCCGCGTCTGGATCGCGGACGGTAGCCACGTGGCGGATTGGAAGGACGAGTTCCCGGCTCGCGTCCGCTCCGCCTTCGAGGAGTGGACGAATCTCGAGATTCCGGTTCGCTTCGTCTTCGTGACCGACTCCGCCGCTGCCGACGTGCGCGTCAACTGGATCGACCACTTCGACACGCCCATCAGCGGTAAGACGCTCTGGGCGCGGGACCGCAGCTGGTGGATCGTCAACGGGAACATCACCCTGGCGCTCCACCACAACGGTGGTGAACCGCTCGACGCTTCGGCGGTCAAGGCGATCTCGCTGCACGAGGTGGGTCACCTCCTCGGCCTCGACCACACGCTCGACACCTCGAACATCATGACCGCGCGGGTCCGAGTGCGCGACCTATCCGCTGCCGACCGCGCCACCATGGAGCTGCTCTACACGCTCCCTCCCGGCAGCGTGAAGTAAACGACGGGGTCAGGTCTTTAAATTCGAGGGGGCTGAGCAATTGCTCAGCCCCCTCGAATTTAAAGACCTGACCCCGTCGTTTACTTCAGTCGTCCCATTTCAGATGGACGCTCTGCGACTTCCCCTTCCGCACGATGTCGAGCTTCATCTCCCGTGAGTCCGAAGCTGCCAGTGCGCGCTGCAGCGACGCGGGGGTGGTGATCGCGCGGTCGCCCGCGCGGCGGATCACGTCACCGGGGCGCAGACCCGCACGCTCGGCCGGCGTGCCCGGGATGACGTGCAGCACGAGCAGCCCGTCGCTCACATCGAAGTAGTCGGCCAGCTCCTTCACCCGCTGTACCTGCGCTCCGGCGATGACCCCACCTGAAAAGCCGGTCAGCATCATCGGACCGCCGGAGAAGCTCATAGACCAGCCCTCGCTCGCCGGAGCCAGCTCGCGCAGCGATGGCATGGCGCGCACCGCGACGGTGGGCGGGAATGCGCGAACGACGGCCCGTGCTTCGTCGGGAGAGTCGGGAGCAGGCTGTGCCGGCATCACGGGCGTGGGCGCCAGCGCCGGCAGCGGTGTCGGCGCCACCGTCACTCCCCAGTCACCCCAGCTCGAGGCGTAGTTGTCGGGGCGCTTCCCCACGGTGATCGTGACGTTCCGCGTGCGATCGCCGCGCTTCACCTTCGCGTTCAGCTTCGCACCGGGACGCAGGAGCTCCGAGAATGGTGGCGAGCCCTCGGTGAGGTCGTGCCCATCAATCGAGAGAAGCTTGTCTCCGGACTTTATCCCCGCCTTCTCCGCCGGCGAGCCGGGGTCCACAGCCTCGACGGTAGGGTAGTCCTCGAAGCGCATCACCGCCTTCTCACCATCGCTCTGATTCACGGTGTACGACCCCGAGAAGGTGACGCCGAGCCACCCCCTGGGCGCGCTGGCGAACATCTTGAAGCGTGCGAGCGCGTCCTCGGTCGACCTGAGGGCGGTGCGGCTCGCCTCCATCCGGGCGCGCATCTCGTCCATCCGCTGCCGCATCGCCTTCGAGTAGATCCGCCGATAATCGGCCTGCACCCTCTCGTATTCGCGCTGCACCGCGGCGAGGCTGTCGTCCATGTCGCAGCTGTCGCACATGCGCGAGGGCTGCGGCGTGCGCTGCGCTGCGACCGGTGTGGCCGCGAGCGGGAGCGCCACGACGGCTGCCAGCGCTACCGCGGGGGTGATGATGAGCGGCCGCACCCTGCTCGACGCCCTGTGTGCGCTGCGCGCGACCGAATCCCTGGTGTACATACGGAACCGCCTGATCTAGTAGGAAGTCAGCGACATCCCCGGAGGCAGCGAGCTATTGAGCTGCTGCAGCGTCACGGCACGCGCCGCACGCGTGGAGATGAGGTACTGGTTGACGACTGGGTCCGCGGGCGCCTCGTTCACCGCCGCGAGTGCGGCGTCGGAAACGCGGTCGAGCGCGGCGAGGCGCGCGCGGTAGCGGTCGACTCCCTCCGCATCGCTCTCGCCGCTGGTATCCGTGGCGGCGATGTACGCCGCGGCCAGCCGGTATTCGCTCTCGGCGCGCCGCATCATCACGAGCGCATCATCGATCGACATGATCGAGTCGGCGCGCGTCCCCATGTTCGCGGCGAGGGAGGCGCCAGGAACGGAGTTCGCTCCGCCCGTGACGTGAATACCGCCGTCCCGCGCGCCAGCGGCGGCAGTCAGAGAAAATGGAATGTCGGCGGTCGCGCGTCCCATGGCCATCCCGCCGCCGGCGAGGATGATCGCCGCGGCCGCACGCAGCCAGGTGCGCCGCGCACGACTCCGGCCGCTAGCGCCGGTATCGCTTTCATATCCGGTGAACTGCACCGCGGTACGTCGCGATGAGCCATCGCCCGGCACGAGCGATAGCGTGCCGGCAGCGGGGCGAAGGATCCCCTCGTCGCGCAGCCGCGCCGAGAGAGACTCCCAGTTGGTGAGGGGTGCCTGAAGAGGAGCCACACCCTCGGAGCGCGATAGCGCGATCAACTCCCGCAACGCCAGCCGTTCGCGCTCGCAGAGTGCGCAATCGGCGAGGTGTGCCGCCTCTTCGGCCGTGGGCTCGCTGTCGCCGATGGCGGCAAGTCGTTCAGGATCCAGGTGTCGCATGTACTCCATCCGCAGCCGGCTCCGGTACGTCGAGCAGCGGCGCGAGCAGCCGGCGTAGCTTCGCGCGCGCCTTGAACAGTTGTGACTTCGATGCTCCAGCGGTGATTCCGAGCTCGCGCGCGATATCCTCGTGCGTGTAGCCCTCCACATCGTGCAGGACGAAAACCGTCCTCGCGCCCTCCGG
>JBIQMO010000147.1:0-9311 GCA_044463245.1 Gemmatimonas aurantiaca
GGGCAGAGCTCCAACCGAGGGAGCAGTTCCCCCTTTTTTCTCCCGGCCGCTTGCGAGCATTAGCTGACCGTGCAGCACCCTCTGCGTTCTCTTTGCAGTTCTCTGCGTTCTCCGCGTTTCTGCTCTTCAAGGAGCCCGGATCCCGAGGTGCAGCCGGTATCAGGATCGCGATGCTCGCCCCCACAGGCCGTTCTCCGCGTCCTCTCGCCGTCCCCTCCGCGCTCTCCGCGTGCGCAGTTATGTGCTGGTGCGATGCCCTCCGCGTGTGCAGTTATGGCCCAGCGCGATGAGCTGTCCCACGATGCAGCCAGTGTCACGATGGCGAACCGAGCGTGCGCACACCCGGTGGCCATCGCCATCAGTACTTCCAGCTTGTGACGTCCGCCCCCTTGGGCGCGGTCTTCGTCCAGTGTTCGGCCAGGAGCGGGATGAAGCGACTGTGATATGTGAGCCGCGAGAAGGCGTTGGCATTCTCGTGGTCGCCGCTCCAGCAGTGTTCGTCGCGCGCGCCGTAGTCCACGGTCGCATCCGCAGGAGGGTTCTTCGCCGATCTCAGGAAGCCTTCGGCGAGATACACGGCGTCGTTCAGGAAGAAGTTGTCGGAGAGACCCACGTTGATGTGGATCTTTCCACGAAGCTTGGGGCCGAGCGTGGACCAGTCGCGCTCCATGATGTGCACGAGGTCGTAGTTCTCCCGCCAGTACTCGGCCACCTCGTGATCTATCACGCCGGTCTCCTTGCTCCATATCCGCTTCGGATAGCCGTCGTCACCCACGGGAGAGAACACCGCTTCCCAGATGTCCCACTGCCCACCCGAGCGCGATTTGGTGCCGAGCGAGAGCTCCTTGTGGTTGGACTGCTCCACCGTCGAGCGAGTCTGCCCGAGATAGTCGCGCTCGCCCGGGCGAAGCGTCTGCCTCCAGGAGCCGTTGGTGTAGTACGCATTGCTGTCCGAGTAGATGTCGATCGTCGTGAACATCCTGAAGTCGATCGGGTCGGGACAGTTGGCGTACGCACCGTTGTACTCGTCGGGATACTTGACCTGCACGCCGAGCGCCTCCCAGCCGCCGGTCGAGCCGCCGTAGGTGCCGCGTGCCCATCCCTGGCCGATCCCGCGGAACTCCTTCTCGATGTGGGGGATCAGCTCGTACATGATCGCATCGCCGTACGGTCCGAGATTCTCCGAGTTCACGGCGTACGAGTCATCGTAGTACGGGTTGGCGTGCTGGATGGTCACCATGATCACGCGCGGGAAGTCGGGCCCCGTCCACCTGCGGTAGAAGTCGTAGCCGTACTCCTGGACGACCCGTGGATAACCGTACTTATCGCACAGGTCGCCCTCGTGGCCGTTGGGGCAGTACTTCGCGATACTGTCGGGCTGCGCGCGTGGAAGGTCGGCGTCGGGAGGCGTCTCCCGCCACCCCGACACCTCGCGCTCGAAGTGGCCCTGGTACACGACCAGGGGGTAGCGCGCTTCCGGATGCTCCGCCCACCCCTCGGGGAGGAGGACGATGGCACCGAGGTGCATCGGCCGCCCCCAGAACTTCGTGAGGCGCTCGCTCTGGATGCTCACGTACTTCACGTACTTCGTGTCGCGCGTCGCGGGGAGCTGGGGGATGACCTTGTCGAGCGCTATCCGGATCTCGCCACCCGAGCGCGGATCCATGTGCACCCTCTTCGGGGTGCTGTAGAGATTTCCAGGCGCGCGGTTCCACTGCTGCCCCTCTCCCCGATCCATCGGCAGCTTCACCACATGTCCGTCACTGCGATTGAAAGTCTCGTACTCGTGCAGCAGCGCCTGCACCCAGTAGTCGCCAGGCGGAAGGAGCGCGAGGCGCCGCACCGGGTATCCCGTCGCGGCACCGTCGAGGACGGCCGTCTCACCGGGACGCAGGCCATCCACGTCTATACCGAACACCTGCTGCGTCGCGTCGCCGTCGGAGATCTGGAAGCGGGGCTCGCGCGTACTGTCCGTCGATATGAGAACCAGCATCCGACCGTCCAGCGCTTCGCGCCCGCTGTCCGGCACGCTCACCACGAAACGCAGCTTCGTGCTCCCGCTTCCTCCGGCCTGCCCGCAGGCCGCCAGCGCGAGGGTGAAGGCGGCGAGCGTGAAAAGGCGAAGGCTCACGTCGCCAGGCCGAACGGTGCGTATGGGCATCTACGACGACCTCGCGATGGTGATGGATCCGAGGATGGTTACCGGGCGCAGGATCAGCTCTTCGATCCCCGCGCCGCGGCAGCCAGACTGTCGTTCTCGCTCCAGACTCGCAGCAGGTTCCCACCCCACAGCTTCCGAATCTGCTCCGCCGTGTATCCGCGCCTGACCAGTTCCTCGGTCACATTGTGCGTCTCGCTCGCGTCGTTCCACCCGGTCACACCGCCACCGCCGTCGAAGTCGGAGCTGATGCCGACGTGGTCGATGCCGATGAGCTTCACGGCGTGGTCTATGTGATTCACGAATTCCTGGAGCGTCGCCTTCGGCCACTTCTTCTCGATGGCGGCCATCTCGCTGTCGTACATCGCGCGCTTGTCGGCGGGCATGCTGCGGAGGGCGCCGCGCGAGGTGAGGCCGAGCTTCTCGCGCAGCGAGTCGATCGCCGCGAGCTTCTCCGGTGCCGGTGCCTTCACGTAGCCGTCGAAGGCCACGATCTGGACTACTCCGCCGTTCTTCTTCACCGCCTCGAGCTGCTCGTCGTCCATGTTGCGCGGAACGTTGGCGAGCGCGCTGGTGCTGGAATGCGAGGCGACCACCGGCGCCTTCGAGAGCGCCGTCGCCTGCATCATGCATTCCTTCGAAACGTGCGACACGTCCACCATCATTCCTACCCTGTTCATCTCGGCTACCACTTTCTTTCCGAACGCACTCAGACCGTGGTGCTCCGGGCCATCCGGATCGGTGGAGGAGTCGCAGATGTCGTTATTGCGGGTATGCGCCAGCGTCATGTAACGCGCGCCACGATCGTAGTACTTCCGAATGAGACCGAGGTCCTTTCCGATCACGTAGCCGTTCTCGATGCCGATGGCGGCCACGAGCTTCCCGCTGTCGTGAATCCGGCGCACATCGTCGGGAGAGTAGGCGATCTCGATCATCCCCGGGTACATCCTCTCCGTCATCCGGTGGATGGCATCGAACTTCTCGCTCGCGGCTGCTTTCGCCTTCTCGTAGTTCTCGGGCGTGCGCGGCGTCTGTCCCACGAACACGGCGAAGAATGCGACGTCCAGGCCGCCGTCCTTCATCTTCGACAGGTTCACCTGCCGCGGCGCATCGAGTGGGTCCACCTCGCCCGTCGCGAAGTTCCCCGGGATGTCGTCGTGCGTGTCGATGGTGATGACGCTGTCCTGGATCGCGCGCGCGCGCTCCGCGATGAGCTGTTCCCCATCGGGCTGGGATTTCGCCGTGCAGGCCGCGATCACGGCGGCCGGCACGAGGGCGAAGAGCCAACTCGCTTTCACTTTCTCGCTCCTCCGTTATGAGTGTGGATTTTGTCTGTGGTCGTATCGCTGCTCAACTCTGCATCCCGCCGAACGGCTGCTCGAGCGATGGACTCTGCGGCGTGAGGAGCTCCGCACCGCTCGGCGTGATGTGCATGTCATCCTCCAGTCGCACTCCAAACTCGCCCGGGATGTAGATCCCCGGCTCGTCACTGAAGGTCATGCCGCGCTCCATCGCGAGTGTGTTGCCGCGCACGAGGTAGGGCCACTCGTGCCCGTCCATCCCGATTCCGTGGCCGAGCCGGTGCGAGAAGTAGGTGTAGTCCGGACCGTAGCCCGCATCCACGATGACCTTCCGCGCCGCTGCATCCACCGACTGGCACTCGGCGCCCGGCCTGGCCGCGGCCAGCGCCGCCGACTGGGCGCTGTGCACGATGTCGAAGACCTGCTTCATCTTGTCGCTCGGCTTGCCGAGCACGAAGGTGCGGGTGAGGTCGGACTGATATCCTTCCACGGTGCAGCCGCCATCGACCATGACGATCGTCCCTTCGCGGATCGTCTGCGGAGTGCGCGAACCGTGGGGGAGCGCCGAGTACTCGCCTACCTGGACGCTCGCGCCGCCGGTGAAGCCGAGCTTGCGGTGCGCGGTGGAGATGAGATCGCGTACGGTGGCCTGCGTCATCCCCTCGGCGAGCGACTCGTAAACCGCCCTGTAGGCACGGAGGGTGGCGGCGCATGCGAGGCGCATGAGCGCGATCTCGTGGTGGTCCTTCACCGTCCGACAACCCGCAGTGATGGGCGTGGCGCTGACGATCTTCAGGGCCGGCGCGGCGTGAGCGATCCCGTCGGCGAACATGAAGCGCAGCGTCTCCTCGGCGCCGATCGTACCGGAGCCGATGCCGCGGTCTCTCAGCCCCTTCGCCACGAGTGCGTACGGGCTCTCGTGCTCCTGCCATGTGAGGATGTCGGCACCGGTGCCGATGGGGCCGTCCTCGAGCTGCTCCATGGCACGCGCCTCTTCGAAGTGCGGCGTGACCAGGAAGGGCTTCCCCTTCGCGGGCAGCACGAGCGCCAGGAGTCGCTCGCTGATCCCCCACTGCAGACCGGTGAAGTAGCGCAGCGAGGTGCCGCCGGGAAGAACTACGGCGTCCACCCTGTTCTTCTGCATCAGCTCACGCGCCCGGTCGAGCCTTGCGCGGCGCTCATCGTTGGAGATCGGCGTCGCCTGATCGGCCATCGATGTGAGCGAAGCGATCGGCTTGGGGAGGTCTGTTTCCTGGGCGGCCACGTTCTGCGATTGGCCGCCGGACACGCCGCACGCGGTCGCCGCGACCGCGAGAGTCGATGTACCGAGGAAGCTCCGGCGAGAGAAGGTGGGAGTAGTCATGGCGCTCCGCACTGGCAGTGGACATGCCACAGCCGAGCTCGAGTGGGTGAGGTGGAGGGAATTCGTACGCAAGACCTTGCGACGACACCCGTTAGGTGGGTTGGTGCGGCCGGACACGCCGATCCGGACCGCGCATATAGTACGCGGATCGCATCCAGAGTGATGCGACTCCCGCATCCGGCGGGAGTAACGACGGGGTCAGGTCTTTAATTTCGAGTCGTATGGCCAGCGGCCATACGACTCGAAATTAAAGACCTGACCCCGTCGTTACTCCGCCCTAAGCGCCACGTTCGGATCGACCCGCGATGCGCGGCGCGCGGGGATGAAGCTGGCGGCTGCGGCTACGGCCAGCATGAGGAGAACCACGCCGCCGTATACCAGCGGGTCGCGCGGCGACTCCTGGAAGAGGAGCGGCTCCACCCGGCTCGCCGTCGCGAAGGCGACGAGCCCGCCGATGAGGACTCCCACGGCAGCGAGCAGGAGCCCTTGCCGCACCACGAGCCACACCACGTCGCCCTGCTGAGCGCCGAGCGCGATGCGCACGCCCATCTCGTGCGAGCGCTGCACTACGTTGTACGCGATCACGCCATACAGGCCGATCGTCGCCAGGACCAGGGCCAGCGTTCCGAATACCATGAACATGGTGGCGCCGAGCGACCACGATCGCATCTGTCGTCCCACGACGTCGGAGAGGGGAGTGAGCGTGACGTACGACGCACCTGGCATCAGCTTCTGGAGCTCGCGTCGCACGGTCTCGACCTGGCTCTTCGGGTCGCCGCGGGTGCGCAGCAGGAGCCCCGTTTGTTCCGGGTGGTACTGGTCGGCCGACAGGTAGTAAAAGAGACCCGGATCGTCGCTCAACTTGTTGTTCTTGATGTCCTCGGCGACGCCGACGACGTAGCTGCACGGATCGGTGTGCTCGCCAATCTTGACGCACTTCCCCAGGGCGTTCTCACCCGGCCAGAGCTTCTTCGCCATCGATTCGCTCACCACGATCGCACCTGGCGCGCCGGACACATCCTCCGCCCCGATTCCCCTTCCCTGCACGATGCGCGTTCCCATCGTGGCGAAGTAATCGGGCGTTACCGAGTTGAGGTTGAACTGTCCGAGCCGGTCCACCGAGTCAATGCCGGGGACGCTCAGGCTCATGCTCCACGTACTCCAGAAGGGGAGCGTGACGTTGAGCGCAGCGTGCTCCACGCCCGGGATCCCCTGCGCCCGCTCGAGCATCCGCCGCCGGAGCGTCAACGCCTGCACGCTGTCCAGCTCCACGCCCCTCATCGAGAGCTCCACCACGAGCACCGAGTCCGCGTCGTAGCCGAGTCGGACGTTCTTCACGTTGTTCAGGCTGCGCACGAAGAGGCCGGCGCCAATGAGGAGCACCACCGAGAGCGCACCCTGCAGAAGGAGCAGCGCGACGCGGGTGCGAGACTTGTGGATGACTCCCTCGCGCTGGCCGGCCTTGAGATCCACTGTGAGATCGGTCCTCCCCGCCTGGAACGCCGGTGCCAGGCCGGTGATGATTCCGGCCAGCACCACCGCGATCCCCGCGAAAACGAGCGTTCGGGTGTCGGCCATCACCGGCGACTCGGCGCCGGGCGGAAGAAACACCGCACGTAGCGCAGCTCCGCCCCACTGTGCGAGGATCAATCCCACGACCCCACCCAGCGCCGCGAGCAGCACGCTCTCGGTGAGGAGCTGCGAGAGGAGGCGCTTCCGGCTAACGCCGAGCGCCACGCGCACGGCAATCTCCCTCCTGCGTCGCATCGCGCGCGCGAAGAGGAGGTTGGCCACGTTGGCGCAGGCGATCAGCAGGACCACGAGTGCCATCCCGCCCACCAGAGCGGCGACCTTCGCGGTGCTGCTCTGGTTGGGTCCGCGCTCGCTCAGGATGGAGGCGACAAGGGCGTGGTCGCGCACCCTGTCAGCGCTGTTTGCCCTGCTCTGCCCATATTTCTCATCTTCGGCCGCGTAGCTGCGCTTCAATGCCCCCGTGATATCCGCGTTCGCCGCCGCCAGGCTCACCTCCGGCTTCCTCTGGGCGATCATGTACGCCCAGGTCCAGCGGTAGGTGTCCCACCACGTCTCGTCCTTCAAGCGGATACCGACCCCCGCCGCGTACGACGATATCGGGATGTAGGCGATCGGCGGCTGCTCCGCCCAGAGTCCTACGAACCCCCTGGGCGCCACTCCTATCACGGTGTACACGGTAGGTCCGATCTGCAGCGTGGAGCCGAGCGCGTCGGAGCGGCCGCCGTATCGAGTCTGCCACATCGCGTAGCTCAGCACTACCACGGGCGTCCCGTCGGGCGGGGTGTCTTCCTGGGCGCTGAAGTAGCGGCCGAGCGCCGGCGGAGCGTCAAAGAATCCGAAGAAGCTCGCGCTCACCGCACCGACCTGCATCTCACGCGCGTCAGCACCCACACCAACGGCGAGCTCGCGAGTCGTGACCTCGGCCGTTCGTGAGAACGATCTCGACCACTTCGTTAGATCCACGTAGCGCGCGTACTGCACGCTGCTGTTTACGAACTTCTCGCCGCGGTAGCTGGTCGAGATGTAGACACGGTGCGTGAGCGCCGGCTCCGTGAGCATCGGCGGCGGACGGAAGAGGAGGCGATCCACAACCGAGAAGATCGCGGCGTTCGCACCGATCCCGAGTGCGAGTGTGAGCACCACTGCAGCCGCGAATCCAGGCCTCGCGCGCAGGCCCCGGAGAGCGTAGCGAAGATCGCGCGAGAGGACATCCCACCACTCCGTGTGCGCCACAGTCGGTCTCCTGGGTGTTTGGTACGTCCTACCGCATCACAAAAAAGACAATTCCGGCGACGGTATGGTTGCCGGCCACATCGATGCTCCGACAATCCGTGCGATGGAGCGCCCCCCTACTCGCCCGCCTCGGGGTCGTCGATTCGGCGCGCCAGCGCTGCCTGGTGCTCCATCGTCCGCTCGATGCGACGGTCGGGGATGAGCCACATCAGAGCTACGAGAACATAGAGCACCCCGGCGATCCACGGCCGGATGAACGACGCGACGATGGCGAGCAGGTAGAAGACCGGCGAGAGCTTCCCCTTGAGGTCGCGTCCCACGGCAACCTCCAGAATGGAATCGGCCCCCTGCCTCCTGATGATCGCCCGTTGCAGTATCAGGTAGGCGACTCCCGCCATCAGAAGCACCGCGCCGTACAGTGCCATGGGCACGGAAGTGAAGTGGTTCTCGCCCATCCACGCCGTCACGAATGGGACGAGCGAGAGCCAGAAGAGCAGGTGCAGATTCGCCCAGAGAACACCCCCATCCACTCGCTCCGTGACGTGCAGCATGTGATGGTGGTTGTTCCAGTAAATCCCCAGATACACGAAGCTCAGTACGTAGCTGAGAAAGATGGGCAGCAATGGACGCAGTGCCTGGAGATCCGTCTCGTGCGGCGGGCGGAGCTCCAGCACCATGATCGTGATGATGATGGCGATCACACCATCGCTGAATGCCTCGAGTCGTTGCGTACCCATGTCACCCTAGAGAATGAGCTCGGCGAGCGCCGCGTTCACCTCCTCCGGCGCTTCTTCGGGGCTCGCGTGCCCCGCTCCCTCGATGAACATCACGCGCCCGTCGGGCGCTTCACGCGTCAGCCGCTCCGCATCCCCCGGCAGTACCAGCCGATCCTCACTCCCGAAGATCACGAGCAGCGGCATCGTCAGCCGCCGCAGCTCCGCGGTGGTGAGCAGTCGCCAGTCGACTTCGTGCAGCAGCGCCCATAGCGTCTGCACGAACGCGGGGTCGCGCGCAGGCGCGAAGTACTCGTCCACGTCTCGCGCATTCGGCCTCGCACGCGATCCGTATGCAGCGCGCAGCGCCAGCGCGAATGCCCAGCGGCGCGCCGCAATCCTGGGGAACACTCCACCCACACTCACCGGAAAGAGCCGCGCCAACCCGACGAGCCGCACGCGCCCGAATCCCACTGGATCGAGGAGCGCGAGCCGCCTCACCCGCTCCGGCGCCTGCAGCGCCACCCGCACAGCAACGAGCCCGCCCAGGGAGAGCCCTACCAGTGTGGCACTGTCGATCTCGAGTGCATCGAGCACCTCGATCACATGCTCGGTGAGCGCCTCCACGCTGTACTCTCCGTTTCCGAGCGGCTTGTCGCTGCAACCTTGCCCCTTCATTTCCACGGCGACCACCCTCGCCCCTCTCTCCCCCAACGCCCCCACGTTCTTCCTGAAGGCATACGCCGAACACCCCCACCCCGGCAGCATCACTACCGCCTCTCCATCCTCCGGCCCGCTCTCCACCACCCTCACCCGGATCCCGGAGGGAAGAGTGACGAACCGCGCCTCCACACCGGCGATCCCGGCGGGATAGATATCGGATTCGGGGAGGAAGGGTGGGGGCATGGGGGAACTGCAGGGTTCAGGAGGCAGGGTTCAGGGTTCAGGAACTGCCGGCCGACGGGGTCAGGTCTTTAATTTCGAGCCGTATGAGCGGTCGCTCATACGGC